>JBNJGE010000148.1:0-9059 GCA_051747505.1 Pseudomonadota bacterium | reverse complement strand
GCTGACCTCGTCCGCCATGGTCGACACGCTCCGCCTCAGCGGCAAGAACAACTCCGGCGAGACGGTTCAGGGCTTCGTGATCAACTTCCACCGCGACATATCCGGTGCGCCGACCCGGATCGCGGACGTCTCGCGCAACAGCGCGGATTTCACGGTGGCGGAGACGGGCTCCTTCTGGGGCGGCGGCCCGATCCTGGAGTACGAGGTCGCCTTCGACCCGGTCTCTCTGGAGGCCGGAGACTGGTGGATCTCCGCCTATGCGGTGCTGCCGGAAAGCACCGCCTGGTACTGGCTTGGCATGCAAACCGGCTCGCCCTACACAAGCCGTTGGGCGGGAAGCGAGGATCCCTGGAACATCAGCGAGACGTCCGAGAGCACTCTGGACTTCGCCCTGCTCGACCTCGACCGGGCTGTCGCCGTCCCCGCGCCCGCCGCGCTGCCGCTGCTGGCCGCCGCGCTCGCCGGCCTCGGCTTCGCCGCCCGCCGCCGCGGCTGAGCCGGACGGCGGGGCCGCCCCCGGCCGCGGCCCCGCCCGCCCACCCCGCCGCGGCCGGGGGCGGCCTCAACCTTTTCGCAATAAATGTGCATACAGGTCGTGCACGTCCCGTGCACGCATGGCGCACAGGACCGCCGCCGAGGCCATTACTTGGCGAATACTTTCGCCGGGGCGCCGCCCTCACCCCTTGGGGAAGCTGCCCATCCCCTTGGCGATGATGTCGAGCATCACCTCGTCCGCTCCGCCCCCGATGGAGGTCAGCCGCAGGTCCCGGTAGCAGCGGGTCACGAAGTTGTCCCACATGAAGCCCATGCCGCCCCAGTACTGCATGCAGGCGTCCGGCACGAGCCGCCCAAGCCGCCCGGCCTTGAACTTCGCCATCGAAGCGAGCTGCGTAACATCCTCGCCCGCAAGCATTTTATCCACGGCCCGCCAGGCGAGCGAGCGCAGCGTCTCCACCTCCACCTGCATCTCGGCGAGCTTGTGATAGACGGCCTGGTTGGCCAGCACCGGCTTGCCGAAGATCTGCCGCTCGCGCGTGTAATCGAGCGTCATGTCGATGCAGCGCTGCAGCTGCGTGGTCTTGGTGAAGGCCGCCGTCAGCCGCTCCTCCTGGAACTGCTCCATCTGCAGGATGAAGCCGCGCCCCTCCGGCCCGATGCGATGGCGCTGCGGCACCCGCACATCGTCGAAGAACACCGGCGCCGTGTCAGAGGAGCGCATACCGAGCTTGTCCAAAGGCTCGCCGACCGTGACGCCCTTCGTCTTCGTCGGCACCACGATCAGCGACTTGTTCTTGTGCACCGGCCCCTCGCCGGTATTGCACAGCAGGCAGAGCCAGTCCGCCTGCGTCGAATTCGTGATCCACATCTTCGAGCCGTTGATGACGTAATCCTCGCCATCCTTGCGAGCATTGGTCGAGATCCGCGCCACGTCGGACCCCGCGTGGGGCTCCGACACCGCAATGCTGGTCACCATCTCGCCTTTTATTGCCGGCTCCAGAAACTCTCTTCTCAGTTCGTCTGCGCCATGTCTTGCCAGCGCCGGCGTCGCCATGTCCGTCTGCACCGCCACGCCCATGCCCAGCCCGTTGGTCAGGGAGTGCCCGAGCGCCTCGAGAAACACGGCGTGATAGGAGTAATCGAGCCCCTGCCCTCCGTATTCCACCGGCTTGTTGATCCCCAGAAGCCCCAGATCGCCCAGCTCCTTCAGGACCTCATGCGCGGGCCAGGCTGCCGCCTTCTCCCATTCCTCGGCGTGCGGATTGACCTCGCTCTCCACGAATTTCCGCATGGTCTCCGAGATCGCGCGATGCTCTTCGGTCAACTGCAAGGCCACTTCCTCCCTGTCACGTCGTTACTTGCCCGCGGCCTCCAGCCGCTCGGCCGCCTTCTCCAGCCGCGCCGCCGCCCGCTCCAGCCGGCTCGCCTCCGGCGGCCCGGCCCCGGCCGGCGCCGCGGCACCCGCCAGGAACTGCTCCAGAAAGGCCGGCGTCAGCGCCTCCGCCAGCCCCGCGGGATCCTCCCCGCGGATCAGCGCGCTGCGGCAGGCGAATTCCAGACCGCCATAGAAGGCGTCGCGCAGCATGCCCACCGGCAGATCCCCGCGCAGCTCGCCCCGCGCCGCGCCCTCGCGCACCACGCCGTCGAAGACCCGGGCGTAGGCGCGGTTCAGCTTCCAGGTCTCCGCCCCGCGATAGTCGTCGGAGAAGCGCGCGTGATAGGCCATCAGCGCGAACATCTTCCAGGCCGGGCCGACATGGGCGAGGTGGTGGCGGGCGAGGAAATCCAGACGCTCCCGCGTGCCGGAGAGGCGGGCCACGCCGTCCGCGGCGGCGTGAGTGAGCTCGGCGTAAAAACTTCTGAGAACAGCGCTGTAGAGCGCGTTCTTGTTTTCGAAGTAGAGGTAGACGGTCCCCTCCGCCACGCCCGCCGCGCGCGCGATCTCGGCGAGGCGCGCGCCCTCGAACCCCTCGCGCGCGAAGACGGCCTGCGCGGCGGAGAGGATGGCCCCCTCCATCTCCTCGACGCGCTGACGGCGCGTGCGTCGGCCGGGCGCGCTCATGGCGGCCTCCCTCGGGGATCGATCTTGACTCAGCATAACTGAGCCGCCCTCATGGGCAAGAGACAGGGAGGAGGCGCGCATGAAGGGCGAGAGGCTGCGCATCGGCGGCGCCAGCGGCTACTGGGGCGATTCCCCGATGGCCGTGCCGCAGTTCCTGAAAAACGCCGATCTCGACTACATCGTCTTCGACTATCTGGCCGAGATCACCATGTCGATCATGGCCCGCGCCCGCGCGAAGGACCCCGAGGCCGGCTATGCCCGCGACTTCGTCACCACCGCCCTCGCCCCCCATCTCGACGAGATCGCGCGGCAGGGAGTCAAGATCGTCTCCAACGCGGGCGGCGTGAATCCAAGAGCTTGCGCCGAGGCGTTGAGGGAGAGGATCAAGAACAAGGGACTGTCGCTCAAGGTCGCGGTGGTGCTGGGCGACGACCTGACCGACCGGGCGGGCGAGCTCGAAGCGCGGGAGATGTTCTCCGGCGCGCCCTTCCCCGACCCGGCGAAGGTGGCGAGCGTCAACGCCTATCTCGGCGCCTTCCCCATCGCCCGGGCGCTGGACGCGGGCGCGGACATCGTGATCACGGGACGCTGCGTGGACAGCGCGGTGACGCTCGGCGCCTGCATCCATGAATTCGGCTGGGGGCCGCAGGACCTGGACCGGCTGGCGGGCGGCACGCTGGCCGGCCACATCCTGGAATGCGGGCCGCAGGCGACGGGCGGCAACTTCACCGACTGGGAGGAGGTGGCCGACAGCATCGACCGCATCGGCTATCCCGTAGCGGAGGTCGAGCCCTCCGGCGCCTTCGAGGTGACCAAGCCGGAGGGGACCGGCGGGAAGGTCAGCGTCGGGACGGTGGCCGAGCAGATGCTCTACGAGATCGGGGACCCGCAGGCCTATCTCTGCCCGGACGTGGCCTGCGACTTCTCGCAGGTGTCCTTCGCGCAGACCGGGCGGGACCGGGTGCGCGTGGAGGGGGCGAAGGGCCTCCCGGCGCCGGCCTCCTACAAGGTCTCGGCCACCTGGTTCGACGGCTGGCGGGGCGGCTCGCTCCACACCTTCTACGGCTTCGACGCCGAGGGGCGCGCACGGACCTTCGCCAGGGCCGCCTTCTCGCGCGCCGAAGCCGGGTTGCGGGCCAGCAACCTGGGCGAATTCACGGAGACCAGCGTGGAGGTGCTGGGCGCGGAGAGCCAGTTCGGCGCGGCCCGCGTGATCGAGGCGCCGCGGGAGGTGGTGGTCAAGATCGCCGCCAAGCACCCCGAGCAGGCGGGAATCGCGACGCTGATCCGCGCGGCGACGGGGGTGGGGCTGGCCGCGCCCTCGGGGCTGTCGGGGTTCCAGGGCGGGCGGCCGAAGCCCTCTCCAGTGGTGCGACTGTTCTCCTTCCTGATGCCCAAGCGCGACGTGCCCGTCTCGGTTGAGATCGACGGGCGAGCGATCGACATTGAAACGCCCTCGGGCCCGGCCTTCGACCCTGCCGCCATCGCGCGCCCCGCGCCCCCGCCCCTGCCCGGGGAGGGCGCGGCGACGGAGGTTCCGCTGGTCCGCCTCGCCTGGGGGCGCAGCGGGGACAAGGGCGACAAGGCCAATGTCGGGATCATCGCGCGCAAGCCCGAATATCTTCCCTGGATCTGGGCGGCGCTGGACGAGGAAACGGTGGCCCGCACCTTCGCGCATTTCCTGCAGGGCAAGGTGGAGCGGTTCCTGCTGCCGGGCTCGAACGCCGTCAACTTCCTGCTGCACGACGTGCTGGGCGGGGGCGGCGTGGCCAGCCTGCGCAACGACCCGCAGGGCAAGGGCTACGCGCAGATCCTGCTGGCCCATCCGATCCCGGTGTCCGCCGAGATGGCGGAGCGCGTGGCATGAGCGTTTGGACCTCGACCCTCGACCCCCGCTCGGAGAGCTTCGCGCGGAACCGGCGCGAGATGCTGGAGCTGGTGGAGCAGACGCACGCCCTGAAGGCGCGGGCGGCGGCGGCCTCGGAGAAGCGGCGGGCGCGGTTCGAGGAACGCGGGCAGCTGACGCCGCGCGAGCGGCTGGCGCGCCTGCTCGATCCCGGCATGCCGTTTCTCGAGCTGTTCGGGCTGGCCAACTACATGGTCGACGTGCCGGACCGGGAGAAGTCGATGCCCGGTGGCTCGCTGATCGCCGGCATCGGCTTCGTCTCCGGCGCGCGCTGCATGGTGGTGGCCGATGACAGCGGCATCAACGCGGGCGCCATGACGGAAATGTCGGGGCCCAAGATGCGGGCCTGCCAGGACATCGCGCTGCGCCAACGGCTCCCCTTCGTGCACCTGGTGGAGAGCGCGGGGGCGGACCTTCTGCGCTACAAGGTCGAGGGCTGGGCCTGGGGCGGGGGCATCTTCGAGCGGCTGGCGCGGCTGTCGGCGGCGGGGCTGCCGACGATCGCGGTGCTGCACGGGCCCTCGACCGCGGGCGGGGCCTACATGCCGGGAATGTCGGACTACGTGATCTCGGTGCGCAGGCGCGGGATGGCGGCGCTCGGGGGCGCGGCGCTGGTGAAGGCGGCGACGGGCGAGGTATCCGAGGACGAGGAGCTGGGCGGGACGGACATGCACGCCACCGTCTCCGGCCTCGTGGAGTACTCGGCCGAGGACGACGCGCAGGCGCTGCGCATGGCGCGGGACGTCATGGGGCGGCTGGATTGGAACAAGGGCGCGCCCCGGCCGGAGCCGCGGGCCTTCGCCGAGCCGGCCCACGACCCCGACGAGATCGCGGGGCTGGTCCCGGTCGACTACCGCCAGCCCTACGAGGCGCGGGAGCTTGTGGCGCGGCTGGTGGACGGCTCGGAGTTCGACGACTTCAAGCCGCGCTACGGGGCCTCGGTGGTCTGCCTGCAGGGCGCGATCCACGGGCATGCCTGCGGGATCCTGGCCAACAACGGGCCGATCGACACGGACGGCGCGGCGAAGGCCGGGCAGTTCATGCAGCTCTGCGACCAGTCCGACCTGCCGCTGGTCTTCCTCAACAACATCACCGGCTACATGGTCGGGCGCGACTACGAGCGGGCCGGCATGGTCAAGCACGGCTCCAAGATGATCCAGGCGGTGGCCAACGTGCGCGTGCCCAAGCTGACCCTCTATGTCGGGGCGAGCTTCGGGGCCGGGAACTACGGCATGGGCGGGCTGGGCTACGAGCCCGACTTTCTTTTCACATGGCCCAACGCGCGCACCGGCGTGATGGGCGGCGAGCAGGCGGCGCTGACCATGGATCAGGTCGCCCGCGTCGGGGCCGCGCGCAAGGGCGAGGCGGTGGACGAGGAGAAGCTGGAGGCGCAGAAGGCGCGGCTGATCGCGCATTTCGACGGGCAGTCGGACGCCTTCTACACCTCCGGCCGGATGCTGGACCAGGGCGTGATCGACCCGCGGGACTCGCGAAAGGTGCTGGGCTTCTGCCTCGACACGGTGCGCGAGGGGCGCGCGCGCAGCGTGCGGCCCAACAGCTTCGGCGTCGCCCGGCTTTGAGGGAGGGAGCCATGACGCTGCCGCAGACCGAGACGCTGAAGCTGGAGCTGGAGGACGGCTGGCTGACCATCCGGCTGAACCGGCCGGAGGTGCGCAACGCCCTGTCGCAGGAGATGACGGCCGAGCTGCGCGCGGTCGTCGACGCCGTCGCTCCGGACCGGAGCGTGCGGGGCGTGACCTTGCGCGGCGAGGGCGGGATCTTCTGCGCGGGCGGGGACATCAAGGGTTTCAGGGCGAACTTCCACGGCGAAGGCGCCTCGGCCGAGGAGACGGCGGCCGCCAACGCCCGCGGGGGCGAGCTGTTCGACGCGCTCAACGAGCTGCCGCAGGTGCTGGTGGTGCTGATCGAGGGCGCGGCCATCGCCGGAGGGCTGGGCATGGCCTGCACCGGCGACGTGGTGGCGGTGACGCGGGACGCGCGCTTCGCGGTGACCGAGACCTCCATCGGCATCCCGCCCGCCCAGATCGCGCCGTTCGTGGTCGCGCGCATCGGCCAGCCGGCGGCGCGACGGCTGATGCTGACCGGCGCGCGCTTCGACGGGGCGGAGGCGGGGCGGATCGGCCTGGCCGACCATGTGGCCGAGGACGCGGCGGGGCTGGAGGCGTACGAGGCGGCGATCCGCAAGCAGGTCCGCCGCTGCGCGCCGGGGGCCAACGCGGCGACCAAGGAGATCCTGATGGCCGCCCCGCGCCTGTCGCGCCCCGAGATGCGCGCCTTCGCCGCCGGGCGCTTCGCCGCCTGCATGATGAGCGAGGAGGGGCGCGAGGGCGTCGCCTCCTTCCTCGAGAAACGCAAACCCGCCTGGGCCGAATGATCGACTTCGACACGATCCTGATCGCCAATCGCGGCGAGATCGCCGCGCGCGTCATCCGCACCGCCCGCTCGCTGGGGCTGCGCAGCGTGGCCGTGTATTCCGAGGCCGACGCCGGCGCCCCCCACGTGCGGCTCGCCGACGAGGCGGTGGAGATCGGGCCCGGACCGGCGGCGCAGAGCTATCTGGACGCGGAGCGCATCCTGTCTGCGGCGCGGGAGACCGGGGCCCAAGCGGTGCATCCGGGCTACGGGTTCCTGTCGGAGAACGCGGGGTTCGCGCGCGCCTGCGCGGAGGCGGGGCTGGTCTTCATCGGGCCGCCCCCGGAGGCGATCGCGCTGATGGGCGACAAGGCGGCGGCCAAGCGGCGAATGCTCGCCGCGGGCGTGCCCTGCGTGCCGGGCTACGAGGGCGAGGACCAGTCCGAGGCGACCCTGATCGCGGAGGCGGAGCGCATCGGGCTCCCCCTGATGGTCAAGGCCGCGGCCGGGGGCGGCGGGCGCGGGATGCGGCTGGTCGCGGAGGCCGCCGCCCTGCCCGACGCCCTGCGCGCGGCGCGGGCGGAGGCGGAGTCCGCCTTCGGCGCGGGTGATCTGATCCTCGAGCGCGCGGTGCAGCGGCCGCGGCACGTGGAGATCCAGGTCTTCGCCGACGCGCATGGCAATGTCATCCATCTGGGCGAGCGCGACTGCTCCGTCCAGCGCCGGCATCAGAAGGTGCTGGAGGAGGCGCCCTGCCCCGTCATGACGCCGGAGCTGCGGGCGCGGATGGGCGAGGCGGCGGTGGAGGCCGCGCGGGCCATCGACTACCGCGGGGCGGGGACGGTGGAATTCCTGCTGGACGAAAGCGGCGAGTTCTGCTTCCTGGAGATGAACACGCGGCTGCAGGTGGAGCACCCGGTGACGGAGATGGTCACCGGGCTCGACCTCGTGGCGCTGCAGATCCAGGTGGCGCAGGGCGAGGCGCTGCCGCTGGCGCAGGATGATCTGCGGCTTCAGGGGCATGCCATCGAGGCGCGGCTCTACGCCGAGGACCCTGCCCACGACTTCCGGCCCGCGCCGGGCACGGTGGAGCTTTGGCGCCCCGCGCAGGGCGAGGGCGTGCGCATCGATGCAGGCGTGGAGACGGGCACGGAAGTGCCCCCGTTCTACGACCCGATGATCGCGAAGGTGATCGCCCACGGCTCCACGCGCGACGCCGCGCGCCGCGGTCTGATCGCGGCGCTGCGCGACACCGCCGCCTTCGGACCGGTGACCAACCGGCGCTTCCTGATGGACCTGCTGGCCCATCCGGACTTCGCGGCCGGACGGGCCACCACCGGCTTCATCGCCGAGAATTTCCCGGCGGACGCCCTCGCCGCCCCGGAGGCGACGTTCGAGGATGCGGCCCTGGCCGCCCTGCTGCTGTTCCTCGACGCGCGCGACCGGGCGCAGGCGGCGAGCCTCGGCGTGCCCGACGCCCTGCTGGACTGGTCGAGCAGCGGCCTCTTGACCAGTCGGCTGCAGCTGGCGGCGGACGGCGCGAGCTTCGACGTCACGGTGACGCCGCTGGGGCGCGGCCGCTACCGCCTTGCCGACGGCGAGCGGACGACGGAGGCGGACCTCCTGGCCCGGAAGGACGGCCGGGCGCGAATCGCGCTGGAGGGCCGGCGGCGGGAGGCGCTGTTCCATATCCCGGCCCCCGGCCGCCTGGCCCTGTCGCGGGACGGGCGCGAGCTCGCCTTCCGCGACGCCGTCGCCGCCCCCGCCGGCGGCGAGGAGGCCGAGAGCGACGGGCGGGTGAGCGCGCCCATGCCCGGGGCGCTGGTCGAGCTTCTGGCGGCGGAGGGGGCCCGTGTCCGCGCTGGCGACCGTGTGGCGGTGCTGGAGGCCATGAAGATGCGCCACGACCTTCTCGCCCCCGCGGACGGGACCGTCGAGGCGCTGCGGGCCGCGGTGGGCGACCACCTCTCGGCCGGTCAGGCCATCCTCGATATCGCGTCGGACTGAGGGCAGTCCGGGGCGGCGTCGCCGTCCCGTGAAAAATCCTTCATCAGGCGCTTGATTACCCGCGCCCATTCTGTTCACTTCATTATCAATAACAAGTCGACTCCATTGTCGGCGCCAGGGAGGACATCGTGATCATGCGCACAGCTCCGGCCGCGGCGAATCCGTCGTTCGGCCACCATAGTAAACGTCCGTACAATCCAGGGGGCGACTCGT
>JBNJGE010000147.1:0-9130 GCA_051747505.1 Pseudomonadota bacterium | reverse complement strand
CACGACCTGACGCGGCGGATGGATGTCGGCCTGATCCTGATCACCCACAATCTCGGCATCGTGGCGCGCTACGCCGACCGGGTGAACGTCATGTATGCCGGCCGAATCGTGGAAAGCGGGACGGCCGGCCAGGTCTTCGCCAACCCCCGCCACCCCTACACCATCGGCCTGATGACCTCCGTGCCCCGCCTCGACACGCCCCGCGACGCGGACCTCGTGCCGATCGAGGGCCAGCCCCCCGACCTCGCCCGCCTGCCCGCGGGCTGCGCCTACGCCCCCCGCTGCCGCTGGGCCGAGGACGCCTGCCGCGCCGCCCCGCCCCCGCTGGAGGCCGCCGCCGAGGGTCACACCACCGCCTGCCGCCGCTGGCGGGAGCTGCGCGAACTCGCCGCCGCCCCGGCCTGAGGCCGCCCCCTCACACCCCATCGCGCGCCTCGCGCACGTCCAGCACGTCGCGCAGCGTGTCGCCGAGGAAGTTGATCGACAGCACCGTCAGCATGATGAAGACGCCGGGGAACACCCCCAGCCACCAGGCCCGGCTGACGAAGCTGCGCGCCTCCGACAGGATCAGCCCCCAGGTCGCCGTGTCCGCCGACACGCCCAGCCCGAGGAAGCTCAGCACCGCCTCCGCCAGGATCGCGTAGCTGACCGACACGGTGGCCTGCACGATGATCGGCGCCGTGATGTTGGGCAGGATGTGGCGCGTCATGATCCGCCAGTCGGAGGCCCCGACGACCCGCGCCGCATCCACGTACTGCGCGTTCTTGACCGTCAGCGTCATCCCCCGCGCGATGCGCGCGAAGTCGTCCAGGAAGGCCAGCGACACCGCAACCATGACGTTGAGCAGCCCGGTCCCGAACACCGCCACCAGATAGACCGCGATGATGATGTTGGGAAACGCCCACTGAAGGTCGATGTAGCGCATGATGACGGCGTCCAGCCAGCCGCCGTAATACCCCGCGGCCACCCCCATCAGCACCCCGACCACCAGCGCCGCGGCGACCGTCACCACCCCCACGAACAGCGACACCCGCGCCCCGTGGATCAGGCGCGAGAGCAGGTCGCGGCCGAGGTCGTCCACGCCGAGGGGATGGGCCAGCGAGGGCCCCTCCAGCATCATGAACATCATGTCGTTCGGGTCGTACGGCGCCACCCAGGCGGCGAAGACCGCCGACAGCGTCAGGATCGTCAGGAAGCCCAGCCCGAAGACCGCCTTCCAGTCCCGCAGGATCGCACGGCGGAAGCGCCCGCGCCGCGCCTCACGCGCCGCGACCAGCGCCGCCTCCGCGTCGGCGGCCTGGTCGGGGGCGGCATGGGGCGGCTGAAGGGAGATGTCGCTCATCAGTCGAACCGTATGCGCGGGTCGATCACGCCGTAGAGCAGATCGACCACCAGATTGGCGAGGACGAAGATGAAGCTGATGGCCAGAATCGCCCCCTGCACCACCGGGTAGTCGCGGTTCAGGATGCTCTCGATCAGCACGCGCCCCAGCCCCTTGATCGCAAAGACGTTCTCGACGACGACCGCGCCGGCCATCAGCAGCCCGAAGGCGATCCCCATCACCGTGATCACCGGGATCAGCGCGTTGGGAAAGGCGTGCACCATCACGATGCGAAGCTGCTGCAGCCCCTTGGCCTCCGCCGTGCGCAGATAGTCGGTGGACAGCACTTCAAGCATGGCCGAGCGGATCATCCGCGCGATCACCGCAGAGAACGCCGTGCCGGCCGCGATCGCCGGCAGGATCAGATGCGACAGCCAGGCCCACAGCCCCTCGGACATCGGCGCGTAGCCGATCGCCGGCAGCCATTGCAGGTTCGCCGCGAAGACGATGATCAGCAGGATCGCCAGCCAGAAATCCGGCATCGACAGCCCCAGAAAGGCCACCACCGTCACCGCGTGATCCGTCGGCCGCCCGCGCCTGAGCGCCGAGAGCAGCCCCGCCGGAATCGCGATGACCAGCGCCACGAAGAATGACAGGAAGGCCAGGCTCAGCGTGCGCGGCAGCGCCTCCAGGATGATCTGGCTCACCGGCGTCCGGCTGCCATAGATCGAGGCCCCGAAATCCCCCTGCAGGACCAGCCCGAACCAGCGCAGGTACTGCACGTAGAGCGGCTGATCGAGCCCGTATTTCACCCGAAGTTGGTCGGCCACCGAGGGGTCGCCCGCGTCGAACAGCATCGCGGACAGCGGATCCCCCGGCAGGATCCGCACCATGAAGAAGACCAGCGTGGCGACCGCCCACATGACGATGGCCGCGCCCAGCAACCGCCGGATCAGGAAGCCGGCCATGACGCCTCCCCCCGAAAGCCTGCGCCGCCCCCCGCGGGGGACGGCGCGTTGACGGGTCTCGCCCGCATCACACGAAGGTCACGCGGTCGAGGTCCACCAGCCCCGGAATCCGGCTCTCGGCGGGGAAGTCGATTTCCTTGCGCGTCACCTGCACGTCGGGCGGGTGGTAGAGGAAGATCTGCGCCACCTTGTCGGAGCTGATCTTGTTGGCCTTCTGCACCAGCTCGCGCCGCGCCTCCGGGTCGGCGGTCACCGACTGCTCGGCCACCAGCCTGTCCACCTCGGGGTCGGAGAACCAGCCGAAGGGCATCTCCTCCGTGTCCCGGGTGCGGCCGTTGAATTTCGAGTCGGTGGTGATCCAGTCCGCGATCCCGTCGTCGGGGTCGTAGTCCCCGCCCGAGCCCAGCCGGCACAGGTCGAAGTCCATCTTCTGGAAGTCGTCGATCAGGACCGGGAAGTCCTTCACGTCCAGCTCGATGTCCACGCCGAGGTTGCGCTTCAGGATCCCCTTGACCACCAGGCAGTCGCGCCGGGTGGAGGCGGTGCACAGGATCCGCAGCGTCGGGAACCCCTCCCCGTCCGGATAGCCGGCCTCGGCCAGCAGGCGCCTCGCCTCCTCCAGCTCGAAGCGCTGCTCGGAGGTCTCGCCGATATCGGGGTCGTAGTAGAAGCCCATCGCCGGGTTGATGGTGCCGTAGCCGGCCTCCGCGCGCCCGAAATGCGCCTTCTGGATGTACTCGTCCCGGTCGATGGCCTTGGCCAGCGCCATGCGGACCTTGAAGCCCGCCTCCTGCTTGAGCTCCTCGAGCGGCCTGGAGAAGTCGGTCACCTTCATCGGCTCGCGCCAGGGATTGACGAAGATCCCCTGGAAGCCCGGCGCCGGCACGATGTCCACGTTGAGCTGGTCGTTGGCCTCGAAGCGGTCCACCAGCTCCGGCGCCAGCGGGTTGCCGCCGATGATGTGGATGTCCCCGGCCTCCATCGCCGCGGCCAGCGGCTCGGGGTTGATGATCGGCGTGATCACGACGCGGTCCACCTTCGGCCGGTCGGGATCGTAGTAGTCCCCGAAGGCCTCCAGCGTCAGCGACTGACCCAGCTGGTGCTCCGTGACCCGGAAGGGCCCCGTGCCCACGGGCTGCAGCCCGTAATCCGCCGGCCCCATCTCCTCGATCGTCCGGCGATTGACGATGGTCATCGCCCGGCCGGAGGAGCGCTCCAGCGTCTTGACCAGCAGCGAGGCCTGCGGCGCCCCCAGCACCAGCTTCACCTTGTGGTCGCCCAGCTTCTCGATGTCGTTGATGTTCTCCACCACCCGCGCATGGATCGACTTCTCCGGATCGCGCGACCGGTTCCAGGTGTAGATCACGTCGTCGGCGGTGAACGGGTCGCCGTTGTGGAAGGTCACCCCCTCGCGCAGGTTGAAGGTGTATTCCGTCCCGTCCTCGCTGACGTCCCAATCCGTGGCCAGGTCGCCCTGCGCCTGCAGCTCCGGGTCGATATGCGTCAGCCCCCCGAAGATGTTGGAGGCGATCTGAAACAGCAGCACCTGGTTGATCTGCGCGGGGTCCAGCGTGCGGAACTCGCCCACGCCCGACCATCCCGCGCGCAGCGTGCCGCCCGACTGCGCCCGCGCCGGCGCGGCTCCCATGCCGGGCATGAGATGCGCCGCCGTCAGCGCGCCGGAGGCGGCCAGCAGCCGCAGCACGGCGCGCCGCTCCAGCTTCGGGCCGGACAGGTCCTTCGGACTCAGACCGACCATCGGGTCCCTGGGGTCGAAGTCATGCGCGTCGCGCCAGGCCTCGCGCATCCGCTCGTAAGGGTTCCGGGTCATGACGGCTCTCTCCTGTCGGCGGGCGGCTTTCTGGTGATCTCCGACCCCCAGCGGCCGCGCCTCGCGCGGGGGCCGGCGTCTCGTGGGCGCTCAGCCGGGCGAAGCGGCGAAACAGGCGGCGCGATGGCCGGGCGAGACCTCCTCCAGCTCCGGCCGCTCGCGCGGGCACCGCTCGAAGGCGATCGGGCAGCGCGGGTGAAAGGCGCAGCCCGAGGGCGGCGACATCGGGCTCGGCGGCTCGCCCCCAAGGCCGCGATGCGGCCGCGCCGCCTCCGCCGCCGGGTCGGGAACCGGCGCCGCGTCGATGAGCGCCTGCGTGTAGGGATGGCGCGGGTCCGCGAACAGCGCCTCGCTGTCCGCCTCCTCGACCACGCGCCCCAGATACATCACGGCGACCCGGTCGCAGAGGTGGCGCACCACCGACAGGTCGTGCCCGATGAACAGGTAGGCCAGCCCCAGCTCGCTGCGCAGCCGGCGCAGCAGGTTGATCACCTGCGCCTGGATCGAGACGTCGAGCGCCGAGACCGCCTCGTCGCAGACGATCAGCTCCGGCTCCAGCGCCAGCGCCCGGGCGATGCCCACCCTCTGCCGCTGCCCCCCGCTCATCTCGTGGGGAAACAGCTCCGCGAAGCGCCGCGGCAGCCCGCACAGGTCCAGCAGATGCGACACCCGCGCCGAGCGGTCGGCGGACGGCATCCGCGGGTGATGCACCACCAGCGGCTCCGCCACGATCTCCGCCACCCGCATGCGCGGGCTCAGCGAGGACATCGGGTCCTGGAACACCGCCTGCACCCGCCGCCGATAGGCCTTCTCCGCAGCCCCCGACAGCGCGAAGATGTCCTTGCCCTCCAGCAGCACCTGCCCCGCGGTCGGCCGCTCCAGCTTCAGAGCCGCGCGGGCGAGCGTGGTCTTGCCGCAGCCGGATTCGCCGACCAGCCCCACCGCCTCTCCCGCCGATACGTTCAGATCGACCCCGTCCACCGCGCGCACCTCTCCCGCGCGGCGGCGCAGCAGACCATGGCGGGTGACGGGAAAATGCACCTCCAGCCCGCGCAGCGACAGCAGCGGCTGCGCCGGCCGGGCGGCGGACCCGGCAGGAGCGGCGGGGCTGGGCGCGAGCGATGTCATGGCATCATGAAATTGCCGCGGTCTTCCCAAGTCAACGCCGCGGGCGCCGCCCTGCGGAATAGGCGGTCATGCTTCCGGGACCGCACGGGTTAACGCCCGCTTAACCCCAGCGTGCTTCCTTGCCCCCCATGGCAGGGGGCCCGCCGCGGCGGCGATGACCAGTATGCGTATGAAAACGTCACACGAGTATCGCCTGCCCGCCCGCGTGCTGTGGGAGCACGCGACGCTCTGGCCGAACCTGATGCTCACCAGCCTCGACGCCATCGACTACAGCGGGCTGCCCCAGGGGCGCATGCAGACCGGCCAGGTCGTCTCCTACAAGGTCCGCGGCGGCCTGCCCCTGCACGAGTTCGAATGGGTGGCCCGCCTGATCGAGGTGGACCACGCGCGCATGATCATGCGCACGCAGGAGCATGGCGGGCCCATCACCACCTACCGCCACACCCTCTCGGTCGTGGGAACCGAACGGGGCTGCCGGATGACCGACGACCTGGAGATCGAGGCGGGCCTGCTGACCGTTCCCGCCTGGCTCAACGCCTGGCTCATGCACCGGCGCAGGCACGCCCGGCGCGAGACGCTACTGGCAAGGCGCCCCGCGGCCGCGCCGGAACGGGAGGCCCGCGGATGACGCGCCCCGCCGCATCTCCGGGACGCGCCCCGCCGGGGCCCGCGCCCGCCGCCCCCGGCGGCGCGTAGAGCGGGGCGGTGGCGGACCCCGAGCCGAGCCTCGTCCTGCTCGGCCCCCTGGCGCTGGCCGTGACAGTGGCGATCGGCGCGGGCGGGTCGGCCGTCACCGCGCGCATCTTCGTGCGCGCCTGCGAGCTCGACCTCTCCCGCAAGACGCTCTGGCTGCTGCTCGCCGCGCTGCTGGTCGGGCTCTCGGTCTGGGGCGGCCATCTGATCGCGATCATCGACCTCGCCGACCGCGCCGGCCGGCGTCTCGACCTCTCGGTCGCCCTTGGCGCGCTGGCGCTGGCGCTGGTCGGGACGACGCTTTCCCTTGGGATCACCCAGGCGCTGGACACCCTCCAGGGCCGCCGCCTCGGCGGCGCGGCCATCGGCGTGACCAGCGCGGCCACCTTCCGCACGCTGGTCTGCTGCCTCGCCCCGGCCGAGGGCGTGGCGGTGAACGAGCCTGTCTTCGCGCTCGGCGCGCTCGCCTCCGCGGTCCTCGGCGCCGGGGCGATGCAGGCCTTCCCCGCCGCCTTCGAGACGAACGGAAACCGGCGCTGGGCCGGCCTCATCGCCGCGAAATGGCTCGCCCTCTCCGCCGCCGCCTGGGCGGCGCTGCGCGTCGCGCCCCGCGCGCCCGACTGGAGCCATGCCGACGCCGTCTCGGCCGACGCCGGCTTCCTGCTGCTGGCCCTGATCGCCTCGCCCCTCGCCCTGATCGCCGCCGTGGCCCGGCTGACCGACCGGGCCGCGCGGCGCGAGGCGATGCTGCGGGACCGCCACAACGCGATGCACGACCATCTCACGGGCCTGCCCAACCGCCGCGCCCTGAACGAAAGCCTCTCCGAAACCGTGGCCGAGGCGGAGCGCGACGGCGGGCGCGTCGGCGTCGTGGCCATGGACCTCGACCGCTTCAAACCGATCAACGACGTGCACGGCCACGAGACGGGCGACCGCGTCCTCGCCACCATCGCGCAGCGCTTCGTCGAGGTGCTCGAGCCCGGGGAGATGATCGCCCGCACCGGCGGCGACGAGTTCGTCGCGATCAAGCGCGACGCCGTCTGCGCCGAGCGCGTGGAGGACTTCGCGCGCCGCCTGCGCAAGGCCGCCCTGCGCCCCATCCGGCGCGAGGGCCTGGTGGTGACCATCGGCGCCAGCCTCGGCGCCTGCCTTTATCCCGACGACCAGGACGATCCCGGCGCCCTGCTGGCCTGCGCGGACCTCGCGCTCTACCGCGCCAAGCAGGCCGCCGGCGACGCCATCCGCTTCTACGAGCACGGCATGCACGAGGCCGTGCGCCAGCGCAGCGCCGTGGCGCTGGAGCTGCGCGACGCCCTCGCCCGGGGCCAGTTCGAGCTTCTCTACCAGCCCCAGGTCGCCCTCGCGAGCGGCGAAACCGTCGCCTACGAGGCCCTTCTGCGCTGGAACCACCCGGAGCGCGGGCGCCTCTCGCCGGCCGAGTTCATCCCCATCGCGGAGCAGTCGGGGCTGACCTGGGACCTTGGCGAATGGGTCCTGCGCACCGCGTGCGCCGAGGCCGCCTTCTGGCGCTGCGGCCTGCGCATCGCGGTCAATGTCTCGCCCCAGCAGATCAACCACGCCGGCTTCGTCGAGCTCATCCTGGACACCCTGCTGATGACCGGCGTCGAGGCCGACCGCCTGGAGCTGGAGGTCACCGAGGCCAGCATGGTCCTCGACGAGGCCCGCACGCGCGAGGCCATGGGGGAGCTCAAGAAGGCCGGCGTGCGCATCGTGATGGACGACTACGGCGCGGGCTTCGCCTCTCTCTCGATGCTCAAGCGCTTCCCCTTCGACAAGATCAAGATCGACAAGGAGTTCGTGCAGGACGTCACCTCCAGCCCCCAGGCCAGCGCCATCGTCCGCTCGGCCCTTCTGGTCGGGGAGGCCGGAGGCATCCCCGTCCTCGCCGAAGGCGTCGAGACGCCGGCGCAGCGCCGCTGGCTGCTGCGCGAGGGCTGCCGCGAGGGCCAGGGCTTCCTCCTCGGCCGCCCCGGCCCAGCCCCTTCTCTCGCGGCGCCGGGCGCCGCCCCGCCCCCGCTCCGGCGCGACGGCGGGGCCTGAGCGGCCGGAGGCGGCAGGGGCCTGCGCGAACCTCTCGACAGGCCCGCCCGCGTGACGCGACATCGGCGTCCGCCTGTTCTTGCCAGAAACAGTCGGAAACACGCAGCTGAAAATTCGAAAGCCTGATCTAGAGCCAGCATAGAAATCGAAAAGAAGGACATGATCGCGAACGGATTTCGACGGAAGTCTGAACGCGTGCGCCATGCTGGCGCACGTCAGTGTCCTGGCGGCGACGCCCGGCCTCTCCGGGCAGCGCGCCTCGCCTTGAACGAAAGCCGGGCGACCGGCTCGAGCTGAGCCGCAACGCGGATCGGCCTCCACTCCACGACCCTCATCAAGCCCACCGCCTCCGAACCAGGGCCAGACGCCCCACCCCGGTTGGAGCCTTCCGGGCAGCCGTCCGACGCCTTCGCCCGGCCGACCGGCGCCTCTCAGCGCGCCTCCGGCTCCGGGGAGGGCTGGGCGCGAGGAAGAACAAGATCCGCCTCAAGTCCTCCGCCGCCGCTGCTCAGCTTCAGCTCGCCGCCCACGGCCTCCAGGATCTCGCGGGCGATGGACAGGCCCAGCCCGGTTCCGGGGCCCGCCGTGTCGAGCCGCTCGTTCCGCCCGAGCAGCCGCTGCGCCTCCGCCTCCGGAATGCCGGGCCCGTCGTCCCGCACACGGACGACCACTCTTCCGCCGCGGTCGAGGACCTCCGTCTCCACCCGGCCGCGCGCGTGGCGGGCCGCGTTCTCCATGACCGCCCCGAGCGCCTCGGTGAGGTCGTCGGCGTCGATGCCTGCGCGCAGCTCCCCCGAGGCCCGGCGCGGCCACTCCAGCTCCCGCCCCTCCGGCGTGCGGGCGAGGACAGCCAGAACCCGGTCGATCACCTCGGCCGGCGCGGAGCTCGCCCCCGGCGCGCGCGCCGCCGCCCGGGCGCGGACCAGCTCGCGATCGACATGCCGCCGCATCGCCGTCGCGATCTCCTCGATGCCTTCGGCGGCTGCAGTCTGCCCCCGCGCGCGCAGGCGCGAGGCCTCCCCGACCAGGGCCTGCAGCGGCGTCTTGAGGCCGTGGGCGAGATCGGCGGCCCGCCTCCGCGCGCGCTCCGCCTCCGCCTCGCGCGCGGCGATCAGGTCGTCCACCTGC
>JBNJGE010000146.1:0-9138 GCA_051747505.1 Pseudomonadota bacterium | reverse complement strand
CGTGATCCCGCGCGCCTTCTCCTCCGGCGCCCCGTCGATCTGGTCATAGGCCCGGAAGTCGCCGAAATACTTCGTGATCGCCGCCGTCAGCGTCGTCTTGCCGTGGTCCACGTGACCCACCGTCCCGATGTTCACATGCGGCTTCGTGCGCTCGAACTTTTCCTTCGCCATCTCGGGTCTTCCTCAGCTTCACGGGTCGCGCGGCGGACCCTTGGATTTCGCCCGCGCCCGGATAGAGGGATTTCCCCGGTTTCGCAACAGGCAAGCGCGGCCGGATCTCCGCGCCGCGCAGGGCCCTGTCAGAAGCGGGTGTGATGCAGGTCGGGCAGCTTCACATGCCCCTTCTCCCGGCGCAGCGGATGGCGGTGCATGTGCGCGAACCACATGCAGTGATGCCATGTCGCGCCGGAGCCGCGGGGCCGCACGCGCTTTCGCAGGATCAGGCAGCCGACCTCGTCGAACCGCCCCGCCTCGATGCGGCGCATCTCGGGCAGGTTGCGCATGTGGATCGCCAGCGCCTCGCCCGAGAGCTCGTGCTGGGTCACCCCGATATAGCTGTCGTCCACATAGATCGGAACCGCCGGCAGATAGGCGGAGGGGTCGGGATTGTCGAGGATCTTCAGCGCGTTGACGGAGGACGAATAGAAGTCCACGTCCAGCGAGACGAAGCCCAGCGGCATGTCGGGCGACAGGCGCCCGGCGAAGGCGGGGACCGTCTCGGCCACGTCGCCCAGGATCAGCTCGGCGTTGTCCGGCAGGGCGCGGCGCAGCGCCTCCGGGTCGGGCATCTTCAGATCGCCCTCGTGCCAGAGCTCGGGGTGGTCGGGCCAGCCGATGAAATCCGGCATCCCCGCCCCGGTGTCGAAGCCGGCCACGCGGATCTCGAGGCCGTAGGCGTCGGAGATCGTCCGGGCGAGCGAGGCCAGGTTCAGCAGCCCCTCCCCCCGCCAGACGCCGAGCTCCACCGCCACGAAGCCGGGAAGGCCGATGCGCCGGGCCTGCGCGGCGGCGAGCATCATCGGATAGGCGTAGTAGGCGCGCTCCAGGAAATCGCCGGCGACCAGCCGCTGCAGGGCGCCGGCGGGGTCGGGCATCCGCCCCCCGGCCTCGCGCGTCGCCTGCATCAGCGCCCGGGGGTCGGTGGAGCGGATCACGGCGGCGGGGTCCATGCCCGCCGCCTCGGCGCGCCTGGCGGCGGCGGCGGTCGCGCCCGGCTCGCCCAGCAGCAGCGCGCGCTCGGCGCGGCCCAGCGCCTCCGCCTCTCCCGGCCCGCCGAGCGGCGCGAAGTCCAGCGGCGCGGAGTCGAGTCCCACAAGGCTTCTGAACCGCTCGAAACGCGGGCGGCCGGGGGCGAGGATCAGCATGGGCGCGGTTCTCCGGTGGCGGCGCGGGCGCTTCGGCCCGCCGGTCAGGTTTCGCCGCCCATGCGCGCATGATCCGGTTTACAAGGGATTAAGAGCCGCCGGCCGAAGGAAGGGGCTGGAGCGGGCAGCGGGAATCGAACCCGCAACAAGAGCTTGGAAGGCTCGTGTGATACCGTTTCACCATGCCCGCGGAGCCGCCTACGAGATAGCGAGCGCCGCCGCGCCCGTCAATCCGGCGGCCTCAATCCGGCCCCGCCTTGCCCCCGTGCTCGGCCGACCAGCCATAGGGGTCGGCCAGGAAGGCGCCGACCGCGTCCAGCGTCTGCGTGTCGAAGCGCCGGCCCGGATGGTCCCCCTCCCGCGCGGCGGCCAGCACGTCGCGCCAGGTGGCGAGCTGGTGCAGGGTCAGCCCCGCCTCCCCCAGCTTCGCCCGCGCCTCGGGGAAGACGTCATAGTAGAAGATCACCAGCGTGTCGGTGACCTCCGCCTTCGCCCGGCGCAGCGCCTCGGCGAAGACGAGCTTGGAGCCGCCATCGGTCGTCAGATCCTCGACCAGCAGGACGTTGCCCCCCTCCTCCAGCGCCCCCTCGATCTGGGCGTCGCGCCCGAAGCCCTTGGGCTTCTTGCGCACATAGAGCATCGGCAGCCCCAGCCGCTCCGCGATCCAGGCGGCGAAGGGGATGCCCGCAGTCTCGCCCCCCGCCACGGCGTCGAACTTGTCGAAGCCCCCGTTCTGCAGCGCGCGCGCGGCCGCGAAATCCATCAGCGCGCCCCGCGCCCGCGGAAAGGAGATCAGCTTGCGGCAGTCGATATAGACAGGAGAGGCCAGGCCCGAGGTCAGGATGAAGGGCTCGTCGGCGCGGAAATGGACGGCCTCGGTCTCCAGCAGCATGCGCGCGGTCAGGTCCGCGACCCGGTCGGGATCGTGAAAGGCGAAGGTCATGGGGCGCTCCTTGCGGCGGGCTCGGCCCCGCCTAGCGCCTCGCCGCGCGGAAGGGAAGGCCCCCTCAGCGCTCCCCCGGGCCGGAGGCCGTCCGCCGCCCCTCCGCCATCGCCCGCTCGACGACGCCGGCGACAAGCAGCAGGTGCTGGCGCATGGCCATGCCCGCCTGCTCGGGATCGCGCGAGGCGATGGCGTCCATCAGCGGCCCGTGATCGACCGTCTCCAGCGGCGCGTCGCCCAGCCGCTCCAGGCGCAGGCGGCGCGCCTCCGCCCAGGCGGGATCGGCGCGCCACACCGCCTCCAGCCCGTCGAAGGCGGCCAGCAGATGGGGGTTGCCCGCGGTCTCCGCGATCATCCGGTGCAGGGCGGCGTTCCACAGCTCCTGCGCGCGCAGCTCCGGCGCGCTGACGATGCGGGCCGAGAGGCGGTTCATGCGGCGCAGGTCGTCGGGGCCGGCGCGCTGGGCGGCCAGCGCGGCCAGCTCCGGCTCCAGCCGCAGCCGCGCCTCCAGCAGCGCGGCCGTCGCGTCCAGCACGGCGGTCCGCGGCGGGCGGGCCTGCGCGCGCCACTCGCCGCCGGGCCCGCGCCGCGCCCGGCCCTCGACCTCGAGAACCTCCAGCGCGCGCCCCACCCAGCGCGGCGGCGCGCCCAGCCGGCGCGCCAGCTCGTCTTCCGGCGGCAGGCGCCCGCCGGCCGGCCCCATGCGCTCCGCAAGGGCGCGCAGCCGCGCCAGCGCGGCGCCGAACTCGTCCGCTCTGGGGCTGTCGTCGCTCATGCGACCCTCCCGCGGATGGCTGCCTGGAGCCGCGCCTCTGACGCCGCGGCAGTTTCGTCCTGCAATCTAGTGCGGCCCGCCCGCCGCGGCAACACGCCTCCCGAAGGCCGAAAAAGAAAGGGCCGGGGCTTTCGGCCCCGGCCCTCGTCTCACGTCCCGGCGGGTCGCGTCACTCGCGCGCGCCCAGGAAGTGCAGCAGGAACATGAACATGTTCAGGAAGTCGAGGTAGAGCCGCAGCGCGCCCATGATGGCGCCCTTCTGCATGTAGGCCTCGCCCTCCGGACCCATCTGGGCCATGCCCAGATACTCGTTCTTGATCGACTGCGTGTCGTAGGCGGTCAGCCCGGCGAAGATCAGCACGCCGATCACCGAGATCGCGAACTGCAGCGCCGAGGAGGCGACGAAGATGTTGATCACCGAGGCCACGATCAGCCCGATCAGCCCCATCACCAGGAAGGCGCCCATCGCCGACAGGTCGCGCTTGGTGGTGTAGCCGTAAAGGCTCAGCCCCCCGAACGCGATCGCCGTGACCAGAAAGGTCTGGGCGATGGAGATTCCGGTGTAGACCGCGAAGATGAAGCTGATCGAGGCGCCGATCAGCGCCGCGAACCCCCAGAACACCATCTGGGCGGTCGCCGTGCTCATCTTGTGGATCATCGAGCCGAAGGCGAACACCACGGCCAGCGGCGCGAAGATCACGACCCATTTCAGGGGCGTCTGGAAGATCGCCGCCAGCAGCGCCTCGTTGGTCCCGATGAAGAACGCGACGGCGCCGGTGATCACCATTGCCACGGCCATCAGGCCGTAGACCCTGTTCATGTAGCCGCGCAGACCCTCGTCGATCGCGGCCGTGCGTGCGCCGGTCCGGCGAACGGCGTCGTACTGCTGCATGTCTCGCACCCTGTTAAATCAGTTCACCCGGTCAAGCGGACCGCGCATCTGCGGCGCGGACCCCACTTGCAGACGAATATCGGGACGCGGCCGCCCCGTTTCAAGACGAAATGAGGCCGCCGCGCCCTTTCTGACGGCGTGTTGATCTCACTCCCGCGCCCGCAGGATCTGCGCGGGCCGCGCCGCCAGCGGGCGCACCGCGAAGGCCAGCCCCGCCAGCAGGCTCGCCAGCGCGCCCCCGCCGACGATGATGACCGCCGAAACCGGCTCGAACGCGTAGGGCGAGTCCATCACCTCCGTCATCACGCCCCAGCCGGCCAGCGCCCCCGCGACGATCGCCACGCCCCCCGCCGCCGCGCCAAGAATGGCCGAGCGCAGCGCGAAGCTCGCGAGAATCCGCCCGCGCGTCGCCCCGACGGTCTTGAGCACCGCGGCCTCGTAGACCCGCCGCCGCTCCCCCGCCGCCGCGGCGCCGATCAGCACCACCAGCCCCGTGATCAGCGTCACCGAGGCCCCCCAGCGCGTGGCGGCGGCCAGATCGCGCAGCGCCCCGGCCACCCGGTCTATGGCGTCGCGCACCCGCACGGCGGTCACGTTCGGGTAGGCCCCCGCCAGCTCGCGCAGCAGCGGCCCCTCCGCCTCCGGCGTCGCGTAGACGGTGGCGATATGCGTGTGCGGCGCCCCGGCCAGCGCCCCGGGGCTCATCACCATCAGGAAGTTGATGCCCATGTCGCGGAAGTTCACCACCCGCAGGTTGGCGACCGTGGCCGTGATCTCCCGCCCCAGCACGGAGACCGTCACCGTGTCCCCGACATCGAGCCCCAGCTCGCGCCCCTCCTCCTCCGCGAAGGAGAGCAGCGGCGGCCCCTGGTAGTCCTCGGCCCACCACTCGCCCGCGACCACCTCCGTCCCCTCGGGCGGCGTCGCGGAATAGGTCACCCCGCGGTCCCCGCGCAGCACCCATTCGGCGGAGTCGTCGATCTGCGCCTCGCGCGCCGGCACGCCGTCGAGCTTGGTGATCACGCCGCGCAGCATCGGCGCCGTCTCCACCCGCTCGACGCCCTCGAAATTGCGCGCCCGCTCCAGGAAGCCCTCCAGCTGGTCGTTCTGCACGTCCACGAAGAAATAGGCCGGCGCCTTCTCCGGCAGCTCGCCGGTGATCACGTTGCGCAGGTTCCAGTCGATCTGCCCGACCGCCCCCAGCACCGCGAGCCCCAGCCCGAGCGACAGCACCACGCCCGCCGCCTCGCCGCCCGGCCCGCCGACCGCGCCCATCGCCAGCCGTAGCGCCGGGCGCCCGCGCAGCGCCTTCGCCCGCGACAGACGCCGCGCCAGCCGGCGCACGCCCAGCGCCGCCAGCCACAGCAGCAGCAGCGCCCCGGCCACGCCCCCGGCGAAGCCCAGCGCCAGCTGCCACAAGCCCGACAGCCAGGCCGCCGCCCCGACCAGCAGCGCCGTCAGCAGCCCCATCGCCGCCAGGTACTGCGCCCGCGGCCAGCTCCGCGCCCCCTCCGCCGCCTCGCGGTAGAGCGCCGCCGCCCGCACGTCCCGCGCGCGGGCCAGCGGCCACAGCGCGAAGATGAAGGCCGTCAGCAGCCCGTAGAGCGCCGCCTCCCCCAGCGGCGCCCAGTAGAGGTCGAACAGCGCCGGCACCGGCAGCCGGTCGCGCAGCAGCGGCCCCGCCAGCGCCGGCACGGCCGCGCCGAGCGCGAGCCCGATTGCCACGCCCAGCACCGCCAGCGCCCCGATCTGGATCAGATAGACGGCGAAGATCGTCCGCCCCTCCGCCCCCACGGTCTTCAGCGTGGCGATCGTCTCCGTCTTGCGCTCCATGTAGCTGCGCACGGCGGCGGAGACGCCCACGCCCCCCATCGCCAGCGCCGCGAGCCCCACCAGCACCAGGAAGGCCGCGATGCGGTCCACGAAATTCCGCACGCCGGGCGCCCCGTCGCGCCGGTCCGTCCAGCGGATGCCCGCCTCCGGAAACGCCTCCGAGATCCCCGCCTGCAGCGCGTCAAGGTCGGCGCCCTCCGGCAGCCGCATCCGGTACTCGCTCTCGAACAGCGTGCCGGGCGCCAGCAGCCCGGACTGCTCCAGCGCCTCCACCCGCAGCAGCGTCCGCGGCCCCAGCCCGAAGCCGCCCGCCGCCTGGTCCGGCTCGTGGTCCAGCGCCGCGCGCAGGACATACTCGCCCTCGCCCAGCCGCACCCGGTCCCCGATCTCCAGCCCCAGCCGGTCGATCAGCGCCGGCGCCATCACCAGCCCCCAGCGCCCCTCGCGCTCGCCCAGCGCCGCGTCCAGCGGCATCGCCGGCGCGAGCTCCGCCTCGCCATAGAGCGGCCAGGCCCCGTCCACGCCCTTCACCTGCGTCAGCGCCCGCTCCGGCGCCCCCGTCTCGGGATCGACCACCACGGCCATGGAGCGGAAATCGACGGTCTCGGACACCGCCAGCGCCCGCTCTTCCATCCAGGCCCGCTCGTCCTCGTTGGCGAAGCGATAGGTGAACTCCGCCTCCGCATCGCCCCCCAGAATGACCCGCCCCTCGCGCGACAGCCCCTCCGAGATCGCCTCGCGCACCGAGCCCACGGCCGCGATCGCCGCCGCGCCCAGCGCCAGGCAGGCCAGGAACACCCCGAACCCCCGAAGCCCCCCGCGCAGCTCGCGGCGCGCGATGCGGAACGCGACCGGCAGGCTCATTCCGCCGCCGCCCGCAGGCCCTCGCCCTCGATCTCGCCGTCCAGAACCCGCACCACCCGGTCGCAGCGCGCGGCCAGCTCCGCCTCATGCGTGACCAGCACCAGCGTCGCGCCGTGCCGGTCGCGCAGCCCGAACAGCAGCTCGATGATCGCCTCGCCCGTCACCCCGTCCAGGTTCCCCGTCGGCTCGTCGGCCAGCAGGATCTCCGGCCGCGGGGCGGAGGCGCGCGCCAGCGCCACGCGCTGCTGCTCGCCCCCCGAAAGCTGGGCGGGGTAGTGGTCCAGCCGTGCGCCCAGCCCGATCGCGCGCAGCTCCGCCTCCGCCCGCTCGAACGCGTCCGGGGCGCCGGCCAGCTCGAGCGGCGTCGCCACGTTCTCCAGCGCCGTCATGGTCGGAATCAGGTGGAAGGACTGGAAGACCACGCCCATATGATCCCGGCGGAAGCGCGCCAGCGCGTCCTCGTCCATCGCCGTAAGGTCGCGCCCCAGCGCGCGCACCGTCCCGCCCGTGGCCCGCTCCAGCCCGCCCATGAGCATGAGGAGAGAGGACTTGCCCGACCCCGAAGGCCCCACCACCCCCACGGTCGTCCCGCGCGCCACCTCCAGGCTGACGCCCTTCAGGATCTCCACCCGCCCGGCGTTGGAGGACAGCGTCAGCTCCGCCCCCTCCAGCGCGATGACGGGATCCGGGGCGGCCTCGCGGCGCGGCGTGTCGGTCATGAAGGGGGCGCTCCGTGCGATCTGCTGCGTGAACCGGGCATATGGTGCGGCGGCCCGCCGGCTCAAGCCGGCCGCCCTCGCCGCGCTGCTCGCCCTGGCGCCGCCCGTCGCCGCGGCCCAGACCGTCATCGCCGCGCTGGGCGACTCCCTGACCCACGGCTACGGCCTGCCGGAGGAGGAGGGCTTCGTCCCGCAGCTCGAAGCCTGGCTGCGCGAGCGCGGCCACGACGTGCGCCTGATCAACGCCGGCGTCTCCGGCGACACCAGCCGCGGCGGCCGCTCCCGCCTCGACTGGACCCTGACGCCGGAGGTGGACGCCGTCATCGTGGAGCTCGGCGGCAACGACCTCCTG
This sequence comes from Pseudomonadota bacterium, assembly GCA_051747505.1. Lineage (GTDB taxonomy): Bacteria > Pseudomonadota > Alphaproteobacteria > Rhodobacterales > Rhodobacteraceae > Albimonas. The sequence continues at coordinate 1,396 of JBNJGE010000146.1, read as the reverse complement.
CGCGGCATCGACCCCGCCGAGACCCGCGCCAATCTCGACCACATCCTGTCGGAGCTCGACCGCCGCGGCCTGCCCGCCCTGCTGGCGGGCCTCCCCGCCCCGGGAAACTACGGCCAGGACTGGAAACGCGAGTTCGACGCCATCTTCCCCGAGCTGGCGGAGAAGCACGACGCCCTCCTCCACCCCAACTTCATGGCCGCCATCGGCGGACCGGAGGACCGCGACGAGGCCGCGAAGCTGATGCAGCCCGACGGCATCCACCCCAACGCGGACGGCGTCGCCCGCATCGTCGAGGACATCGGCCCGCTGGTCGAAAAGCTCATCGCCCGGGCGGAGGCCGGCTGAGGGGGGCGCCTTGACCGCCCCCCGCCGCCGTGCAGGCTCCCCGCCCATGATCCGCGCCTTCCTCGCCATCGAGCCCCCCGAAGACCTGCGCGACCGCCTCGCCGACCTCGCCGAGGATCTCGACGACGGCCGCCCCGTCGCCTGGGAGAACATCCATCTCACGCTGGTCTTCCTGGGCTCGGTGAGGCCGGAGGCGCTGGAGGACGCCGCCGTGGAGCTGGAGCGCCTCCACGAGCCCGCCCCCTGGGTGGAGGTCGAGGGCCTCGGCGTCTTCGGCGGCGGCGCCCCCCGCGTCGCCTTCGCCCAGGTCCGCCCCGATCCGGCGCTGACCTCGCTCCACGACGCCCTGCGCCGGGCCTGCCGCCGCGGCGGGCTGGAGCTGCCGCGCAGGCGCTTCACCCCCCATTTCACCCTTGCACGCTTCCCGGCCCGCGCCCCCGCGGGCCCGGACCTCCATCGCTGGCTGTCGGAGCACGTCGCCTTCCGCGCCGAGCCCTTCGCGCCGGGGGCCGTGCGCCTCATGCGCTCGGACCTCACGCCCGACGGGCCCAATTACACCGAGCTGATGGACATCCCCCTCGCGCCCCCCGCGCCGAGGGGCTGAGCGGCCGTCACGCCGACCCGTGAAGCCAGGCGATCTCCCGGCGGATCCGCGCCTCGGCGATCTGCCGGCGCACGTTCCAGCGCGCCCGCGCCCGCCCCCGCATCTCGATCCGCCACAGCGTCGCCCGACCGTCCATCACCGTCTCCTTCAACCCGAATCGCGCGCCCTCCGCGCCGGCGGCCTTCTGACGTCGCGGCATGGCGAAAAGACGGCCATCCTTCGGCGGCGGCGACCCCGTCCGCCCGGAGGATGAAAGGCGGATGACGCGAGGGCCGGGACAGCCCCGAAGGCCGTCCCCGCCCGGCCGTTCAGCGCCAGCCCGCCGGCGGATCCCAGAAGGGGCGCGCGGCCTCGGCCGCCGCGGCCTCCGGGTCCAGGCCGATATCCTCCAGCCGCGCCGCGTCCAGCCGCGCCAGCGCCCGGCGCTGGCGGGAGGTCTCCAGCCAG
>JBNJGE010000145.1:0-9142 GCA_051747505.1 Pseudomonadota bacterium | reverse complement strand
GTTCATCTACTGGTGGGAATGGGGCCACCGGCAGATGGGGCGGCTGATCGGGCTGGTCTGGGCGGCCGGCTTCGTGTGGTTCCTCGCCCGCCGCGCCATTCCGCCGGGCTGGACCTGGCGGCTCGTGCTGCCCGGCCTGCTGGGCGGCGCGCAGGGGGCGATCGGCTGGTGGATGGTCTCCTCCGGGCTGTCGGGGACCATGGTGGACGTCGCCTCGTATCGCCTGGCGACCCATCTCGGCCTCGCCTTCGCCATCCTCGGCCTGCTGCTGCACATGGCCTGGGAGCTGAAGCGCGACGGGGCCGATCTGTTGCAGGCGCGCCGCCGCCGCCTGGCCGGCGCGATGCGCTTCGCCAACGTGATGGCGGTTCTGGTCTTCGCCCAGATCGTTGTCGGCGCGCTGGTGGCGGGCATCGACGCGGGCCGGGGCTATATCGACTGGCCCCTGATGGGCGGGGAGGTCTTCCCCTCCGAGTCCTTCGCCTATGCGCCCCTGTGGACCAACTTCTTCGAGAACCCGGCGTTGGTGCAGTTCAATCACCGGATGCTGGGTTACCTTGTCTTCCTGGTGGGGCTGGTATTCTGGTGGCGGATGCGCGGCCAGGGGCATGCGGGGCTGCGCGGCTGGGCGAACTGGGTGACGGTGATGCTGTTCGGCCAGATGGTTCTGGGGATCGTCACCGTCATCAACGCCGCGCCGCTGCACTGGGCGATCCTTCACCAGGCCGGCGCCATCGCCCTGTGGGGTCTGGTGCTGCGGGCGCGCTTCGAGGCCGGTTGGCCGCGCGAGGAGCGCATCGCCCGCGGCTGAGCCCGCCGCCGTCTGATCTGAATCAAGGCGCCGGGGACCGGATAGGGGCATGCAGCCCCCGGGCGGCGCGCGCGCCGGCGCGCCCCCGCGAGGCATGGAGGCCGCCATGGACATGATTTGGCTTCTGGACCGGGTGGGCGAGGAGTACGCCGCGCTGATCGTCGGGCTTGTGACGGGCGTCGTCTTCGGTGTGGCCGCCCAGCGCTCCCGCTTCTGCCTGCGCGCCGCCTGCGTGGAGTTCGGGCGCGGCCGGATCGGGGAGCGGACGACCATCTGGTTCCTGACCTTCGCCACGGCGCTGTTCTGGGTGCAGGCGATTCAGGTCTTCGGCTACGCGGACCTCTCCGGCGCGCGTCAGCTGGCCTCGCCCGGCACCATCTCCGGCGCGATTCTCGGCGGCCTGATGTTCGGCGTGGGCATGGTGATGTCGCGCGGCTGCTCGGGCCGCCTGCTGGTGCTGGCGGCGACCGGCAACCTGCGCGCGCTGATCGCGGGCCTCGTCTTCGCGGCCGCTGCGCAGGCCAGCCTGCACGGCGTGCTCAACCCGCTGCGCGAGAGCATCGCGCAGGGCTGGATGACGCCGGGCGGGCGCAACATCCACCTGGTCCAGGCCGTCGGCCTGCCGGAGATCACCGGCCTGCTCGCCGGCCTGGCCTTCACGGCGCTGGCTCTCTGGGCCGCCTGGCGCAACCGGGTGGGGCCGCGGATCCTGATCATGGCCTCTGGCGTCGGCTTCGCGGTGGCGCTGGGCTGGCTGCTGACCTATTCGCTGAGCCTGTCGAGCTTCGAGCCCGTGGCGCTCGAGAGCGCGAGCTTCACCGGCCCCTCCGCCGAAACGCTGATGTTTTTCATGGTCGAGGGCGCGGCGCTGGATTTCGACCTGGGCCTCGTGCCCGGAGTGGCGCTTGGCGCGCTGCTCGCCGCGCTCTGGGCGGGCGAGGCGAAATGGCAGGGCTTCGAGGGCGCCTCCTCCATGCGGCGCTACCTGACTGGCGCGGGCCTGATGGGCTTCGGCGGCATGCTGGCCGGCGGCTGCGCCATCGGGGCGGGAGTGACGGGGGGCTCGGTGCTTTCGCTGACCGCCTGGGTCGCGCTCGCCTGCATGTGGATCGGGGCCATGGCCGCCGACGCCGTGCTGGACCGCGCGCCGCAGACGGTCGCGGCGGCCTGAGCGCCCTCACGGCATCGTGACCTTCGCGGCCGGCGGCGTGCGCCGGCGCTCCGTGGTAGCTTTCTCCCGGCGGCCGGCGGCGGCCGCGATCGACAGGGAGAGCACGATGCGGAGCAGGATCAAGCGTCTGGCCGGGGTCGCGATCCTCGGCCTTGCCGTGTCCGGCGCGGCCGTCGCGCAGGAGCAGGTGGCCCCCGATCTGAGCGAGCCCATCTCGCTGCGCATGAACATCATGAAGCAGGTCGGCGCCTCCATGGAGGCGATGGGCAAGATGGCCAAGGGCGAGACGCCTTTCGAGGAGCGTGTGGCCGTGGCCGCCATGCGCACCATGCGCGCCGGCGCGCTGGGCTATGCGGCCCAGTTCCCCGAGGGCTCCGACACCGGGATGGAGACCGAGGCCAGCCCGAAGATCTGGGAGGATCGCGCGGGCTTCGAGGAGGCCGTCGCCGAGTTCATCGCGGACACGGGCGCCGCCCTGGAAATGCCGCCGACCAATGTCGAGGAGCTCAAGCAGGCGATGGGCGAGCTTGGCGAGAACTGCAAAGGCTGCCACGAGGACTACCGGATCAAGAAGGACTGACCCGGGGTGGCGCGGGGCGCGCGACGGGCGGCGGGCGCCGCCCTCGTCCTCATCGCCGTCGCCGCGGCGGCGGGCTGGGCGCTGACCGCGCCCAGCCCGCTGCCCGACGACGTGGCCGCCGGCTGGTCCGCCGACGCCGAGGCCGTCGCCCGCGGCGAGCGGCTGTTCAACGCGGGCGGCTGCGCCTCCTGCCACGCCGCGCCGGAGGCGGAGGGCGAGGCGAAGCGCGTCCTGTCGGGCGGGCGGCGCTTCGAGACGGCGTTCGGCGTCTTCCGGGCGCCCAACATATCGCCGCATCCCGAGGCGGGGATCGGTGACTGGAGCCCGGCTCAGTTCGCCTCGGCCCTGCTGCGGGGCGTCTCGCCGGACGGCGCCCACTACTACCCGGCCTTCCCCTGGACGTCCTACGCCCGGCTGGAGCCGCGGGACGCGTTCGATCTTCTCGCCTATATCCGCACGCTGCCCGAGGACACCACGCAGAGCCGCCCGCACGAGCTGGGCTTTCCCTGGAACATCCGGCGGGGCCTCGGGCTGTGGAAGCGGCTCCATCTCTCCCCCGACTGGGTGGTGACCGAGGGGCTCGACGCAAAGGCGGAGCGCGGGCGCCGGCTGGTCGAGGGCGTCGGACATTGCGGCGAATGCCACACCCCGCGCGGGCCGCTTGGCGGGCTGGAGCTGGACCGCTGGCTCGCCGGCGGGCCGAACCCGGACGGGGAGGGGACCATCCCCAACATCACGCCCTCCGGGGACGGCATCGGAAGCTGGTCCGAGAGCGACATCGCCTACTATCTCGAGACCGGCTTCACCCCCGACTATGACAGCGTCGGCGGCTCGATGGTCGCGGTGATAGACGGCATCTCGAAGCTGCCCGCCGAGGACCGTGAAGCCATCGCCGCCTATCTCAAGGCGGTCCCGGCGCAGGAGTGACGCGGCGTCTCAGCCGATCCGCGCCGGGTCCTCCTTGGCCAGCCGGTCGAAGCGCATCAGCGTCTCCACCAGCCGCGGCATCCGGTCGAGCGGGATCATGTTCGGCCCGTCGGAGGGGGCGCGGTTCGGGTCCTCGTGCGTCTCGATGAAGACGCCTGCGATGCCCAGCGAGACGGCGGCGCGCGCCAGCACCGGCGCGAACTCCCGCTGCCCGCCCGAGGCGCCGCCCAGCCCGCCGGGCTGCTGCACGGCGTGGGTGGCGTCCATGATCACCGGATAGCCGGTCTTCGCCATCTCCGGCAGCCCGCGCATGTCGGTGACCAGCGTGTTGTAGCCGAAGGAGACGCCGCGCTCGGTCAGCAGGATGTCCTCGTTGCCGGTCGAGGCGACCTTCTCCGCCACCTTCGTCATGTCCCAGGGCGCAAGGAACTGGCCCTTCTTGACGTTCACCGCCCGGCCGGTGCGCGCGGCGGCGAGCAGCAGATCGGTCTGCCGGCAGAGGAAGGCGGGGATCTGGAGAATGTCCGCGACCTCCGCCGCCGGCGCGCATTGCTCCGGCGCATGGACGTCTGTGAGGACCGGCAGGCCCGTCCGCTCGCGCACCGCGGCGAGCATCTCGAGCCCCGCCTCGAGCCCCGGGCCCCGCTGGCCCGAGAGCGAGGTGCGGTTGGCCTTGTCGTAGCTCGCCTTGAAGACATAGCCCGCGCCCGCCTTCGCGCAGGCCTCGGCCGTGGTCTCGGCGATGCGCAGGGCGTGCTCGGCGGTCTCCAGCTGGCACGGGCCCGCGATCACGGTCAGGGGGGCGTCGTTGGAGATGTCCAGCGCGCCGACTCGGACGGTCTTCTGCTTGCTCATGCGCATGCTTCTAGCGCCGGCGCCGGTCCCTGCACAGGGCGGATCGCGACGGCCCCGCCCGCCGTCAGCCACGCGCGGCCGGCCGGGGCCGCGCCTTGCGCCGGCGCGCCCCGCAGGGCAGGAAGCGGGGCGGATGCCGCCAAGGGAGCCCCGATGATGTCCAAGCCCTACGCCGCCAACACGCTCGCCCATGCCCTGCGCGCCCCCTCGGCCGGGGACGATGCGCGCCTCTTCGCCGAACAGCCGGGACGCGGGGAGATGAGCTACGGCGAGCTGTGGGCGGGGGCCGAGCGGATGGCCGCCGCGCTGGCCGAGGCGGGGGTGAGCCCGGGCGACCGGGTCGCGGTGCAGGTCGAGAAGAGCCTGGAGGCGGTGCAGCTCTATCTCGGCGCGGTGCTCGCCGGCGCGGTCTTCCTGCCGCTCAACACCGCCTACATGCCCGAGGAGATCGCCTATTTCCTGGGCGACGCGGAGCCGGCGGTCTTCGTCTGCGACCCGGCCGCGCTGGGCGCGCTGGCGCCGGTGGCCGAGCGGGCGGGCGTGCCGCGCGTCTTCACGCTCGACGCGCAGGGGCAGGGCTCGCTGACCGAAGCGCAGGCCGCCCAGGCGCCGGGCTTCGAGGCCGCCGCGCGCGGGCCGGACGACATCGCCTGCATCCTCTACACCTCCGGCACCACGGGGCGCTCCAAGGGCGCGATGCTCACCCACCGCAACCTTCTTTCGAACGCCGAGACGCTGCGCGGCTACTGGCGCTTCACGAAGGCGGACCGGCTGATTCACGCCCTGCCGATCTTCCACGCCCATGGCCTTTACGTGGCGCTCAACGTCACGCTGGTCGCCGGCGGCTCGCTGATCTTCCTGCCGAAATTCGATCCCGACGCCGTGCTGGAGGCGATGCCGCGCGCCACCGCCATGATGGGCGTGCCCACCTTCTACACCCGCCTTCTGGAGCATCCCGGCCTGACGCGGGAGCGGGCCGACCACATGCGCCTGTTCGTCTCCGGCTCCGCGCCCCTTCTGGAGGAGACGCACCGCCAGTGGCGCGAGCGCACGGGCCACGCGATCCTGGAGCGCTACGGGATGACCGAGACCTCCATGAACGCCTCCAACCCCTATGACGGGGAGCGCCGCCCGGGCACGGTCGGCTTCCCGCTTCCGGGCGTCGAGATCATCGTCACCGATCCCGAGACGGGCGAGGAGCTGCCCCGCGGGGAGACCGGCATGCTGGAGGTGCGCGGCCCCAACGTCTTCAAGGGCTACTGGGGCATGCCCGAGAAGACGGCGGAGGAGAAGCGCGAGACCGGCTTCTTCATCACCGGCGACCTCGCCCAGATCGCCGAGGATGGCTACGTCTCCATCGTCGGGCGCGCCAAGGACCTGGTGATCTCGGGCGGCTACAACGTGTATCCCAAGGAGATCGAGTCGCTCATCGACGAGATCGAGGGCGTGAAGGAGAGCGCCGTGATCGGCGTGCCCCACCCCGATTTCGGGGAAGGGGTGGTGGCCGTCGTGGTGCCCGAGCGCGAGGGCGCGCTCGGCGAGGCCGAGGTGCAGGCCGCGCTGGCCGGCCGCATCGCGCGCTACAAGCAGCCCAAGCGGATCTTCGTCGTGGCCGAGCTGCCGCGCAACACCATGGGCAAGGTCCAGAAGAACCTGCTGCGCGACACCTACGCCGACGTCTTCGCGGGCTGAGACGCGCGGCGCGGACGACGCGTCATCCCATTCGCATGTGATCCCCGGGGTCCGCGCGCAGGGGGCCGCGCCTGCGCGCCACGGCCCGCACGAAGAGAATCGCGATCACCGAAGCGACGCAGGTCGCGAACATCATCGCGATCAGGGGCATGGCGCCCGCCCCCTCGGTCAGCAGCGCGCCCGTTGTCGCAGACATGGCCGCGCCCCCGCCCATCATCATGGTCGAGCTCAGCCCCGCGGCGCTGCCCGCCAGATGCGGGCGCACCGACAGCGCCCCCGCGTTGGCGTTGGGCAGGCACATGCCGTTGCCGAGCCCCACGAAGAAGATCGGCCCGAACAGCGCGAGCGGATGGGTCAGGCCGCCCCAGAAGAGCGCGGCGCAGACCGCCATCGCCGCCGTGGTGATCAGCGTCCCCGCCAGAATCATGCGGTCGATCCCCAGCCGCTCGGAAAAGCGGCCGGCGACGAAATTGCCGATCAGGTAGCCCGCCGCGATGAAGCCGAAATAGAAACCGAGCTCAGAGGGCGTGAGCCCCAGCACCTCGGAGGCCACATAGGGCGCCCCGCCAAGGAACGTGAAGAAGGCGCCCGACGAGAAAGCGGCCGCGAAGGCGTAGCCCCAGAAACGCGGCGAGGCGAAGAGCTCGGGATAGCTGCGGAACTGGTCGGTGAAGGAGGCCGACTGCAGCCGGTTGGTCTCCCCCGCATCGGCCCAGCACAGCGCCAGCACGCCCAGCCCGAAGATCAGCAGCAGGGCGAAATTGGCCCGCCAGCCGAACAGCTCCTCCACGCCCCCGCCGATCACGGGGCCGATCATGGGCACCAGCGCCATGCCCATCGTCACGTAGCCGATCATGGAGGCCGACTTCTCGGGGCCCACCATGTCGCGGACCATGGCGCGCGAGAGCACCATCCCCGCCGAGACCCCCGCCTGCAGCATGCGGAAGATCAGGAAGATCTCCGCCGTGGGCGCCAGGATGCAGCCCAGCGTCGCGAGGCAGAAGATCACGAAGGAGGTCAGGATCACCGGCCGGCGTCCGTAGCGGTCCGACAGCGGGCCGATGACCAGCTGCAGCGCCCCCATCACCCCGATATAGGCTGAGACGGCGAGCTGCATGACCGCGTAGTCCACGCCGAAATGCTCGGCCATGCCGGGCATCGAGGGCAGGAAGATGTTCATGCTCAGCGCCCCGAGCCCCGCCATGAACACCAGCGTCGGGAGGGAGGGCGGAGAGCGCCGGTCCATCAGACGGGCGACGGGTCGCTCTGGGTCTGCGCCGGCGGAAGTCATAAGGTCCACTTATTGTATCGCGGTCCGGTTGTCCATCGGGACCTCGCCGACGCCGTCTGGCGTTTCGGCCGCCATGCGCGCAGGCTGGCGCGGTGCTCGCCCTCGCGAGGGAGCCTGCCCATGATAACCCTTCCCCTGCCGCTGGCGGGCGGCTGCCAGTGCGGGCGCCGCCGCTTCCGGCTCTCCGCCGCCCCGATCGCCTTCTACGCTTGCCACTGCACGGAGTGCCGGCGCCAGTCCGCCTCCGCCTTCGGCCTTTCGCTGCTGGCGCCGCGCGCGGCGCTCCAGCTGGATCCCGACGACCTTGCCACCTATGCGCGCCCCGGCGCGAACGGCGAGGTCGAGGGCCGTTTCTGCCCCGACTGCGGGGCGCGGCTCGTCCATTTCAACTCGGGCCGTCCGCAGATCGCGGTGATCAAGGGCGGGGCGCTGGACGCCGCCGACCGCCTGGAGCCCGCCGGCCATATCTGGGTCGACTCCGCGCTGTCCTGGATGCGCGAGCTGATTCCGCCCGACGCGCTGCGCTACCGGCGCGCCCCGCCCGATCTCGACGTCCTCGCCGCCCGCTTCGCCGAGCGGCACCGCTTCGAGGGCTGAGGCTTCAGCGCCGCCAGGCGGGGGCGCGTTTCTCCAGGAAGGCCTGCACGCCCTCGGCCGTGTCGCGGTGGACCATGTTCTCGGCCATCACGCGGCCGGTGTAGGCGTAGGCGGCCTCCAGGCTCATCTCGGACTGCGCGTAGAAGGCCGCCTTGCCGATGCGCACCGCCACGTCGAGCTTGTCGGCGACCGTGCGGGCAAGCTCCATGGCCGCCTCTCCCTGCTCGCCCTCGGGCGCGACGCGGTTCACCAGTCCGATCTCGCGGGCGCGGGCGGCGTCGACGAGTTCGCCTGTGGTCAGCATCTCGAAGGCGTGCTTGGCGGGGACGTTGCGCGTGAGCGCCACCATGGGGGTGGAGCAGAACAGGCCGAGATTCACGCCGTTGACGCCGAAGCGCGCCGTCTCCGCCGCCACCGCCATGTCGCAGGTCGCTACCAGCTGGCAGCCCGCGGCGGCGGCGACGCCGTGCACCTCCGCGATCACCGGCTGGGGCAGGCGGGTCAGCGAGGCCATCATCCGCCCGCACTGGGCGAAAAGGGCGTTGTAGTAGCTCCGCCCGCCGTCCTCGGCCTGGCGGGCGCCCTGCATCTCGCGCAGGTCGTGCCCGGCGCAGAAGGCCTTGCCCGACCCGCGCAGCACCACCGCGCGCACCGAGTCGTCCACCGACAGGCGGTCGATCTCCGCCTGAAGGCGCGTCAGCATCGCTTCCGAAAGCGCGTTGAGCTTGTCGGGCTGGTTGAGCGTCAGGCGGGCGACGCCGTCCAGGTCCTCGCGCAGCAGGATGTCCTCGGCGGCGTGAGGGTCGTGGGCGGTCATGGCGCTCCTCCTGGGCCTGGGGGCTGATCGGCGCGAGCATAACCGTCCGGCGGGGCCGGCCCAAGCCCCCGCGTCGCCTTCGGGCTTGCCTCGGCCGGCGCGGCGAGGCGTTATCGGGCCGCCAGAGACGGAAGGGAGGAGACGGCCCATGCAGCCGACCATGAACGAGCAGGAGCTCGCCGACTATCTCGACGAGGTGTTCCCGGAAACCTCCGGACGCTTCGAGATCGAGGAGGTCGGCCCGATGTATGCGCGCCTGCGCCTCAAGGTCGGCCCCCGGGACCTGCGCCCGGGGGGCACCATCTCCGGCCCGTCGATGTTCACGCTGGCCGACTGCGCCTTCTACGCGGCCACCCTCGCCATGATCGGGCGCCAGGCGCTGACGGTGACCACCAACTGCG
>JBNJGE010000144.1:0-9193 GCA_051747505.1 Pseudomonadota bacterium | reverse complement strand
GCCAGCGCCAGGCACAGCGACATCAGGGTCAGCAGCCCCATCTCGCGCGAATCCGCCTCGCGAAGCTCCTCGATCGCCTCGCGGGCGGCGGCCAGCTCCCGCCGGCCGTGCGCGAAGAGCTTGACCGTCTCGATGTTGGAGTAGGCGTCCACGATCCTGCCCGTCAGCGCGGAGCGGCGGTCGGAGGCGACCTCCGCCGCGTCCGCCATCTTCGGCACCAGCGCGCGCAGCACGCCGATGTAGAAAGCGAGCCACAGCAGGATCGGGATCGCCAGCCGCCAGTCGATCCCGCCCAGCACCAGCACCGCGCCGGCGACATAGGCCGCGCAGTAGGTGATCGCCTCCAGCGCGCCGTAGGCGGAGTCCTCGACCGCCGGCGCCGTCTGCACGATGCGGTTGGCGATGCGCCCGGCGAAGTCGTTCTGGAAGAAACCGACGGACTGGCCGAGAACATGGCGATGCGTGCGCCAACGCGTCAGCGCCACGGCGTTGACCGACACCGCCATGTTAAGAAGCCCCATCTGGGCGACGATCGCCATCGGACGCAGCAGCAGGATGAACAGCGCGATGCCCGCCAGCTCCAGCCCGCGCAGGGACCACAGCGCCTGCGGCCCCGCCTCCTCGGCCGTCGCCGCGAGCATGTCCACCACCCGCCCGGCGTAGTAGATCAGCCCCGTCTCGATCGCCGCCACCAGCAGGCCCAGCCCGACCACCGCCAGCATCAGGCCGCGCAGCGGTTCCAGATGCGCGCGCATGAAGGCCCAGTAGCGCCCGGGCGGGGTCGCCGCCTCGTAGGGCGCGAAGGGATCGGCCATGTCTCTGAGACGGCGGAGCATCGCGCCCTCCTTGGGGCGGAACCGGGGCGTGGCCCGCCCGGAAGCAGGATCGGGGATGGCTTGCGCCTAGCTAAGGCGGAATCATATGACTTCAACGACGCCGCAGGAGGACGCCCCTTGCCCGACGCCGCGAACCACGCCGTCTCCGCCGAGGCCCCGCCCCCCATCGGCGAGGCCGAGAAGACCCGCGCCCACGCCTGGTTCGGGGAGCTGCGCGACCGCATCTGCGCCGCCTTCGAGGGGCTGGAGGACGCCCAGACCGAGGGCCCCCACGCCGGCCTCCCCCCCGGCCGGTTCGAGCGCACGGAGACCCGCCGCGCCGGCGAGGGCGAGGGCGACCAGGGCGGCGGCGTGATGTCGGTGATGCGCGGCGGGCGCGTGTTCGAGAAGGTCGGCGTCAACGTCTCGGCCGTCTACGGCACGCTAGGCGAGGCCGCCCAGCGAAGCCTCACGGCGCGCAAGACGATCCCCGGCCTGGCGGAGGACCCGCGCTTCTGGGCCTCGGGCATCAGCCTCGTGGCCCACATGCGCTCCCCGAAGACGCCGGCCGTGCACATGAACACCCGCATGTTCTGGACGCCGACCATCTGGTGGTTCGGCGGCGGGGCCGACCTCAACCCCATCGTGCCCGTCGACGAGGACACCGAGTTCTTCCACTCGGTCCTCAAGGCCGCCTGCGACCGGCACGACCCGTCCTACTACCCCCGCTTCAAGGCCTGGGCGGACGAGTATTTCTGGAACGCCCACCGCAGGGAGCCCCGCGGCGTCGGCGGCATCTTCTACGACGACCTGTGCACCGGCGACTGGGAGGCCGACTTCGCCTTCACGCAGGATGTCGGCCGCGCCTTCCTCGACGCCTTCGTCCCCATCACCGAGAAACGCCGCCACGAAAGCTGGACGGAGGCGGAGCGCGAACACCAGCTCGTCCGCCGCGGCCGCTACGCCGAGTTCAACCTGGTCTACGACCGCGGCACGAAATTCGGGCTGGAGACCGGCCACAACCCCGAGGCGGTGCTGATGAGCCTGCCGCCGGAGGCGAAGTGGCCCTGACCGGCGCGGGCTGGCGGGAGGTCCCCGCGCCCTCGGCCGAGGACTTCGACGCCCTCGTGGAGGCCGCCTTCGCCGCATTGCCCGGCTGGGTGCGTGACGCGGCCGGCGGCGTGATGGTGCGGATCGAGGATTTCGCGCCCGAGGAGGTCCTCGACGACATGGGGGTGGAGGACCCATTCGAGCTCACCGGCCTCTATGACGGCGTGGCGCTCACCGAGAAGTCGATGGAGGACCTTCCCGGTCCGCCCGACACGGTCTGGCTGTTCCGCCGCCCGATCCTTGAGGAATGGATCGACCGCGGCGACGTGGCCCTCGGCGCTCTGGTCGCGCATGTCCTGGTCCACGAGCTCGCCCACCATTTCGGCTGGTCCGACGACGACATCGCCGCCATCGACCCCTGGTGGGAGTGAGCGCCGCCCCGCCCCTCAGCCCAGCGCCGACCCTCGGGCCCGGCGGGAGCGGTCCCGGTCCCGGCCCAGCTGACGCTCCCGCCAGATGATGAGGATGCCGCCCGTGGTGACCAGCGCCGCGCCGCCCAGCACCACCAGCGTCGGAACCTCGCCGAACACGAAGAAGCCGATCGCCACCGCCATGATCATCGAGACGTACTCGAACGGCGCGATCACGCCGGCCTCCGCGTAGCGATAGGCCGCCGTCAGCAGGATCTGCGCCACGCCGCCCGAGACCCCGGCGGCGACCAGCAGCGCGAACTGGGTCACGTCCGGCGTCACCCATGCGAAGGGCAGGGTCAGAGCCGTCAGGATCGTGCTGGCAAGCGTGAACCAGAAGACGATGGCCGCCGTCGTCTCCGTCTTCGACAGCCCGCGGACGAAGGTCTGCGCGATCCCCATCATCACCGCCGCCCCCAGCGCGGCCAGCGCCCCGAGCCCCTCCGCCAGGCTCGCCTCGGCGTCGGTCAGCGCGGTGAGGCGAGGATACATCACGAGGCTGACGCCCAGAAAGCCGATGCCCACGGCGCTCATGCGATACAGCCGGATGCGCTCCCCCAGGATCAGCGCGGCGAACAGCGTGATGAACAGCGGCGCGGCGTAGGTGATCGCCACCACCTCGGTCAGCGGGAGCAGCCCGATGCCCACGAACATCAGCGACATCGCCGCCACGCCCGCCACCGAGCGCCAGGCGTGGCCCGCCGGGTTGCGGGTGGCCAGCGCCCCTGGCAGCCCGCCCCGCGCCAGCAGCCACACGAAGATCGGGGGCAGCGCGAAGAGCGAGCGGAAGAACACCATCTCCCCCGCCGGGATCGCCCCGTCGAGGGCCTTCACGGAGCTGGTCATGCCCATGATCACGGCCACCGAGAGAACCTTGAGCAGGATGCCGGTGAACGGGTTCGGCCGGGGGCGGCCGTCCTGCGGGGTCTGGGGGGCGGACATGCGAGGCTCCTTCTCCGCGGCCCTTGTTATGGCGAGGGGCCGGCCGGGCCAAGCCCCGCCGCGGCGTCGCCCGCCCCCTTCCGCCCGCGCCGCCCGCGCGCTACACCCGCTCCGGCGCAAGGAGAGCCCCGCATGTCCTTCAACAGCTTCGGCCGCCTGTTCCGATTCACCACCTGGGGGGAGAGCCACGGCCCCGCCCTGGGCGCGACCGTGGACGGCGTGCCCCCCGGCGTGCCCGTCTCGGAGGCCGATCTTCAGGTCTGGCTCGACCGCCGAAAGCCCGGCCAGTCCCGCTACACCACCCAGCGGCGGGAGGCCGACGAGGTCCGCATCCTGTCGGGCGTGTTCGAGGGCGTGACCACCGGCGCCCCCGTCCAGCTGATGATCGAGAACACCGACCAGCGCTCCAAGGACTATTCCGAGATCGCGGAGAAATTCCGCCCCGGCCATGCCGACATCTCCTGGTGGCGCAAATACGGCGTGCGCGACTACCGCGGCGGCGGCCGCGCCTCGGCGCGGGAGACGGCGGCGCGGGTCGCCGCCGGGGGCCTCGCGCGCGCCGCGCTGGCCACGCTGGCGCCGGGCCTCGAGATCCGCGGCGCGCTGGTGCAGATGGGCGCCGAGCGCATCGACCCCGCCCGCTGGGACCGGGACGAGATCGACCGCAACCCCTTCTGGTCCCCCGACGCGCAGGCGGCCGAGCGCTGGGCCGAGCAGCTCGACGTCCTGCGCAAGTCGGGCGAGAGCGTCGGCGCGGTCATCGAGGTCCGCGCCTCCGGCGTCCCCGAGGGCCTCGGCGCCCCCGTCTACGCCAAGCTCGACGCCGACCTCGCCGCCGCGATGATGTCCATAAACGCGGTCAAGGGCGTGGAGATCGGCGCCGGCATGGGGGCGGCGGAGCTCACCGGCAGCCGGAACGCCGACGAGATCTTCATGGGCAATGACGGCCGCCCGCGCTTCTCCTCCAACCACGCCGGGGGCGTGCTGGGGGGCGTGTCCACCGGACAGGACGTCGTGGCGCGCTTCGCGGTCAAGCCGACCTCCTCCATCCTCTCGCCCCGGCGCACGATCACCAAGTCGGGCGAGGAGACGGAGATCGTCACCAAGGGCCGCCACGACCCCTGCGTCGGGATCCGCGCGGTGCCGGTAGGCGAGGCGATGATGGCCTGCGTGCTGCTCGACCACATCCTGCTCAACCGCGCCCAGACCGGCTGCGCGCCGGGCGAGACGCTGGGGCGCATCGGACCGGAGGACGGCGCATGACCCCGCAGGCCGTGATCTTCGACGTCTTCGGCACCGTCGTGGACTGGCGAACGGGCGTCGCGCGCGAGGTCGGCGCCGCCTGCGAAGCGCACGGCGTGCAGGCGGACCCCGCCGCCTTCGCCGACGCCTGGCGCGCCGAATACCAGCCGGCCATGGAGCCGATCCGCCAGGGCGCGCGGGGCTACACCGCCCTCGACGTCCTGCACCGGGAGAACCTGGACCGCGTGCTGGCCCGCTTCGGGATCGCCGAGGCCTTCGACGAGGCGGCGCGCGAGGCGCTGAACAAGGCCTGGGAGAAGCTGCCGCCCTGGCCCGACAGCGTCGCCGGGCTGACGCGGCTGAAATCCCGCTTCATCATCGCCCCGTGCTCCAACGGCTCCATCGCGCTGATGACGCGGCTGGCCAAACACGGCGGGCTGCCCTGGGACTGCATCCTGGGCGCGGAGATCGCGCGGGACTACAAGCCCCAGCCCCGCGCCTACCTCGCCTCCGCCGAGGCGCTGCGCCTGGCGCCGGGGGAGGTGATGATGGCCGCCTGCCACAACGACGACCTCGCCGCCGCGCGGGAGGCCGGCCTCGCCACCGCCTACTTTCCTCGGCCCGAGGAGCGGGGGACCGGCGAGGAGATCCCGCCTGCGCAGGACTGGGACGTGGTCGCCCGCGACATCGAGGATCTGGCGGCGAAGCTCGGTGCCTGAGCCGGTTCAGCGGGAGAACCCGGCGGCCAGCTCCACATGCGCGGACCAGCGGAACTGGTCGACCGGCTGCACCCAGTCCAGCCGCCATCCGCCATCGACCAGGATGCGGGCGTCGCGGGCGAAGGTCTCCGGGTTGCAGGAGATCGCGGCCAGCCGCCCCACGGCGGAGCCTGCCAGCGCCTCCGCCTGCGCCTTCGCGCCCGCCCGCGGCGGGTCCAGCACCGCAGCCGCGAAGGGCTTGAGCTCCTGGACCGTCAGCGGCCGCCGGGCGAGGTCCCGCGTCTCGACCCGCACCCGCTTCAGCCGCCCGCCGGTCCCGCGCCAGCCGGCCTCCAGCGCCGCGGTCAGGGCGGCGTCGCCCTCCACAGCCAGCACCTCGGCGCCCTCGGCCAGCGGCAGGGCGAAGGTTCCGAGCCCGGCGTAAAGGTCCACGACCGGCCCGGCCTCGCCCGCCGCCTCGCGCACCGCGCCCAGCAGCGCGGCCTCGCCCTCCCGCGTCGCCTGCAGGAAGGCGCCCGGCGGGGGCGTGACCACGGCGGCGCCGAAGCGCAGGGCGGGCGGGCGGGGGGCGGCCACCGCCTCCCCCGCCCAGGAGAGCCGCGCGACCTCCGCCTCCGCCGCCCATGCGGCCAGCTTCAGGCGCAGCAGCCCGTCCAGCGGACGGCCGCCGGAGACGTCCACGTCCAGCCCCGTCTCCGTCGCCGTCACGGCCATCTTCATCTCGCCCTTGCGCGTCCCGCCCAGCGCGGCGAGCGCCCGCAGCGCCTCCCGCGCCCCGAAGATCGCCGGGTCCAGGACATGGCACTCGGAGAGCTCCACGATCCGCGCCCCCCGCCGGGCATGAAAGCCCAGCGTCGCGGAGGCGCGGGTGCGCCGGGCCGAGACCACCGCCCGCCGGCGGGAGCGGGGCGGGGAGGTGAGTGTCGCCCGGATCTCCGCCTCCAGCCCGCGGGAGGCGAGGGCGGCGGCGATCCGCTCCCGCTTCCAGGCCGCCACGAAGGCGTCGGAGGCGTGCTGCAGGGCGCAGCCCCCGCAGGTCCCGAAATGGGCGCAGGGCGGATCGACCCGCTCCGGGCTCGCGCGCAGCACCTCCGGCGCCTCCATGCGCCCGCCCTCGATCTCGCCGCGCGCAAGCTCCCCTGGCAGGGTCAGCGGCGCGAAGGTCTCGCCGCCCGCGTGCACGCCGTCGCCGTGCCGGCCAAGCCGCGCGATCTCGACCTCCCTCATTCCGGCTTCCTCGCCGCGATCAGGAACTCCCGGTTGCCGTCGCCGCCGAGGATCGGGCTTTCGCCCTCATGGGTGACCTCCCAGCTGGAGCCTTCCAGGAAGGCCCGGATGCGCGCGCGGACCTGCGCCTGAACCTCCGGATCCCGCACGATCCCGCCGCGCCCCACGGCCTGCCGCCCGGCCTCGAACTGCGGCTTGATCAACGCCACCAGCCGCGCGCCGGGCTTCGCGAGCGCAAGCGCCGGCGGCAGGGCCTTCTCCAGGGAGATGAAGGACAGGTCGCTGGCGATCCAGTCCGGCCGCGGAAGACCTTCCGGCAGCGCCCGCGCGTTCACGCCTTCATGCGAAACCACCCGCGGGTCCGACGCCACCCGTGGATGCAGCTGCCCATGCCCCACATCCACCGCCTGCACCCGCGCAGCCCCGCGCGCCAGCAGCACCTCCGTGAAGCCGCCCGTGGAGGCGCCGAGATCCAGCGCCTCGCCCTCCGGCGTGAGCCCGAATTCGTCCAGCGCATGCGCGAGCTTCAGCGCGGCGCGCGACACCCAGGGGCACGGGTTACCCGCCACCGCGATCTCGGCCCCGGCCGCCGGGCGGGCCGAGGGCCGGGCCGCCGCCCGCCCGTCCACCGTCACCGCGCCCGCAGCGATCAGCGCCTGCGCCCGCGCGCGCGAGGGGGCGAGCCCCAACTCCACGAGCCGCTGGTCGAGCCGGGCCTGTGCGCTCATGCGAAGATCCCCGCCGCGCCCCGCCTCAGGCGCGGGAGGCGCGCCCCAGCTCCGCCACCCCCAGCGCCGACAGCGCCGTGGCGGCGATGGAGCGGGCGTCGAGCCCCGCCTCCTCGTACATCTTCGCCGGCGAATCCTGGTCGATGAAGCGATCCGGCAGGGTCATCGGCCGCACCGCCAGCCCCCGGTCCAGCGCCCCCTCGCGCGCCAGCAGGGTCAGCACATGCGCGCCGAAGCCGCCGTCGGCACCCTCCTCCACCGTCACCAGCGCCGAGTGCTCGCGTGCCAGATCCAGAATCAGGTCGCGGTCCAGCGGCTTGGAGAAGCGCGCGTCGGCCACCGTCGGCGCGATCCCGCGCGCTTCCAGCTCCTCGGCCGCCTTGAGGCATTCCTGCAGACGCCCGCCGAAGGACAGCAGCGCGACCTTGCCCCCCTCGCGCACCACGCGGCCCTTGCCGATCTCCAGCGGCTCGGCATGCAGCGGCAGCTCAAGGCCCACGCCCTCCCCGCGGGGGAAGCGGAAGGCGGTCGGCCCGTCGTCGCGCCGCGCGGCGGTGGCGACCATGCGGGCGAGCTCCGCCTCGTCCGCCGCGGCCATGACCACGAAGCCCGGCAGGTTCGACAGATAGGCCACGTCGAAGGCCCCGGCATGCGTCGGCCCGTCCGCCCCGACCAGCCCGGCGCGGTCGATGGCGAACCGCACCGGCAGGCCCTGGATGGCGACGTCATGCACCACCTGGTCGAAGCCCCGTTGCAGGAAGGTGGAGTAGATCGCCGCGAAGGGCCGCATGCCCGAGGCCGCGAGCCCGGCGCAGAAGGTCACCGCGTGCTGCTCGGCGATTCCGACATCGAAGGTCCGGCGCGGGAAGCGCTCCCCGAACAGGTCCATGCCGGTGCCCGAGGGCATGGCGGCGGTGACGCCCACGATGCGGTCGTCGCGCTCGGCCTCCTTGATGAGCGACTCGGCGAAGACCTTTGTGTAGCTCGGCGCGTTGGACGGGCTCTTCTTCTGGGCGCCCGTAACGACGTCGAACTTGCTCACTCCGTGATACTTGTCCGCCGCCTGCTCCGCCGGCTCGTAGCCCTTGCCCTTGCGCGTGAGCGCGTGGATCAGCACCGGCCCGTCGGCGCGCGCCTTCACGGTGCGCAGCACCGGCAGGATCTGGTCCATGTCGTGCCCGTCGATCGGCCCGACATAGGAGAAGCCCAGCGACTCGAACAGCGTGCCGCCCAGCGCCATGCCCTTGAGCATGTCCTTGGCGCGCTTCGCCCCCTCGCGGAAGGGCGGGGGCAGGAAGCTCGCGGCCCCCTTGGCCGCGGCGGCGAAGTCCTGGAAGGGCGCCCCCGTCCACAGGCTGGTAAGATAGCGCGACATCGCCCCCACGGGCGGGGCGATCGACATCTCGTTGTCGTTGAGGATCACGATCAGGCGCGAGCCCAGCGCGCCGGCGTTGTTCATCGCCTCGTAGGCCATGCCCGCCGACATCGCCCCGTCGCCGATCACGGCGATGGAGTGGCTCCCCTCCCCGAACCCCATGTCCCGCGCCACGGCGAAGCCCAGCGCGGCGGAGATGGAGGTGGAGGAATGCGCCGCCCCGAACGGGTCGTAGTCGCTCTCCGCCCGCTTGGTGAAGCCCGACAGCCCGCCGCCCTGCCTCAGCGTGCGGATCCGGTCCCGCCGCCCCGTCAGGATCTTGTGCGGGTAGCACTGGTGGCCCACGTCCCAGACCAGCTTGTCGCGCGGCGTGTCGAAGACGGCGTGCAGCGCCACCGTCAGCTCCACCACGCCGAGGCCGGCGCCAAGATGCCCGCCCGTCACCGAAACGGCGGAGATCGTCTCCTGGCGCAGCTCGTCGGCCAGCCGGCGCAGGTCGCCGTCCGACAGGGCGCGCAGGTCGGCCGGGCCGGAGACGCGGTCCAGCAGCGGCGTGCTCGGGCGGGGCTGGGGCTCATCGGTCACGGGCGGCTCTTTCCCTCGGGTCCGGCCACAGGGGCGATCG
>JBNJGE010000143.1:0-9194 GCA_051747505.1 Pseudomonadota bacterium | reverse complement strand
CCCCAGCCTTGCCGCCAGCCGCTCCGTCTCCAGCGTCGCGGACATGGCCAGCACCCGCAGGTCCTCGCGCAGCGCCCCCTGCACCTCGAGGGTCAGCGCCAGCCCCAGGTCGGCCTGCAGGGCCCGCTCATGGATTTCGTCGAAGATCACGCAGGAGACGCCCGGCAGGTCCGGCTCCCCCTGCAGCATCCGGGTCAGCACCCCGTCCGTGACCACCTCGATGCGCGAGCCCGGCTTCGAGTCCCCCCGCATCCGGTAGCCCACGCGCCCGCCCGGCGCCTCGCCCCACAGCTCCGCGATCCGCTCCGCGGCCGCCCGCGCCGCCACCCGGCGCGGCTCCAGCACCAGGATGCGCCCCTCCGCCCAGGGCTCCACGGCCAGCGCCAGAGGGACCAGCGTCGTCTTTCCCGCCCCCGGCGGCGCCTGCAGCACCGCGCGCCGGCCCTCGCGCAACGCCGCCCGCAGCGCCGGAAGCGCCTCCTCCGCGGGCAGCCCCTGCGAAGGCACGCCCGGCGCGATCTCCTCACCCTCGGTCATCTCTGCGCGGCGATCCCCTCCGGCCCCGGACGGCCCGAAACCTGGCGCCGCCGCGCCGCGATGTCCAAGAGGCGGGCCCTCAGTCCTGCCGCAGGGCCACCGCCGTGCCCCAGCTGGTCTTCACCGCCAGCCTCCGCAGGCGCGCCAGCCCGTCGCCGCCCGGAACGTACTCCGCCGAGATCTCCGACGGCCCGCGCGCCATGTCCTCGGGCTTGTAGCCCGCCACGCGCACCCACGCGCCCTCGCAGCGCCAGCCGCCCTGCGCGGCCTCCGCCTCGCCCAGCGTCACGCGCGACCGCCGCCGCCCGTCATAGATCTCCAGCGACACGTCGCACAGCGCCTCCACCGGCTGGGGCGCCGCCAGCACCGCGGCCGCGGCCGTGGGGTCCAGCACCCCGCTCTGCGCCTGCGGGTCGATCTGCCAGGGCTTCGGCTTCCAGGGCGGGTCCGCCTCCACCGTCTCCGGCCGCCCGCCGGGGGCGAAGCGCACCTCCACCGCCTGCCGGTCGTCGCGCAGGCTCACATCCGCGAAATACTGCTCCGGCTGCGGGCCGGAGCCCAGCCGCCCGGCGCCCTCGGCCTCCAGCCGCACGCCGAACAGCAGCTCCGCCAGCCCGGTGGAGCGCATGTCCGCCCGCACGGCCCAGCGCTCCTCGCCGATCTCCAGCCGGTAGCGCAGCTCCCCGATCGGCAGGCCGCCGAACCAAAGGCTGAAGGCCGCCGCCTCGCGCACCTCCGCCGCCGCGCCAACGGCCGCCTCCGGCCGCTCCGCCGGCGCCTGAGCCCCGCCCGCCGGCGCGGCCATCGCCACCAGCGCCGCCAGCAACCCAAGGCCTGCGCGTCGCATGATCCGCTCTCCCGTTCCGCGCCCCCGCCCGGGGGGCTTTCGACCGGCCGCATGTATGCGCTAGAGACGGCCGAACAATGGCGCCCCCGGCGCCGATCCCCCCGACCGCAAGCCAGAAGAGGGGCGCGTGACCCAGACCCCCGACCCCGTCGCCCCCGACGCCGAGGCCCGCGCGCAGGCCGACGCCCTCGCCGGGCGTCTCGCGAAAGGCGACCGCCGCGCGCTCGCCCGCGCCATCACGCTGGTCGAGTCCACCCGCGCCGACCACCGCCGCACCGCCGCCGCGCTGATCTCCCGCCTCGTCTCCGCCCCGCGGGAGTCCCTGCGCCTCGGCCTCTCGGGGACGCCGGGCGTGGGCAAGTCCACCTTCATCGAGGCCTTCGGCGTCCGCCTCGCCGACCAGGGCCACAAGATCGCCGTCCTCGCCGTGGACCCCACCTCCACCCGCACCGGCGGCTCGATCCTCGGCGACAAGACGCGGATGGAGCAGCTCTCCCGCCATCCGCAGGCCTTCATCCGCCCCTCCCCCTCCGGCGCCACGCTGGGCGGCGTCGCCCGCCGCACGCGCGAGGCGATCCTGCTGTGCGAGGCCGCCGGCTTCGACCTCGTGATCGTGGAGACCGTCGGCGTCGGCCAGTCCGAGACGATGGTCGCGGACATGACCGACATCTTCCTCCTCCTCCTCGCCCCCGCCGGCGGCGACGAGCTGCAGGGCGTCAAGCGCGGGATCATGGAGATCTGCGACATGATCCTCGTCAACAAGGCGGACGGGGAGCTGAAGGCCGCCGCCGAGCGCACCCGCGCCGACTACGCCGGCGCCCTGCGCCTGCTGCGCGGCCGCGGCCATGACCCGGAAGGCTTCCCCAAGGCGCTCGCCGTCTCCGCCCAGACCGCCGCGGGCCTCGACAAGGCGTGGGAGGAGATCCGGACCCTCGACACCTGGCGGCGCGAGCACGGCGCGCGCGACGCCCGCCGGGCCGAGCAGGCCGTCTCCTGGTTCCGCTCGGAGGTCGAGGAGACCCTCCTGCGCCGCTTCCACGCCCATCCGCAGGTCTCCGCCCTCTGGTCGAAGCTGGAGCAGGCCGTGGGCGAGGGCGACACCGCCCCCCACCTCGCCGCCGTGCAGGCGCTCGCCGCCTTCGGGCTGGAGCCCGAGACCGACTGACCCCCGGGCGGTTGACGCCCCGCCCCCGACTCGCTAATGACCGCCACTCGTAATTCCCGGCGCGCCCCGGCCCGGCCCGCGCGCGCCCAGACCGAACCGTAATCCGAGGGCGAACCGATGTCCCGTCGCTGCGAGCTGACCGGCAAGGGCGTGTTGACCGGCCACCATGTGAGCCACTCCAACATCAAGACCAACCGCCGCTTCCTGCCGAACCTCAACCAGGTGTCGCTGATGAGCGAGACGCTCGGCCGCACCTTCCGCTTCAAGGTCTGCGCCTCCGCCCTGCGGACGGTGGACCACCGCGGCGGCCTCGACGCCTTCCTCGCGAAGGCCCGCGAGGCCGAGCTCTCCCCCCGCGCGGCGAAGATCAAGCGCGAGATCGAGAAGGCCCGGGCCGCGGCCTGAGCCCTACGGAACAGGCGAGACCGGCCCGCGGCCCCGCGCCGCGGGCCGTCGCATGTCCGGCCCCTGCGCCCCCGCGCCGCGTCGCGCCCGGCGCGCGCAGGCGCCACATCCCCGACATGACCCGGGCGATCCTCAGCGTCGCGCTTGCCCTGCTGCTGGCCCTGCCGCCCGCGGCACTGCGCGCCGCGCCCACGCCCGGCGGACCAACCGTCACGCTGTGCTCCGGCGCCGTCGTCCCCGCCCCGGGGGAGGCCCCGCCGCCCGCGCATGACTGCGCCGCGTGCTGCCTCGCCGTGCTCGACCTGCCCCCGGAAGCCGCCCGCGCCCCGGCCCGAGCGGCGCCCGCCGCGCGCCTGCGCCGCCCGGCCCCGGCCCGCCGGCGTCCGGGCCTGCGCCCGCGCGCGGCCCGCGCCCGCTCCCCGCCTCTTCTCCCGTCCTGATCCGCATCCCACATCCCCCCGGACCAGACACAGGAGAGGTCCCATGTTCGCACGTCTCGTCGCCGCCGCCGGCGCGGCCCTTGTCGCCCTGCCCGCGCTCGCCGCCGACATCACGGTGGAGGACGCCTACGCCCGCTCCGCCAACCCCAAGGTCGCCGGCGCCTTCATGACCCTGCGCAACAACGCGGACGCGCCCGCGAAGCTCGTCGCCGCGCGCTCCGACATCGCCCGCAAGACGGAGCTTCACACCCACGAGATGGAGGACGGCATCGCCCGCATGCGCCAGGTCGAGTCCATGACCGTCCCGGCGGGCGGCCTCCACAGGCTCCAGCGCGGGGGCGACCACGTCATGTTCATGGGCCTGCACGAGCCGCTGGAGCCCGGCGACCGCTTCCCCCTCACCCTCGTCTTCGAGGACGGCACGGAAGTCACCGTCGAGGTCGAGGTGGACAACGCCCGCCGCCCCGCCCATGGCGGCGGCGCCGGCCAGGGCGAGGGCAAGGCCCACGGCATGAGCACGGACGACTGACGCCCCTCCGCGCGCCCGGCCCGCCCGGGCGCGCGCCTCAGCGGGCCAGCGCCTCCTCCACCCAGGCCGGCACGATCTCCGAGGCCCGGCCCTCGCGCGCCTCGTGGAACAGATGCGCCCCCTCCGAGGGCTCCAGGTTCAGCTCCAGCGTCCGCGCCCCGGCCTGCCGCGCCTCCGCCACGAAGCCCGCGGCCGGATAGACGGCGCCCGAGGTCCCGATGGAGACGAACTCGCGGCACCCCTCCAGCGCCGTGAATATCTCGTCCATCCGGTAGGGCATCTCCCCGAACCAGACCACGTCCGGGCGCACCGCCCGCGCCCTGCAGCCCGGGCATTCCGACTCCGTGGTCATCGGCGCGTCCCCCGCCGGCCAGCGATGCCCGCAGACCGCGCAGAGAGCCTGCGCGAAACTGCCATGCATGTGGATGATCCCCGCGGGGTCGGCCCCCTCCGCCTCCGCCGCCTTCTCGTGCAGGTCGTCCACGTTCTGCGTCACCACCAGCACGCGGCCCGGCCGCGCCGCCTGCAGCCGCGCCAGCGCGTGATGGGCGGGGTTCGGCTTCGCCTCCCGCGCCTTCTCCCGGCGGAAGTTGTAGAACTCCAGCACGTAGTCGGGATCGCGCATGAACCCCTCGGGCGTGGCGACGTCCTCCAGGTTCACCTGGCTCCACAGCCCGCCCGCGTCGCGGAACGTCCCCATCCCGCTCTCGGCCGAGATGCCGGCCCCGGTCAGAATCACGATCTCCGGCGCGCTCCAGTCCATGCCGCGCTCCCTCTTTCCATCCGCGTCGCGGTTTGGCAGCACTCTCCCACAGCCCGTCCCCGCGCTCCAAGAGGCCCGCCATGACCCGCCTGCTCTTCGTCTGCCTGGGCAACATCTGCCGCTCGCCCGCGGCCGAGGCCATCATGCGCGCCCGCGCCGAGGCCGAGGGGCTGGCCCTCACCCTCGACAGCGCCGGCACGGGCGGCTGGCATGTCGGCGCGCCCCCCGATCCGCGCATGCAGGCCGCCGCCGCCGCCCGCGGCTACGACCTCTCCGCACTGCGCGCCCGCCAGGTCCGGCGCGAGGACTTCCACGATTTCGACCTGATCCTCGCGATGGACGAGGACAACCTCGCCGCCCTCCAGCGCGCCGCGCCCCGCTCGGGCGGCGCCGAGCTCTCCCTGATGCTCGACCACGGCTCCGGCCCGAAGGGCGCCGAGGTGCCGGACCCCTATTACGGCGGCGAGTCCGGCTTCGCCCACGTCCTCGACCTGCTCGAGGACGCCGCCGAGGGCCTCGCCAGCCGCCTGCGCGCGGGGGCATGAGCCCCCGCCCCGATCCCGATCAGGCGGGCGGCGCCTCCGACCGCAGCGCGTCCAGGTCCAGCCGCCGCGTGACCATGGCCAGCTCTCCGTCCGGCCCCCGGGGCCACTCCGCCTCCGGCCTGTCGCGGTAAAGCTCCACCCCGTTCCCCTCCGGATCGCGCAGGTAGAGCGCCTCGCTCACCCCGTGATCCGAGGCCCCGTCCAGCGCCACGCCCGCCGCCTCCAGCCGCCGCAGCGCCTCGGCAAGACCCGCCCGGTCCGGATAGAGGATCGCCAGATGGAACAGCCCCGTCGCCCCCTCCGGCGGCGGCGCGCCCCCGGCGCTGCGCCAGGTGTTGAAGGCCAGGTGATGGTGATAGCCGCCGGCGGAGACGAAGGCCGCCTCGTCGCCCATCCGCTGGGTCACCTCGAAGCCCAGCACCCCGCAGTAGAAATCCAGCATCCGGTCGATGTCGGCGACCTTCAGATGCACATGCCCGATGCGGGTCCCCGGGGGGACCGGTCCGAACGTCTCGCTCATCCTCGCGTCTCCTCGCCGCGCGTTGTCCGTCCCCGCCATGTCGCCACGCGCCCCCGGCGAAACAAGACGCGCCCCGCGCAACCCGTCGTCCCCTGTCCGGCAACTATCGCGCCCCCCGCGCGCCCACTCCGCCCCGCCCGGCCGCGCCGCTTGACGCTCCCCATGGCCGCCTAGATAAGCGGCGACATGACCGAGCTCAGCCGAATCCGCAACTTCTCCATCGTCGCCCATATCGACCACGGGAAGTCCACGCTCGCCGACCGCCTCATCCAGTGGTGCGGCGGCCTCACCGACCGCGAGATGCGCGAGCAGGTCCTCGACTCCATGGACCTGGAGCGGGAGCGCGGCATCACCATCAAGGCCCAGACCGTCCGCCTCAACTGGACCGGCCCCGACGGCGTGCCTTACGTCCTCAACCTCATCGACACCCCCGGCCACGTCGATTTCTCCTACGAGGTCTCGCGCTCCATGCGCGCCGTCGAGGGCTCCCTGCTGGTCGTCGACGCCTCCCAGGGCGTGGAGGCCCAGACGCTCGCCAACGTCTACCAGGCCATCGAGGCCAATCACGAGATCGTCCCCGTCCTCAACAAGGTGGACCTCCCCGCCGCCGACCCCGAGCGGGTGAAGGCGCAGATCGAGGACGTCATCGGCATCGACGCCTCCGACGCCCTGGAAATCTCCGCCAAGACCGGCCAGGGCATCGAGGCCGTCCTCAACGCCATCATCGAGCGTCTCCCGCCCCCCACGGGCGACGCCTCCGCCCCTCTCAAGGCCCTGCTGGTCGATTCCATCTACGACCCCTATCTCGGCGTCGTCGTCCTCGTGCGCGTGCGCGAGGGCGTGCTGAAAAAGGGCGACCGCATCCGCATGATGGGCGCCAACGCCGACTACCAGGTGGACAAGCTCGGCGTCTTCGCCCCCAACAAGACCGACGTGGCGGAGCTCGGCCCCGGCGAGATCGGCTTTCTCACCGCCTCCATCAAGCAGGTCCGCGACACCCGCGTGGGCGACACCATCACCCATGTCCGCCGCCCCGCCGACGCCATGCTGCCGGGCTACAACCCCTCTGTCCCGGTGGTCTTCTGCGGCCTCTTCCCCGTCGATTCCAACGACTTCGAGAATCTCCGCCAGGCCATCGAGAAGCTCGCCCTCAACGACGCCAGCTTCTCCTACGAGATGGAGAGCTCCGCCGCGCTCGGCTTCGGCTTCCGCTGCGGCTTCCTCGGCCTGCTCCACCTCGAGGTCATCCGCGACCGGCTGGAGCGGGAATACGGCATCGACCTCGTCACCACCGCGCCCTCGGTGGTCTACCACCTCCACATGCGCGACGGCGAGCTGCGGGAGCTTCACAACCCCGCCGACATGCCCGACCCGACCCATATCGACCGCATCGAGGAGCCCTGGATCAAGGCCACCATCCTGGTGCCGGACGAGTTCCTCGGCGCCGTCCTCAAGCTCTGCGAGGACCGGCGCGGGGAGCAGCGCGACCTCACCTATGCCGGCTCCCGCGCCATGGTCGTCTACGACCTGCCCCTCAACGAGGTCGTCTTCGACTTCTACGACCGCCTGAAATCCGTGACCCGCGGCTACGCCAGCTTCGACTACGAGATCGTGGGCTACCGCCCCGACAACCTGGTCAAGATGTCGATCCTGGTGAACGACGAGCCGGTGGACGCGCTCTCCACCATCGTCCACCGCGACCGCGCCGAGGCCCGCGGCCGCGCCATGTGCGAGAAGCTCAAGGAGCTGATCCCGCCCCACATGTTCAAGGTCCCGGTCCAGGCCGCGATCGGCGGCCGGGTGATCGCCCGCGAGACGATCCGGGCGATGCGCAAGGACGTGACGGCGAAGTGCTACGGCGGCGACGTGAGCCGGAAGCGGAAATTGCTGGAGAAGCAGAAGGCCGGCAAGAAGAAGATGCGCCAGTTCGGGCGGGTGGAGATCCCGCAGGAGGCGTTTATCAACGCGTTGAAGATGGATGAGTGAGGATAATTTGAAAATTAGTCTATATTGAAAAATTTTCTCCGGGCTTCAATAAAAGCTTCTGAGAAGTGCATTTGAATTTGCGCCGGGCCAGATTGAACGAGCCAAATTGTGCTCTCATTGCTGAATCCTGTAATAGTAGCTGAAGAATCCTTTCGGATGTCGTACAGATACTCAAAAAACAACGAGCCCCGTGTATCAATTTCTGAGGGGAAGCGAACCGGCTCGCCTTCGTTACGAATTGGTGACGTGATAACCTGATAATCTAATATCTTACCTTCGTCGATCTCGTGTATCGCAAAAATAAAAAGGTCTCCAGTATCGTTATATAAACTAAATATATGTGCTAAATTTAAATCATCTCTATCGGGGTCAATCCTTTGGCATATTGATATCAAAAGTGGGCGCTTTTTTAAGTACCCGTCATGATTTGTGACAAACTCGAAGAATCCACCATAGTTAAATTGAAGGTTTTCGCGACCCGTCATCTCCTCCAATATAGGGTTTGAGAAAAACAATAATTCGTCGTGGAAAACCGTCTGATCGCCCGCAGGAGGGTCCGAAACCAGCTCTACCAGAGGACCAGATTCATGAATTTCGTACAAGTATCGGGAGTGTCCGTCTCCAGATCCTTCGCTCAATACAGTCTCTTCACCCTCCTCATGTGCATATGTATTGAATGCGTTGACTGAAAATCTATTTTTTTCATTATCGCCCCCAAATTGCCAGCAAAAAATCATGGCAATGGAATCTATCTCTTCCTGGGATAGGCCAGACTTCTTCACGACCTCCATGATCTCATGGATATCTGTAGGATATGGTATGTTTTCTCTTAGTTCTCTAAGAACTGCCCGGGCAACTATAACCGTACCAGAATAAGCCACAAAGAAATTTTCGCTTATCTCTACTATCTTTTGACTCTTTCCAACAATACTTGTCTCGGAAACAATCTCCCCCCTAGGCAGCAAAGGTAACTGCAATCGAGCAGGGCGGAAATTGCCCGTTGTAGAAATTGCGATATCGGCACCGAGTATGGCTGCCGCTCCGCGCTTATGGAATCTTATTAATGTCATTTCACAATACTGCGACACGCGTAAAGTTCCGCTATGATATCAGCAAGCGTAGGGCGGGTGCAAACCCGCCATCTCCCTCCAACCCCACACACCGCCGCCCGCCCGCGCAAGCCCGCCGCATCCGCCCTCGGCGCCCTGCCCCGACGTCGCCGCCACCCCGTAGGGCGGGGGGGCACCCCCCCCCCACGCCCGCCCCCCCCGGGCCCCCCCCCGGCGGGTTTGCACCCGCCCTACGCCTCCCCCCCGTCCGCGGCGCCCGCGCCGGACCCTCAGGCCGCCGCCGCGGCCCCCTGCACCGCGGCGCAGATCCCGTCCACCACCGACTCGACCAGCCCCGCGTCCTCGCCCTCGGCCATGACGCGGATCACCGGCTCGGTGCCCGACTTG
>JBNJGE010000142.1:0-9298 GCA_051747505.1 Pseudomonadota bacterium | reverse complement strand
GCCACCATCGCCAACATGGCCCCCGAATACGGCGCCACCTGCGGCTTCTTCCCCATCGACGAGGAGACGCTGCGCTACCTCCACACCTCCGGCCGCGACGAGACCCGCATCAAGCTGGTGGAGGAGTACGCGAAGGCCAACGGCTTCTGGCGCGACGAGAATTACGACCCCGTCTACACCTCCATCCTCTCGCTGGACCTCAGCACGGTGGAGCCCTCGCTGGCCGGGCCCAAGCGCCCGCAGGACCGCGTGGCGCTGTCGACCGCGGCGCGGGAGTTCTACGACGTGGTCGCCGACTACCGCGGCGTGGACGCCTCCGAGCGGGCGGAGGACATGGACGCTGAGGGGCCGGCCACCAGCCCGCTCAACGATCCGCGCAAGTCCGCGAAGGTGGAGGGGGAGCACTACTCGATCCGCGACGGCTCGGTGGTGATCGCGGCCATCACGTCCTGCACCAACACTTCCAACCCCTACGTGATGATCGGGGCCGGCCTCGTGGCCCGCAAGGCGCGGGAGCTCGGGCTCAACCGCAAGCCCTGGGTGAAGACCTCGCTCGCCCCCGGCTCGCAGGTCGTCTCGGAATACCTGGACGCCGCCGGCCTGACGGAGGACCTGGACGCGCTGGGCTTCAACCTCGTGGGCTACGGCTGCACCACCTGCATCGGCAATTCCGGCCCGCTGCCCGAGCACATCTCCAAGACCGTCCACGACAACGACCTCGTGGTGGCCTCGGTGCTGTCGGGCAACCGCAACTTCGAGGGGCGCGTGAACCCCGACACGCGGGCCAACTACCTGGCCTCGCCGCCGCTGGTGGTGATCTACGCCATCGCCGGGGACATGAACATCAACGTCTTCCACGACCCGATCGGGACCGACAAGGACGGCAACGACGTCTACATGAAGGACATCTGGCCGACCCAGAAGGAGATCGCGGAGCTGGTCGAACGGACCGTCACCCGCGAGGCCTTCCAGGAGAAATACGCCGACGTCTTCAAGGGCGACGAGAAGTGGCGGGCCATCGAGACCGCCGAGGGCGTGACCTATGACTGGCCGCCGCAGTCCACCTATGTCCGCAAGCCCCCGTATTTCGAGGGCATGGGCCACGAGCCCGGCCGCATCGAGGACGTGGAGAGCGCGCGCATCCTGGCGCTGATGGGCGACTCGGTGACCACCGACCACATCTCGCCCGCCGGCTCCTTCAAGGCGGAGCATCCGGCGGGCAAGTACCTGCTGGAGCACGGGGTCTCGCAGCGCGACTTCAACTCCTACGGCTCGCGCCGCGGGAACCACGAGGTCATGATGCGCGGCACCTTCGCCAATATCCGCATCCGCAACGAGATGCTGGACGGCGTGGAGGGCGGCTACACCAAGGGCCCGGACGGCGAGCAGATGTCGATCTACGACGCGGCCATGGCCTATCAGGCGCAGGGCGCCCCGCTGGTCGTCATCGCGGGCAAGGAGTACGGCACCGGCTCCTCGCGCGACTGGGCGGCCAAGGGCGCGGCGCTGCTGGGCGTCAAGGCCGTGATCGCCGAAAGCTTCGAGCGCATCCACCGCTCCAACCTCGTCGGCATGGGCGTGGTGCCGCTGGAGTTCATGAACGGCCAGACCCGGGACACGCTGAAGCTGACCGGGGACGAGGTGATCTCCATCACCGGGCTGGCCGGCGATCTCAGGCCGCAGGCGACCGTGAAGGGGCGGATCGAGCGGCCCGACGGCTCCTCGGAGGAGATCGACCTGCGCTGCCGCGTGGATACCGAGGTCGAGCTCGACTACGTGCGCAACGGCGGCGTGCTGCACTTCGTGCTGCGCGACCTCGCCCGGGCGGCCTGAGCCGCCGCCCCATCGACGGCCGATCGCGCGGGGCCGCTCCCATCCGGGGGCGGCCCCGTTCGCGTCCGCGGGGGCGCCGCGCGGCCCATCGCGCCCGCCCTTGCGGGCGGCCTCTCCGGCCCGCCCTGCGCCCCCGCCCCGGAAGCGGCGCCCCGGCGCCCGCGGCCGCGGCGGAGACGGCGGCGCAAGAAAACGCTGGATCGCCCGGGGCTTCGGGCGCAAAATCGGGGAACCGCAGCCCCCGGGTCCGTGCCGCGACGCGCGCCGGGGGCGGAGCGCAAGGCAGCAGAAGGAGACGCGCCCGAGGAGACGACATGAGCCGCGTGGATCCCGATTTCCGCCGCCAGCTCGAGGGCTGGTCGCTGGCCACCGCCGAGATCACCTATCGCCTGCCCGACGCCAGGTCGGTGCTCCAGACCTATCTCTGGCAGGACTACGATCTCGCCCCGAAATTCCCGAAACTGCGGGAGTTCCTCGATTTCTGGACCCGCGAGCTGGAGGGGCCCCTGCATTCCGTCCGGGTCTGCCACGCCCGGCTCATCGGCCCCCGGGAGGTCGCCTATCGCAACCATGAGATCCTGCTCCACTGAGCCCGGATCCCCTCGCCGGGGCGGGGCGTGAGCTGGCTGCGCCGGCTCGACCTGCCCCCGGTCTGGGCGGCGCTCGCCGCCGCCCTCGCCTGGGGGCTGGCCCGCCTCGTCCCCGTCCCGCGCCTCGACCTCGGCCTCTGGCCGCCGGTCCTGCTCGCCGCGCTGGGCTTCGGCCTCATCCTCTGGGCCGCCGCCCTGTTCCTCTCCCGCGGGACGCCGATCGAGCCCGGCCGCACGCCGCGCGCCCTGCTCGCCGCCGGCCCCTTCCGGCTCAACCGCAACCCCATCTACACCGGCATGGCGCTGATCCTGCTGGCCTGGGCGCTGCATCTGGGCGCGCTCGCCGCGCTGCTCCCGGTCCTCGCCTGGCCGGTCCTGATCACCCGGCGCTTCATCCGCGCCGAGGAGGCCGCCCTGCGCGAGGCCTTCGGGCCGGAGGCGGAGGCTTTCCTCGACCGCACGCGGCGATGGTAGCGCCCCCCTCTCGCAGGCTTGACTCGCCGCCCCCCGCCGGCGCGGGCTAGGCTCCCTCCCGTTCGACCGCTCCCACCCCTCCCGGAGGTCCGCCCGCATGCGCCGCTCCCCCGCCCGCCGGCTCCTCGTCCTCGGCCTCGCCGCGCTCGGCCTGCTGGCGGCCCCCGGCGGCGCCCCCCGGGCGGAGGAGGGGCGGCCGGCGGTGCTGGTGGAGCTGTTCACCTCCCAGGGCTGCTCCGCCTGCCCGCCAGCCGACGCCCTGCTGGCCGAGCTCAGCGAGCGCGACGACATCGTCGCCCTCTCCCTGCATGTCGATTACTGGGACTATCTGGGCTGGAGCGACGTCTACGCCAGCCCCGCCTTCACCAAGCGCCAGGCCGCCTATGCGCGCCGCAACGGCGCCCGCTCCGTCTACACCCCGCAGATGGTGGTGGACGGCGTCGCGCAGGTCGTGGGCAGCCGGCGCAAGGAGGTGCTCGCCGCCATCGAGGCCGCCGCCGAGGCCCCGCAGGCCGCGCGCATCCGCCTGATGCGCCGCGACGGCCGGCTGGAGGCCCGGCTGGAGCCCCTTGCGCCCGAGCCGCCCGCCGGCGTGCTCTGGTTCGTCACCTACCGCTCGCCCGAGCCGGTGAAGATCAGCTCGGGCGAGAACGCGGGCCGCCGCATCCACTACCGCAACGTCGCGCGCAGCTGGATGAAGCTCGGCCGCTGGGACGGGCGCGAGGCGGAGCGCTTCACCGCGCCCGCCCCGGCCGAGGAGGTCGGCGTCGCCGTCATCCTGCAGGAGGGCCCTGCGGGCCCCGTGCTCGCCGCCGCCCGGCTCGACCCCTAGCCGCCCCGCGCCGCGCGGATCCGCTCGCCCCGCGACTTCAGCCGCCAACGCCGGTGCAGCCAGAACCACTGGCCGGGATCGGCCTCGATCCAGGCCGAGAGGCGGGCGTTGGCCGCCGCGGTCATCTCCTCGGCCGTCCCGGGCGGGATCTCGGGCTCGAAGCGCACCTCGAAACGCGTCCCCGGCAGGCGCCGCGCCCGCGCCGGAATCAGCGCGGCGCCAAAGCGGCGGGCGAGCTCGGCCGCCGCCGTCGAGGTCTCGGCCTCCTTGCCCAGAAAAGGCAGCAGCGGCGCCCCGGTCTGGCGCTGGTCGATCAGCACCATCGCCGCGCCGCCCCGCCCGACATGGCGCAGCAGCGCGCGCGTCCCCTCGCGCCCCTTGTGCAGCACCGGCTCCCCGGCCTGCGCCACGAGGTCGAGCGCCAGCGCGTCGAAGCGGGGGTTGTTGAAGGCCCGGTAGATCAGCGCGCAGTCCCGTCCCGCCGCCCGGCGCAGGGCGAGGCGCACCGCCTCCCAGTTGCCGAAATGGGCGGTGACGATCACCACGCCGCGCCCCGCCTCCAGCGCCGCGCAGGCCGCCTCCGCGCCCTCGATCTCCAGCCGCTCCGGCTGCGCGGCGATCTCGTCCAGGCGCAGATACTCGGCGACAAGCCGGCAGAAACTGTCGCCCACCTCGGCGCAGAGCCTGCGCGCCTCGCCCCGATCAGTCCCGGGCCGCACCGCCTCCAGGTTCCGCGCCACCCGGCGCCGCAGACCCGGCGCCCGCGGCAGCGCCCAGCCGCCCAGCCGCCCCAGCAGGTCGGAGAGCCGCTCCACCCCCATCCCCCGGGTCGCGAACAGCAGCGCCCGCGCCCCGGCCATCTCCGCCCGGTCCGCCAGCCGCCGCCAGAAACCGCGCCGCCGCGCCCGCGCCACCCCTCAGGCCCCCTGACGCACGCGCTCGCGCCACCAGACATAGAGCCCGGCGGCCACGATCACCGCCGCCCCCACCATGGTCCACCCGTCCGGAACCTCCCCGAAGATCACGAAGCCCCAGAAGGTGGCGTAGATCAGCCCCGCATACTGGAAGGGCGCCACGACCGAGGCCGCCGCGTGGCGCAGCGCCATGATCATGGACAGGTGCCCCGCCCCCCCGATGATCCCGAAGGTGGACATTATGACCCCGTCCGACAGGCTCGGCGTCGTCCAGAAGAAGGGGACGGCCAGCGAGGCCGCCAGCGCCCCGAACAGCGCGGTGTAGAGGAAGGCCGTCCACGGCCCCTCGTCGTCGCCCAGCGTGCGCGTGGCGATGGCGTAGCCCGCGAAGCACAGCGCGCCGGCCATCGGCAGGAAGGAGGCGAGCGTGAACACCTCCCCCCCGGGGCGTATGATGATCATCGCCCCGACGAAGCCGATCGCCACGCCGGTCCAGCGCCGCGGCCCCACCGGCTCCTTCAGCACGAAGAAGGCCAGCGCCGTGATCCAGAGCGGCCCCATCTCGAACACCGCCACCGTCTCGGCCAGCCCCATGAACTCCAGCGAGCTGAAGAAGCAGAAGGTCGCCCCGAACAGCAGGGCGGAGCGGATCAGCTGCATCCGCGGATGGGCCGTGCGCAGCAGCCCCGGCAGCCAGGGCGAAACCATCAGGAAGGCCCAGAAGGTCTGGGAGACGTAGCGCGCCCAGACCACCTGAACCGGGTCGTGCCGCGCCACCAGATGCTTGGCGAAGCTGTCCATGATCGAGAACAGGAAGATCGCGAGCAGGAACAGCCCGATCCCGCGCAGCTCCGCGCGGCCGGCCTCCGCCGCTTCCCGATCGGTGGGCGCGCTCATGGGCTCTCCTTCGACAAGCGGGCGCCCGGCCGGACCCGGCCTCCGCGCCGTGCCGGGCCGGCAAGCTACGCCGCCCCGTCCCCGGCGCCAAGCCGCGGAAAGGCGAGGATCAGGTTGTTGGCCGGCATCTCAACCCGCTCCGGCGCGCCGAAGCCGTGGGCGGCGGCGAGCTTCGCCACCTCGCGCGCCTCGCGCAGCCCCCAGTCCGGGTCCTGCGCCCGCAGGCTCTCGTCGAAGCGGCGGTTGGAGGGGGCCGTCTCCCCGTCCTCGAAAAACGGCCCGTAGAGGATCAGCCTGCCCCCGGGCCCGATCGCGCGCCCGGCGCCGGCGACCAGCCCCTTGGTCACCGACCAGGGCGCGATATGCAGGACATTGGCGCAGAACACCGCCCGCAGCGGCCCGTGCGTCAGCGCCATCGCGGCGGCCCAGTCCTCGCGCGCGTCCAGGCGCACCGGCTCGGCGATGTTCTCCACGCCCCGCCCCCGCGCCTCGGCCGCCCAGGCGCGGACGGAGGCCAGATGCGCCGGGTCCGGGTCGCTCGGCGCCCAGGTCAGGTGGGGCAGGGCGCGCGCGCAGGCGACCGCGTGCTGCCCCGTCCCCGCGCCGATCTCCAGCACGGTCCCCCCGCCGCCCCCGGCCAGCAGGCGGGCGAGAGCCTGCGCGATCGCCTCCGCGTTGCGCTCCGCCGCCGGGGCGACCAGCTTCTCCGCCCCCGGGTCGGCGTAGCCCGGCCGGCTGCGCTTCACATCCCCGCTCATGCCTGCCTCCGCTCATGAAAAGGCCGCCCACGGGGGGCGGCCTGCAACCTTCCGAAGACCCCGTCGGCTCAGGTCTTGTGGGGTCCGATCACCATGATCATCTGGCGACCTTCCATCTTCGGCATGGACTCGACCTTGCCGAGATCCTCGGCGTCCGAGGCGATGCGCTGGAGCACCTCGCGCCCGAGCTCCTGATGCGCCATCTCGCGACCGCGGAAGCGCAGGGTGACCTTGACCTTGTCGCCCTCCTCGAGGAAGCGGGTCACGTTACGCATCTTGACTTCGTAGTCGTGGTCGTCGATGTTCGGCCGGAACTTGACTTCCTTGACCTCGATGACCTTCTGCTTCTTCTTGGCTTCGGCGGCTTTCTTCTGCTGTTCGTACTTGAACTTGCCGAAGTCCATGATCTTGCACACGGGCGGATTGGCGCTCGGCGAAATCTCGACCAGGTCGAGCCCGACATCCTCCGCCATGCGCATCGCCTCTTCGGGGGTCAGCACGCCGCGATTCTCGCCTTCGTGGTCGATCAGGCGGATTTCGGAGGCCCGGATCTTGCCGTTGACTCGGGGGCCGGTGTCCTTGGTGGGCGGCGCGTGGTGCGGTCTGCGGGCTATGGCTTTCTCGTCCTCTGTTGCCGAAACGTCGTGTCGAACGCAAAGGCGAGCCGTCCCCGGAGGGCGGCGCGCCATCCCCGAAACATAGCGGAAACCGCGGATTCCGCAAGACGTCCCGCCCGCGCCCCGCGCGGGGCCTGAGGGGCGCAGGGGGGCGGGCCCGCGGCCCGCCCCCGGCCTCGCTCAGGCGAAGAACTGCCCGCCATTGGCCGAGATGACGGAGCCGGTGATGAACCCGGCGTCGTCGGAGGCCAGGAAGGCCACGCAGCGCGCGATCTCCTCCGGCTCGCCCAGCCGGCCCACGGGGATCTGGGCGATGATCTGCTCGCGCACCTTCTCGGGCACCGCCATGACCATGTCGGTGGCGATGTACCCCGGCGCCACGGCGTTCACCGTGATGCCCTTGCCCGCGCCCTCCTGCGCCAGGGTGCGGGTGAAGCCGATGTCGCCGGCCTTGGAGGCGGCGTAGTTCGCCTGCGCGAACTGCCCCTTCTGCCCGTTGATCGAGGAGATGGTGACCACCCGGCCGAAGCCGCGCTCCCGCATGCCGGGCCAGACCACATGGGTCATGTTGAAGGTCCCGGTCAGGTTGGTGTCGATCACCTCGCGCCACTGCTCGGGCGTCATGCGGTGGAAGGGCGCGTCGCGCGTGATGCCGGCGTTGTTGACCAGAACGTCAAGCGGGCCGAAGGCCTCCTCGACCTCCTTCACGCCCTTCTGGCAGGCCTCGTAGTCGGCGACCGAAAACTTGAAGACGTCGATGCCGTGCTCCTGCTTGAACTTCGCCGCGGCCTCGTCATTGCCCGCATAGTTGGCCGCCACGGTGTAGCCCGCGGCCTTCAGCGCCGCCGAGGTCGCCGCCCCGATGCCGCGCGTGCCGCCGGTCACGATCGCCACTCGTCCCATGATGCGTTCCTCCTGTCCTGTCCCGCGGGGCGTCCCTCGGCCCCTGCGGCGTTCCGGTTCCGTGAATGATGAGCGGGCCGCCGCCCGCGCGGGCGGCGGCGGGAAGGGTCAGGGGCGCTCCACGCACATGGCCACGCCCATGCCGCCGCCGATGCACAGCGTCGCGAGGCCCTTTTTCGCGCCCCGCCGCTTCATCTCGTGCAGCAGCGTGATCAGGACCCGGCAGCCCGAGGCGCCGATGGGGTGGCCGATGGCGATCGCGCCGCCGTTGACGTTCACGATCTCCGGGTCCCAGCCCATGTCCTTGTTCACCGCGCAGGCCTGGGCGGCGAAGGCCTCGTTGGCCTCGATCAGCTCCAGGTCCTCGACCTTCCAGCCCGCCTTCTCCAGCGCCTTGCGGCTGGCATGCACCGGGCCCATGCCCATGATCTTCGGGTCCAGCCCGGCGGTGGCGTAGGAGGCGATCCGCGCCAGCGGCTCCACCCCCCGCTTCGCGGCCGCGTCCGCCTTCATCAGCGTCACCACCGCCGCGCCGTCGTTGATCCCGCTGGCGTTGCCCGCGGTCACGCTGCCCTCCTTGGCGAAGGCCGGGCGGAGCTTCTGGAGGGCGCCGATCTCCGCCCCGTGGCGGATGTACTCGTCCTTGTCCACGACCGTCTCGCCCTTGCGGGTCTTGACGGTGACGGGCGTGATCTCCTCGTCGAAGCGGCCGGCCTTCTGGGCGGCCTCCGCCTTGTTCTGGGAGGCGACGGCGAACTCGTCCTGCTGCTCGCGGCTGATCTGCCACTGCTGGGCGACGTTCTCGGCGGTCCCGCCCATGTGGTAGCCGTTGAAGGCGTCCCACAGCCCGTCGCGGATCATGGTGTCCACGAATTTCAGGTCGCCCATCTTCTGGCCGTTGCGCAGATGCGCGGCATGGGGGGCCTGGGACATGCTCTCCTGCCCGCCGGCGACCATGATCTCCGCGTCGCCGAGCTGGACGTGCTGGGCGCCCAGCGCCACCGCCCGCAGGCCGGAGCCGCAGACCTGGTTGATCCCCCAGGCCGCCGAGCCCTCCGGCAGGCCGGCGGCGATATGCGCCTGGCGGGCGGGGTTCATGCCCTGCGCGGCCGTCAGCACCTGGCCCAGGATGGTCTCGGAGACCTCGCCGGCCTCCACGCCCGAGCGGCTCAGCGCGGCCCGGATGGCCTCAGCGCCCAGCTCATGGGCCGGCAGCCCGGCAAGCGCGCCGTTGAAGGCGCCCACCGGCGTGCGGGCCGCGCCCGCGATCACGACATCCGTCATCAGATATTTCCTCCGCTGCATTCGTCCCCGCGCCGGTCCGGCGCGGGCGGTGTTCCGGGGCCTCGCCCGCAGGGCGGGCGCAAGGCCGCTCGCGTCTCGTTTTTGTTGCGGCGCAGCATAACGCCCGCGGCCGCCATGTCCACAACGCGGGCGGCGCTGCGGCGTCATGACCCTGGGTCACCCGCCAGCCTAACCT
>JBNJGE010000141.1:0-9298 GCA_051747505.1 Pseudomonadota bacterium | reverse complement strand
CTGGTGGGTGGGCCGGTCCTGCGCGGTGGCGGTGGACGTGCCGACCGGCGCGCTGGCGGGGATCGAGGATTTCATCGGCCGCTTCCATCAGGCCTATCATCCGGACTTCAACGGGGGCGAGCCGGTTATCCACCCCCAGCCCGCGGGCATCGCGGCGACGGACGCGGCGGCGCGCTTCATCGGCTGGCACGCGATCTCGATCCTGCGGGTGGCGCCGGACCGCGGTGGGGCGATGCGGGTCTATTTCTACAACCCCAACAACGACTCCGGGCAGGACTGGGGCGGCGGCATCGTCGTCTCGACCCACGGGAACGGCGAGCGCTACGGCGAGGGCTCGCTGCCCTTCGACCAGTTCGCGGCGCGCGTCTACCTGTTCCACGAGGACCCGGTGAAGCCCACGGCCACGACGCGCCCCCCGGCCGAGACCCTGCGCGCCGTCGCGGATGTGGTGCGGGAAAGCTGGGCGGTCGGGCGCAGCGAGATCCCGGGCCCCTCCGTCCCGCGCCTCGTGGCGGCGGCCCGGACCTGAGCTCGGGGCGAGCCGCCTCCGCCGGCTTGAAAGCGGATTATTCTTGAGAGGCCCGCCCGGCGCCGACCGGCCGTGAAACCGCGCCTCCGACGGCCCCGACGCCCTCCCCAAGGCGGCCCCGACCGCGTGCGCGGGGGCGCCCCCCGCGAAAACCGTCGTCGAATCAAGAGTTGAACACACTTGACCTCGGGGCCTCGGCCGCCAACGCTGATGCAAGTCGGCACGCGGCTCCACGGGACGGCCCTTAGATCGGGCGCCCGGCCGTGATCCGGCAGGCAGAGGGACAAGGAAGAAGGGAGACTTCCATGCGCATCCTTAAACCGATGCTGACCGGCGGCGCCGCGATGGCCGCCCTGCTCGCGACCGCGAGCGTGGCCGGCGCGGAGACGTGGCGCTACGCTTTCGAAGAGGCCATGACCGACGTCCAGGGGCAGTTCGCCCAGAAGTTCAAGGAGGAGGTCGAGGCCAACTCCGACCACACCGTACAGCTCTTCCCCTACGGGACGCTGGGCGAGTCGGCCGACACCATGGAGCAGACCCAGGCGGGCATCCTGCAGTTCGTGGACCAGTCGCCGGGCTTCACCGGCTCGCTGATCCCCGAGGCGCAGGTGTTCTTCGTGCCCTACCTGCTGCCGACGGACCAGGACAAGCTCGCGGAGTTCTTCGAGAACTCCAAGGCCATCAACGACATGTTCCCCGGGCTCTACGCGGAGCAGGGCCTCGAGCTGCTGACCATGTTCCCCGAGGGCGAGGTGGTCATGACCACCAAGGAGCCGGTGCGCGCGCCGGAGGACCTCAACGAGGTCAAGTTCCGCGTGATGACCAACCCGCTGCTGGTGGAAAGCTACCGGGCCTTCGGCGCCACGCCGACGCCGCTGCCCTGGGGCGAGACCTATGGCGGTCTGCAGACCAACATCATCCAGGGCCAGGAAAATCCGATGTTCTGGGTGGAATCCACCAAGATGTACGAGGTGACGGACTACATCACCTTCACCGGGCACAACGTCTTCACGACGGCGGTGATGGCCAACAAGGACTTCTATGACGGCCTGTCCGAAGAGGATCAGCAGATCATCCAGGACGCCATCGACGTCGCCTTCGAGTTCATCATCGAGTACCAGGACGGTCTCACCCAGGAGACCCTGGCCAAGATCGAGGAGGCCAAGCCCGAGATGAACGTCGTCCGCCTCAGCGAGGAGGAGCGCGAGCCCTTCAGGGAGGCGGCGAAAGACGTCGAGGCCAAGTTCATCGAGATGACCGGCGAGAGCGGCGAGAGGATTCTCGAGCAGCTCAAGGCCGATCTCGAGGCCGTCGAGAACTGACACCGAGGCGGCCGGCCGCGCCCCACGCGACGGGGGCGCGGCCGGTTCGCGATCTCCGGACACTCCAACAGGGGGGCGGGACAGTGACCGAAGAAGAACAGGGGTCCCAGCTTCGATCGCAGACCGACACCACCTCGGCGGACGACCTGCCGATGGAACGCTACCAGTCGTCGCTTCCGGGCGTCCTGGGCGTGGTGGACAACGGGATCAGCCGCATCGAGTCGGTCCTGCTCGCGCTCGGCATCCTGCTGATGGCGACGAACACGATCGCTAACGTGATCGGGCGGTTCGTCTTTCAGGAGAGCCTCTTCTTCTCCGAAGAGCTCAACCGCATCATCATCATCCTGATCACCTTCGCCGGCATCTCCTACGCGGCGCGCCACGGGCGCCACATCCGCATGTCGGCGATCTTCGACACCCTGCCCCCGAAGCCGCGCAAGGCGCTGATGGTGATCATCGCGCTGGTCACCGCGGTCTTCATGCTGGGGCTCGCCTGGTACTCGCTTCAGTATGTCATCACGCAGGCCGGCCGCGGGCGCGTGCTGCCCTCTCTGCAGATTCCGGTCTGGCTCACGCTGGTCTGGGCGCCGGTAGGCTTCTTCATGACCGGCCTGCAGTATCTTCTGACAGCCATCAAGAACCTGATCGAGAAGGACATCTACCTCTCGACGAGCGTGCTCGAGGGCTACGAAGACAGCGAAGTGGAGATCTGAGCCATGGTCTACACGATCTTCTCGACCATGGTCGTCCTGCTTCTGCTGGGCTTTCCCATGATGATCCCGCTGATCGTCGGCGCCTTCATCGGCTTCATCACCCTGTTCGGGGGGCTGGGGCAGATGGAGACGATGGTGCAGCAGATGATGGCGGGCATCCGCCCCGCCTCGCTGATCGCGGTGCCGATGTTCATCTTCGCCGCCGACCTCATGACCCGCGGGCAGTCCGCGGGCCGGCTGATCGACATGGTGATGGCCTTCGTCGGCCATCTGCGCGGCGGGCTTGCCGTGGCGACCGCCGCCGCCTGCACCACCTTCGGCGCCGTCTCGGGCTCGACGCAGGCCACCGTGGTCGCCGTCGGCTCGCCCCTGCGGCCGCGGATGCTCAAGGCCGGCTACAAGGACAGCTTCGTTCTGGCGCTGATCATCAACGCCTCGGACATCGCCTTCCTGATCCCGCCCTCCATCGGCATGATCATCTACGGCGTCGTCTCCAACACCTCGATCGCCGAGCTGTTCATCGCCGGCATCGGGCCGGGCCTGATGATCCTGATGCTGTTCTCGGTCTATTCCTGGATCTACGCCGTGCGCAACGGCGTGCCGACCGAGCCGAAATCGAGCTGGCGCGAGCGCTTCGAGGCGACGAGCCGCGCCCTCTGGCCGCTGGGCTTTCCGGCGATCATCATCGGCGGCATCTACGGCGGCATCTTCTCGCCGACCGAGGCCGCGGCGGTCTGCGTGCTCTACGCCCTGATCCTGGAGCTCTTCGTCTTCCGCGAGATCGACCTGAAGGGCGTCTACGACACCGCCAAGTCCACCGGGCTCATCACGGCGGTGGTGTTCATCCTGGTGGCGGCGGGCACCGCCTTCTCCTGGGTGATCTCCTTCGCGCAGATCCCGCAGGCGATCCTGGGGGGCATCGGCATCGACCAGATGGGGCAGATCGGCGTGCTGGTGGTGATCTCGATCGCCTTCTTCATCGGCTGCATGTTCGTCGATCCGATCGTGGTGATCCTGATCCTCGTGCCGATCTTCGCGCCGGTGGTCGAGAGCACCGGGCTCGATCCGGTGCTGGTGGGCATCATCATCACGCTGCAGGTCGCTGTGGGCTCGGCCACGCCGCCCTTCGGCTGCGACATCTTCACGGCGATCGCGGTGTTCAAGCGGCCCTACATGGACGTGATCCGGGGAACCCCGCCCTTCATCCTGATCCTGCTCGGCGCCTCCGCCGCGCTGATCTTCTTCCCCCAGATCGCCCTGTTCCTGCGTGACCTCGCGTTCGCCAAATAGGGAAGGAGCCCACGATGTTTCGAAACATTCTCGTTCCCTTCGACGGCTCGGTCGGCGCCGAAGCGGCGCTCGACAAGGCCGTGGAGCTGGCGAAGCTGTGCGACGCCGAGCTCAACATCCTGACGGTCTTCCGGCATCATTCGATGCTGGAGGCCTCCTTCTCGATGGTCCGGGCCTCCGAGCCCGGCAATCTCGACGACGTCATGCGCGAGCATGCCAGCGAGGTCGCCGACCACGCCAGGCAGCGCGCCATCGCGGCGGGGCTGCAGAAGGTCCGGGCCTTCGTGAGGACCGGCCAGCCGGCCCGCACCATCATCAGCTTCGCCGGCGAGCACGGGAATGACTGCATCGTCATCGGCAGCCGGGGGATGGGATCGGTGGAGTCGTATCTGCTGGGCAGCGTCTCCCACAAGGTCACGGGGCTGTCCAAGGTCCCGGTTCTGGTGGTCTGAGGCCGGGGGGCGCGCCGCCCCGCGGATCGCTCGGTGCGGGGGGGGGGTGCGGCCGCCGGCTCGTCAGATCTCCTCGCGGACCTGCGCGTAGGTGAGCGCGGCGAAGATCCCCGTGCCCCCCAGCACGTTGCCCGCCAGCGCGGGCAGGACGCCTGACAGCAGGGCCGCGTCCAGGCCGAGCTCGCCCCGGAAGACCAGGATGAACAGCTCCGTCGCGCCGGCCACCACATGGGACATCTCGCCCAGCCCGATCATGTAGGTGAGGATCAGGATCATCAGCACCTCGCCCGCCCCCTCCAGGCGGGGCAGGATCCAGACCAGTGCCGCGATGATGAAGCCCGCCGGGATGCCGAAGACGAAATGCTCCAGCGCCGTGGCCTGCGCGTAGTGGCGCGAGACCGCGAGCACGCCCGCGAACCGCTCCGCGGGCACGATATGGCCGTGCGCCATCATCAGGGCGGCCGCCGCGCAG
This sequence comes from Pseudomonadota bacterium, assembly GCA_051747505.1. Classification (GTDB taxonomy): domain Bacteria; phylum Pseudomonadota; class Alphaproteobacteria; order Rhodobacterales; family Rhodobacteraceae; genus Albimonas. The sequence goes on along the minus strand of JBNJGE010000141.1, from coordinate 4,520 downwards.
CCCGCCAGGTTCGCGGCGAAGACGATCCCCCAGAGCCGCGCGGTGCCCACGAAGAAGTCCCGCGACGGCGTCAGGAATAGCGGCAGGATCGGGGTGATCGTGTTCTCGGTGAAAAGCTGCATCCGGGCCAGGATCACGATCAGGAAGCCGACCGTGTAGCCCAGGTTCGACACCGCCGGCGCCCAGTCCGCGGGCGGCAGGACCGAGGCGAGGAAGCCCTTGCACAGCACCGAGGTGCTGATCGCCAGCCCCGCCGCGACGCCCGACCACCACAGCGCGCTGAGCGGGCGGGAGAGCTCGTGCTCCCCCTCCGTGCGGATCGCCTCGTAGATCACGGAGGTGGGGGCGCTCAGGTAGTCCCGGGCCTGTCTCTCACGCTCCTCCCCGTCGGGATCGATGCGTTTCGCCATGGGTCGGAACCTCCGGGATGTTCGGGGCCGCGGTCCCGGCCCACGGGAGGCGTCCCCGGCGGGTCGCGGGCCGGCGGCCACGGCCGTCGCCGCCGGCCTCAATCATGTGCGATGGCGACCGCGCTTCAACCGGGAAAGTTGCCCCGGGCGCCCCGGCGGTCAGATCGACAGGTAGCGCTGCGTGATCTCCTCATTGGCGCGCAGCCCCTCGATGGTGTCGGCATAGACCGTCACGCCCTTGTCGATGACCGTCGCGTGGGTGGCGACGTTGAGGCAGAAATGCATGTTCTGCTCGGCCATAAGGATGGTCACGCCCATCTCCTGAAGCCGGCGGATCAGGGCGCCGATCTGCTGGACGATGATCGGGGCCAGCCCCTCCGACGGCTCGTCGAGCAGCACAAGGTCCGGGTTGCCCATCAGGGTCCGGGCGATGGTGAGCATCTGCTGCTCCCCGCCCGAGAGGCGCCCGGCCATGCGCCCGCGCATCTCCGCCAGCGCGGGGAAGACCTCGTAGACCTCCTCCCGCGTCCAGCGCCGCTCGCCGCCCGGCCCGCGCTTCTCCCCGATCAGCAGGTTGTCCTCCACGCTGTGCTCGGGGAAGACCTGCCGGTCCTCGGGCACGTAGCCGATCCCCGCGCGCGCCACGCGGTAGGGGGCCTCGCGCGCAAGGTCCCGGCCGCGCAGGCGCACGCTGCCGGCGCGCGGGGGCGCGATTCCGGCGATGGCCTTGAAGGTGGTGCTCTTGCCCGCGCCGTTGCGGCCCAGAAGGGCCATGATCTGCCCCTCCTCGACCGACAGGCCGAGGCCGAACAGCACCTGGCTCGCCCCGTAGAAGACGTCGAGGCCGGTGACCTCCAGCAGCGGCGTGTCGGAGAAGGTGACCGCCGGGCGGGCCTCGCTCAGCGTCGTCTCGCTCATGGGGCGGTCTCCGGCGCGGCGTGCTGGTGGTCCTCGCCCAGGTAGGCGTCGATGACGGCCTGGTTGCTCCGGATCTCCTCCGGCGCGCCGCGGGCCAGCACCCGGCCGTAGCTCAGCACGTTGATCGACTGGGCGATGCGGAAGACGATGTCCATGTCGTGCTCGATGAAGATCACGGTGAGGTCGGTGGCCTCCCACAGCGCATGCACCTTCTCGATCATGCGCCAGCGCTCCTCCGCGCCCATGCCGGCCGTGGGCTCGTCCAGCAGCAGCACCTTGGGCTCCAGCGCCAGCGCCAGCGCGATGTCGAGCAGCTTCTGCTCCCCGTGGGAGAGGTTGCGCGACAGCGCCCCGGCCCGGCCGGTCAGGCCCAGCAGGTCCATGATCTCGCGCGCCCGGTCGCGCGCGGCGGGCAGGGGCGCGCGGCGCAGGAGGGAGAAGAGCTCCCCGCGCTGGACGGTGACCGCGGCGGTCAGGCTCTCCTCCATCGTCATGTCGGGGAAGATGCTGGCGACCTGGAAGGCGCGGCACATGCCCCGGCGCACGATCTCGAGGCTGGAGAGGCCCATGACGTTTTCGCCGTCGAGGCGCACCTCGCCCGCATCGGCCCGGATATGACCGGAGATCAGGTTGAAGAAGGTGGTCTTGCCCGCCCCGTTCGGCCCGATCACGGCGGTCAGGGAGCTGGCGGGAAAGTCCAGCGACACGTCCTTCATCGCCTCCACGCCGCCGAAGGACTTCGAGAGGTTGGAAATCTCCAGCATCAGTTCCCCCGCGCGGGCCGCAGCGGCCCGTAGGTCCGCCAGGAGGGGCCGGAGAGCCAGCCCCCGTCCACCGGCAGCGTGACCCCGCTGATGGCGGAGGCGGCGTCGGACGACAGGAAGGCGACCGCCTCGGCGATCTCCTCGGGGCGCACGAGGCGGCCCATGGGCGTGACCTCCTCGATCAGGCTGACGTCGCGCTCGCCCTTGTCGATGGCGTCGCTCAGCGCCGGGGTCAGGGTGTAGCCGGGCGAGACGGCGTTCACCCGCACGCCGGAGCGGCCCCATTCCGCCGCCAGACACTCGGTCATGGAGATGACGGCCGCCTTGGCCGGGGCGTAGGCGTGCAGCGGCATGGAGCGCATGCCGGCCACCGACGCGATGTTGACGATGGCGCCGCTCCCGCGCACGGCCATGCGCCGCCCGAAGGCCAGGCAGCTCGCCCAGACGCCGCGCTGGTCCACGGAGGTGACGCGGTCCCATTCCTCCATGGACAGGCTCTCGGGCGGCTGGGGGACCTGGATGACGCCCGCCGAGGTCACCAGCGCGGCGCAGGGGCCGAGCTCCGATTCCACCCGCGCGGCCAGCGCCTCCACTCCTTCGGCGTCGCGCACGTCCAGCGCATGGGCCGCGTGTCCGGCGCCGGGCAGCTCCGCGGCCACCCGCTCCGCCCCTGCGAGGTCGATGTCGGCGACCGACACGACCGCCCCGGCCCCGGCCAGACGGCGGGCGCACGCGGCGCCGATGCCGCTGGCGCCCCCGGTGACGACCGCCACGCGGCCCGAGAGATCCATGCTCATGCCTCCCCCTCCTGCGCGGCGCCGGCGCGGGCCGCCGCGCCCTCGATGCCCGACAGGCTGGCGCGGGCCTCGGCCGCCCGCCGCTCGCGCCGGGTCTCCCGCCACTCCCAGACGAAATCGGCGATGCCCCGGCGCATGCCAAGCACCGCGGCGACGATGATCACGCCCAGCACCAGCCCGTGATGCTCGGTGAAGGCGGTGACGTAGTGGTTGAGCCCCTGCAGCACCGCCGCCCCCAGCAGAGGCCCCAGGAAGACCTGCGAGCCGCCCAGCATGACCATGAAGATGGCCTGGCCGGACATGGTCCAGTAGGCGAACTCGGGATAGGCGCCGGAGGCGAACAGGGCCAGCAGGATGCCCCCGACGCTGGCCACCGACCCCGCGAGGACGAAGGAGATCAGCTTGGCCCGGTAGACGTTGACGCCCAGGAACTCCGCCCGCTGCGGATTGTCCCGGATCAGGCGCAGCGTGTAGCCGAAGGGGGACTGGGTGATCTGGCGCAGGATCAGCACGCAGACCAGGAAGACCACGATGCAGAAGACGTAGAAGTTGCTCCCTTCTCTCAGGTCGATCCCCCAGAAGACTGGGCGCGGGATGCCGCCCATCAGCCCCTGGTCGCCGCCCGTCAGCGACACCCAGGTCAGGATGATGGAGTGGAACATCATCTGGAAGGCCAGCGTGAGGAAGGCGAAGTAGATCTCCTTCAGCCGCACGCAGATGGCCCCGACGACCAGCGCCATCAGCGCCGAGAAGCCGACCGACAGCGCGAAGGCCGCCGGGATCGACACCGCCCCCGACTGCATCAGCAGCCCGAAGGAGTAGGCCCCGCCCGCGAAATAGGCGGCGTGCCCGAAGGAGACGAGCCCGGTGTAGCCCGTCAGCAGGTTGAGCGACATCGCCAGCAGGCCGTAGGCCGCGACGTAGATGATGAAGTCCGCCAGCGCCGGGCTGGGGAAGGCCGCCGGGACGACGAGGAGGACCGCCAGCGCCAGCGCCGCCAGGCCGAGGTCCCGCAGGAAAGCGTTCGCAGCCATCGTCACACCTGCCGCCCGAACAGACCGCTGGGCCGCAGGATCAGCACCAGCGCCATCATCACGAACATCGCCCCGTCCACGAAGAGCGGGAAGCCGATCGCCCCGAAGGCCCGCGTCAGCCCGATCAGAAGCGCGGCGACGAAGGCCCCGACGATGGAGCCCATGCCCCCGATCACGGTGACGATGAAGCTCTCGATCAGGATCGACAGCCCCATGCCGGGCGTCAGCGAGCGCACCGGCGCCGCCAGCGCCCCTGCCAGCCCCGCCAGCAGGGAGCCGATCCCGAACACGCTGGCGTAGAGCAGCTTGGTGTTCACCCCCAGCGCCCCGACCATCTGCGGGTTGATCGCCGCCGCGCGCACCAGCTTGCCGAAGCGCGTGCGCGAGATGCCCAGCCACAGCAGCCCGCCCACGACCACGGCCGCGCCGATCATGAAGATGTAGTAGGGCGGCACCGCGCCGCCGCCGACGAGGACCGGGGGCAGGGCGAAGCTCTGGGGCATGCCCATCATCTTGTAGTCGGCGCCCCAGACGATCTTCACCATGTCGTCGAGGATCAGCACGAAGGCGTAGCACAGCAGCAGCTGCATCAGCACG
>JBNJGE010000140.1:0-9303 GCA_051747505.1 Pseudomonadota bacterium | reverse complement strand
GGGCGCCCACGACCACGACGTTGGCCATTCCGGCCCTCCCTCGACGGGTTGCGCAAACGGGCGCGGGTATAACGCCTCCCGCCGCGCGCCGACAGCCCCTGCGGCGCCGCTTGTTCCCGCCGCCCGGCGGGGCCAGACTGCGCGGCCCCCGCGCCCGAGCCCGGATGATTTGAATGCCCGAACAGCTTTCCGCCTTCCTGCCCGTCGCCGCCGCCGTCTCGGCCCTGATCGCGCTCGCCGCCCTGATCGGCCTCGCCGCCCTGCGCGGCCGCCTGCGCGAGACCCGAGCGGAGCTCTCCGAACTCTCCGCCCTGCGCGACGAGCTCGCCCGCCTGCGCTACCAGGCCGAGCGGATGCCGGCCCTCGAATCCGAACTGACCGAGGCCCGCGCCGAATCCGCCGAGAACGCCCGCGCCCGCGCCTCCGCCGAGGCCGAAGCGAAGGCCCTGCGCGAGGAGCGGGAGACGCGGACAAAGGAGCTGGCCGAGCTGCGCGCCAGGCTGGATTCGGAGGCCGAGACCCGCGCCGGCGCCCAGCGCGAGCTCGCCGCCCTCAAGCAGAGCCACGAGGCCCGCCTTGAGGAGCTCCGCGCCATGAAGGCGGAGCTGGAGAAGACCTTCAGGCAGGCCGCCTCCGGCGCCCTCGACCAGAACGCGAAGAACTTCCTCCAGCTCGTCTCCGAGCGGTTCGAACAGCACAAGGCCACCGCCGAGGAGGACCTCGCCAAACGCCAGAAGGCCATCGAGAACCTGATGAAGCCGATCCAGGAGAATCTCGGCAAGTTCGAGGCCCGCGTGGGCGAGATCGAGAAGGCCCGCAACGACGCCTACGGCGCCATCCGCCAGCAGGTGGAGACGCTCGCCCAGGGCCAGCAGCGCCTGACCAGCGAGACCGGCAAGCTCGTCCAGGCCCTGCGCGCCCCCAAGACCCGCGGCCGCTGGGGCGAGTTCCAGCTGCGCCAGGTCTTCGAGATGGCCGGCATGTCCGAGCACGTGGACTTCCTCACCGAGCACAGCTTCGAGACCGACGCCGGCCGCCGCCGCCCCGACGCGCTGGTGCGCCTGCCCGGCGGCAAGTCGGTGGTGGTGGACGCCAAGACCCCGCTCGACGCCTACCTCACGGCGCTGGAGGCCACCGACCCCGCCGCCCAGGCGGAGGCGCTGGGCAACCACGCCCGCCAGCTCAAGGCGCATGTGCGGATGCTGTCGTCGAAAGAGTACTGGAACGCCCTGCCCGAAGCGCCCGACTTCGTCGTGATGTTCGTGCCCGGCGAGGCCTTCTATTCCGCCGCCGTGGAGCAGGACCCGACCCTGTTCGAGACGGCGCTGGAGGCGCGCGTGCTCGTCTGCTCCCCCACCACCCTGATCGCGCTGGTCAAGTCCATCGCCTATGGCTGGCAGCAGGAGAAGCTGGCGCAGAACGCCCAGGAGGTCGCCGGCCAGGCGCGGGAGCTCTACAACCGCCTGTCCACCTTCGGCGGCCACATGGACGGCCTCGGCCGCGGCCTGCGCCAGGCCGTCGACCGCTACAACAAGGCGGTCGGCGCGCTGGAGAGCCGCGTGCTCCCCTCCGCCCGCCGCTTCGAGTCGCTGGGCGTGCTGGCCGAGGGATCGAGGATCGAGGAGCCGGCCCCGGTGGACCACGAGCCCCGCGCCCTCTCGGCCTCCGAGTTCACCGAAGACGACAGCTGACGGGGGCCCGGCCCCTCGGGGGCGTCGAGCCCCCTCGGCCCCGCCGCCGGCCCTGCGGGCCGCCGGGGACGCGGGGCGCGGGCGTCATAGCTCCTTGTGGCTGCCGTCGCAGAGGGGGGCGTTCGCGGTCCGCTTGCAGCCGCAGAAAAAGACGCGGCCCCCCGTCTGCGCGGTGTATTTCACCGGCGACAGGCCCGTGCCCTTGTGGCTGCCGTCGCAGAAGGGCTGCTTCGCGGACCTGCCGCAGGCGCACCACATGTAGGATTTCCCGGCCTCGACCTCGACGGGACAGGGCGCCTTCTGCGCGATCTCGGGCGTGTCGGTCATCTGGCTCTCCCTCTGGCTGTGATCCGGAGGGGAGCCTAGCGCATGGGCGCGCGCGGAAAAGGGGCCGTCGCCGTCCGGTCCTTGGCGGCCCGCGCGCATCCGGGCATGGTCGGGCGAAGCCGTCGTCGCGAGGGAGCCGCCATGACCTACCTGATCGTCAAGGCCCTGATCTCGGGGATCATCGTCGCCATCGTCTCGGAGATCGCACGGCGCAGCCCCGCCTTCGGGGCGCTGATCGCCTCCCTGCCGCTGGTCTCCATCCTCGGCATCCTCTGGCTGTGGCGCGATACCTCGGACACGGCGCGCATCGCCGACCACGCCCAGGCGACCTTCTGGTTCGTCCTGCCGTCCCTGCCGATGTTCCTGCTCTTCCCGTTCCTGCTGAGGAGCGGCGCGAACTTCTGGCTGGCGCTGGGCCTGTCCTGCGCGCTGACGGTCGGCCTCTACTTCCTGATGGTCGTCCTGCTGGCCCGTCTCGGCATCCGCCTGTAGCGGGCCCGACGAAAAACGGCGCGGCCCGAAGGCCGCGCCGCCATCCCGCTCTAGGCGTGGTTCAGAACCGCACGCCCTTGGCCTGCACCACCTGCGGCAGCGCCCGGATCTCGTCGAGCATCGGTTCGGTCAGATCCTCGTCCACCCCGATCAGGGCGATCGCCTCGCCGCCCTTGTCCGACCGGCCCAGCGCGAAGGTGGCGATGTTCACCCCCAGCTCGCCCAGCTTGGCGCCCAGCGCGCCGATATAGCCCGGCACGTCGCGGTTGGTGGTGTAGAGCATGCTGGGCAGCGGCTCCGCCTCCAGGTTGATGCCCTTGATCTGGATGATCCGCGGCTTGCCGTCGGAGAACACCGTCCCGGCGATGGAGCGCGTCTGCTTCTCCGTCGTCACGACCAGCCGGACATAGGAGCCGTAGGCGCCCTGCGCGTCCCTGCGCGTCTCCGAGATGCGGATGCCCCGCTCCCGCGCCACCAGCGGCGCCGAGACCATGTTGACCGCGCCCTCGCCCACGATGGGGGCCAGCAGCTTGGCCGCCAGCGCCGCGGTCAGCGGCTTGAGGTTCAGCTCCCCGACATGACCGACATACTCGATCTCGATCGCCTTGATCGGGTTCTCCGTCACCTGGCCCGCGAAGCCGCCCAGCGCCTCGGCCACCGCGATCCAGGGCTTGAGGCGCGGCGCCTCCTCGGCGGTCACCGAAGGCGCGTTGATCGCGTTCTGGATGGCGCCGCGCATCAGGTAGTCCGACATCTGCTCGGCCACCTGAAGCGCCACGTTCTCCTGCGCCTCGTTGGTCGCGGCGCCCAGATGCGGGGTGCAGATCACGTTGGGGGCGTGGAACAGCACGTTGTCCTTCGCCGGCTCCTCGTCGAAGACGTCGAAGGCCGCGCCGGCCAGATGCCCGGATTTCAGCGCCTCGGCCACCGCAGCCTCGTCCACCAGGCCGCCGCGGGCGCAGTTCACCAGCCGCGCACCCTTCTTCATCTTCGCGATGCGCTCGGCCGAGAGGATGTTGGCGGTCTTGTCGGTCTTCGGCAGGTGCAGGGTGACGAAATCGGCGCGGGCCAGCACCTCGTCGAGGTCCTCGACCTTCTCCACGCCCAGCTCCTCGGCCCGGTCATGGCTCAGGAAGGGGTCGTAGGCGGCGACCTTCATGCGCAGCCCCAGCGCGCGGGTGGCGACGACCGAGCCGATGTTGCCGCAGCCGATCAGGCCCAGCGTCTTGCCGGTGATCTCCACGCCCATGAATTTCGACTTCTCCCACTTGCCCGCGCGGGTGGAGGCGTCGGCCTCCGGGATCTGGCGGGCGAGCGCCATCATCATGGCGACGGCGTGCTCGGCGGTGGTGATGGAGTTGCCGAAGGGCGTGTTCATCACCACGATGCCCTTCGCGGAGGCCGCGGGCAGGTCCACGTTGTCCACGCCGATCCCGGCGCGGCCGATGACCTTGAGGTTGTCCGCCTTCTCCAGCAGCTCCTTCGTCGCCTTGGTGGCGGAGCGGATGGCGAGGCCGTCGTAGTTCCCGATGATCTCGGCCAGCTTTTCGGGGTCCTTGCCGAGATCGGGCTGGAAGTCGACCTCCACGCCGTTGTCCCGGAAGATCTGCACGGCGGCGTCGGAGAGCTTGTCGGAAATCAGAACCTTGGGCATGTCATGTCCTCGATGGGGGAAGCGCGCGCTCGATCGCGAACCAGGGCGCGAGCGCGTCGGCCTCCGTGATGGGGTTCAGGGTCCAGGCCGCCGCGAAGGGGATCGCGGCGACGGTCGCCGTCTCGGCGCGCAGCCGGAAGGTCACGCCGGAGGAGCGTTCGGCGAAGCCCGCGAGCCGCAGCCCGTGCTCCCGCTCCAGCCGCGCGGCGTCGGGCAGGGCGAAGGCGCCGACCAAGCCGTCCGCCTCCACCTCCCAGCCGCGCAGGCCGCCGCCCGCCCCCCGGCGCGCCTTCGCGCCCGGGGCGAGGGCCGCGTCCAGCGACACGCCCCGCACCTCCCCCGTGGAGAAGGCGAGGGTCAGCACGCCCGCCCGGCAGCCGTCCACCCGAAGCCCCGAGGGCAGCTCGGGCCGCATCTCCGCCGTCTCGCCGGGCGTGCCGGCGTCGGCGGAGAGCGTGACGGTTCCGAAGGGCGCGTCGATGCGCGCGTCGCTCATGGGTCCGGTCTCAGGCGGAGGCGAGCTCGGCCTTCGCGGCCTCGAAGGCCCAGTCGAGCCAGGGCGTCAGCGCCTCGATATCGGAGGTCTCCACCGTGGCCCCGCACCAGATGCGCAGCCCCGCCGGCGCGTCGCGATAGCCGTTGACGTCGAGCGCGGCGCCCTCCTCCTCCAGCATCGTGACCATCTTCTTGACGAAGGCCTTCTGCTGGTCGGGCTCCATCGCCTTCACCGCCGGGTCCACCACCTTCAGACAGACCGAGGTGTTGGAGCGGTGCGCGGGCTCGGCCACCAGGTTCTCCACCCAGCCGGTCCGGTCCGCCCAGCCCTGCAGCGCGGCGAAGTTGGCGTCGGCGCGCCTGCGCGTCGCCGCGAGCCCGCCGATCGACTCCATCCACTCCAGCGCGTCCAGCGCGTCGGCGACGGCGAGCATGGAAGGGGTGTTGATCGTCTCGCCCTTGAACACGCCCTCGATCAGCTTGCCGCCCTTGGTCAGGCGGAAGATCTTGGGCAGCGGGCGGCCGGGGTCGAAGCTCTCCAGCCGCTCCACGGCGCGCGGGGAGAGGATCAGCATCCCGTGCGCCCCCTCGCCCCCCATCACCTTCTGCCAGGAGAAGGTGGTGACGTCGCACTTCTCCCAGTCGATGGGCTGGGCGAAGGCCGCCGAGGTGGCGTCGTTGAAGGTCAGCCCCTTCCGGTCGGCCGGGATCCAGTCGAAATCCGGGATCCGCGCGCCGGAGGTGGTGCCGTTCTGGGTGAAGCAGACATCCGCCTCCCCGGCGCGCACCGCGCCCAGGTCCGGCAGCTCGCCATACTCGGCGGTGATGACCTTGCAGTCGTCCAGCTTCAGCTGCTTCGTCGCGTCCGTGGCCCAGCCCGAGCCGAAGCTCTCCCAGGCCAGCATGTCCACAGGCCGGGCGCCGAGCATGGTCCACATCGCCATCTCGAAGGCGCCGGTGTCGGAAGCCGGCACGATGCCGACCCGGTAATCGTCCGGAACCCCCAGCAGCTTCGCGGTGCGGTCGATCACGTCCTTGAGCTGCGCCTTGGGGCCGGCGGCGCGGTGCGACCGGCCCAGCCACGCCTTCGCGGCGACGGCCTCGAGGGACCATCCGGGGCGTTTCGGGCAGGGGCCGGAAGAGAATTCGGGGCGCGCAGGCTTCGCCTGCGGCTTCGCGGGGTGCGTCATCGACGGACCTCCGTATGTCAGGGCGAGTTCGCTGAGACCGCCGCCGCTCGCCCTAGCCCGGCGACGGGCCCGCGTTGGCGTTAGGCGAAAGCCGCGCCCCGGGTCAAGTCGCAAACGGGCGCCGGGGTGTCGCATCCGCGACGATGTCACGGCTTCGCGCGGCCTGACGGGCTCCGGCGCGGCCGAACCGGTCGGGTGGTCTGCGCGGCCGGAAGGCTGACGATCCCATCCGTCAAACGCCGGCACCGAACCCTTGTGCATACGCCCTGTGCACGCGATGCGCACCGCCTGCGCACATCCTCTGCGCCCGGAAAACGTTAACAGAACCGTTGACAGAGGGTTGATCCCATGCGCCCTGCGCATACCGCCTTCCGGCCCGCGGAGGCGGCGTTTCACCCGTGAAACATCCCGCCCGCCACGATTCGGACCCCCTTTTCTTCGACGACACACATGCCAACATGCGCGGCGGAACGAGTCGCCCAGCTCGGAGGAGACGAAAGATGGCCGTCGAAGAATTCGTTCTCGCCCTCACCCTCGGCGCCGGGGTCCTGCTGGGCCTTATGCTCGCCTGGGCCTTCCTGAACCCGCAGTTCAACTTCTGGCCGGCGCCCAACAAGACGGGCTGGCAGTTCCACACCGCTTTCGGCCTCTTCCGCATCTTCTGCGGCGGCGCCGTCGTCTTCGCCCTTCTGGACTGGGGCTCCATGGGCTGGGACCACTGGTCCCGCATCGCCGTCGGCGCGCCCGTCATGCTCGGCGCCTTCGCCGTCACCCTGCGCGGCTACGCCTTCCTCGGCATCGACAACACCTATTGCGGGACCGAGGGCCTCGTCACCGGCGGCCTCTACGCCTATTCGCGCAACCCGCAATACGTCTCCTCGATCATCGCCACCGTCGGCCTCGCCGTCTTCGCCGGGTCCTGGATCACCCTCGGGCTCGCCGGCGCGCTCTTCGTCCTCTACACCCTCTTCGCCCTGAACGAGGAGCGCTGGCTGCATATCGGTTACGGCGAGGCCTTCGCGGAGTACATGAAGCAGGTCCCCCGCTTCATCGACGCCCGCAGCTTCCGCCGCGCCCGCCAGGAGCTGGCGGCGCGCGTGTGAAGCTCCTGATCCAGAAACGAAAAACCCCCGAGGGCCGCGCCCTCGGGGGTTTTTTCGGGGCCGGGATCGGGCGGCGTCAGGCCGCCTGCTCCTCCTCTTCGTCGCGCTCGCCGCGCAGCGCCACCGAGGTGCGCACCCCGCGCTCCACGAAGGCCATCAGGCCCTTGACCGAGCGCTCGTTGGGCTCGATCCCCGCGCAGGTCAGCACCTCCCGCCCGTCGCGGGAGCGCGCCCAGCGCGCGATGTTCTCCACGCCGGCGCCGTTCTTGCGCTGCTCCATCACCGCGTCGTCCAGCGCGGCCAGAACGACGGCCGCGAACAGCTTGCGGGCGCGCGCGCCCTGGTCATTGGTGTAAGAGCTCATGTCGGCTGCGTCGAACATCGCGCCGCGTCCTCCTGGATCCTGTGATCGGAAAGTTGCGGCTATCTAGTATGTCGGAAATGCGTCAAGCTAGGACCGAAAACGCAACCCAGCCATGCGCAGAACGCATGGCTTGCCGCGCCCGCCCCGCCCGGAAGACGTTCGACCGGGCCGCACGGCCCTTTCACGTCCCGCCTTTCGCCTTTGTTTCCCGTCCCTTCACAGTTTCCGCTGCGACGCCGGATCTTGTCCCGGATCGGCGGATGCAGGAGTTCGTCGCGGATCCGTGCAGACCCTCGATCCACGCAGTTTCTTCGCTCCGCCTTTCGAAAGCGTTAACCCTGCGCCGGCCCCGGCCCGGCGCCGCCGCGTGAACCCCATGCGCCGCGCCCTCCGACTCGCCGCCCTGCTGCTGCTCGCCGCCTGCGCCGCCCCCGCGACGCTGGAGGCGCCCGGCATCCGCGCCCTGCCCGCGGAGGCCACGCTTCCCCCCTCCGCCCGGCTGGAGCTCCGCTCCGTGATCGAGCTGCGCGCCGATCTGCCGGATTTCGCCGGCTTCTCCTCGCTGGAGGTCTCCCGCGACGGCGCCCGCATGGTCGCCCTCTCCGACCGCGGCCTGTGGCTGGAGGCCGGCCTCGCCTTCTCCGAGGGCCGCCTCGGCGGCCTGCGCGCCCCCCGCCTCGCCCGGCTGACGGAGGGCGGGGCGGTTCCCGTTCCCGTCGCCCGCGATTCGGAGGGCCTGGCCATCGCGGACCCGGACCTCGCCGGACCCCGCTTCGTCAGCTTCGAGCGCCTCGCCCGAATCGGCCGCTTCGAGGGCGCCGACGGCGTCGCCACCCTCGCCGCGCACGACGACTGGGCCGCCCTGCCCGGCAACAGCGGCCTCGAGGCGTTGGCCCCACTGCCCGGCGGCGGCCTGCTCGCCCTCCAGGAGGGGCCGGACGGAGACCCCAACGGCCCGCCCTTCGGCTTCGGCGCCGTCGGCGCCTGGCGCGTGGCCCCCGACGGCGCGGTCGCCCGCGAAACCCTGCCCCGCCTCGGCCCCTACTCGGTGACCGGCGCCGATTTCGGCCCCGACGGGCGGCTTTACGTCCTCGCCCGAAGCTTCGACATACCCGGCGGCTTCAGCTTCACCGTCTGGCGCTACGACTGGACGGAGCAGGGGGCCGTCAACGGCGAGGTCCTGCTGGAGCTCCCCGCGGGCATGGGCGCCGACAACGCCGAGGGCGTCGCCGCCTGGCGGGACGGGGGGGGACGCGTCCGCCTGCTCGTCATCACCGACGACAATTTCAGCCTGCTCCAGCGCACCCTGCTATTCGACTTCGCCCTGCCGCCCGGCTGACCCTCGCCGGGAGCCCGGCGCCGCGGGGGCGTCGAGCCCCCGCGACCCCGGCCGCGCCCCTGCGGACCGCGGCGGCCGCCCGGCCCCGCCGCCGGAAGATGGGCCGGCCGGGCGGGGCGATGCGGCGCGACAGCGGCGCGAGGGCCGCCCCGGCCGCGCTCACGCCTCCTCCGGCGCCTCCAGGCTCAACGCGGGGGCCGGCGCCTCTAGGTCCTCGATCCCCAGCGGCTCCGTCGGCCGCGCCATGCGGTTGCGCGTCACCCAGACCAGCCGCTCCTCGGCCCGGGTGATCGCCACATAGGCCAGCCGCTTCCACAGCGGCAGCCCCGCCTCCGTCCGCCCCGCCCGCCAGGCGGCGTAGAGGTCAAGCGCATAGACCTGCACCACCGGCCACTGGCTGCCCTGCGCCTTGTGGATCGTCGCCGCCGCGCCGTGCAGGAAGGCCGCCCCCATGCTCGCCGCCGTGGGGATGAAGGGCTCCTCCTCCCCCGGCCGCTCGATCTGGATGATCGCGGCTACGTTCACCCGCGGGTCCTCGGCGCCGATCACGTGGATGCGCGCGAAGCCCGGCTTGCGCCCGGGGCCGAGATAGATGCACTGCGCCCCCTTCACGAGGCCGCGGGCCTCCAGGTCGATCCGCTTGCGCCG
>JBNJGE010000139.1:0-9349 GCA_051747505.1 Pseudomonadota bacterium | reverse complement strand
ACCCGCTATGACCGGTGCGCCGACCTCTTCCTGGCCGCCGTCACAATCGCCGCAATCGTCCTGTTCTGGTTGTGAGTCCTGAGCCTATTTCACGCGCGCCAGATATCCCGGTCACCCTGCCCGATGGATCCTGGCTTCGTCTGGCGACCCGGCGGCCATCCCCGCAAGCGTGACACGACACGACCGCATCCCGTCCGCGCCCGCCGGGCCGTTCAGCCCGCCCGCTCCCCGTCGCGCACCCCGAACACCCGGCGCATCCGCCGCGTCAGGCTGGCGGTCAGCTGGCTGAGCCGCCGCGCCATGTCCTCGCCGCCCCCCGCCTCGTTCAGCGCCTGGTTGGCCAGTCGCCGCTCGCTCACGATCCGGGCGATCTCCTCCATCAGCCCCGGGTCCTGCTCGAACACCGCGCGCATCGCGTCGGCGCCGATCTCCAGCAGCCGGCAGTCGGTATGCGCGATCACCGTCGCCGTCCGCGGCTCCTGCGCCAGCAGCGACATCTCGCCGAAACAGGCCCCGCTGGAGAGCTTGGCGACCTCCCTCGGCCCGCCCTCCATGTCGATCTCCACCCGCACCAGCCCGGTGGAGATGACGAACATGCTCGTCCCCTCCTCCCCCTGGCGCACCACCGCCTCGCCGGCGGGGATTTCGCGCACCCGCAGCCGGTCCACCAGCTCCCCCCAGGCGGCCGCGTCCAGGCTCTCGAACAGGCTGACCTGCGCCAGCAGCTCGGCGGCGGAGTCGGCGCGCGGCTCCGACGCCTCCGCCCGGCGCAGCACCACCTCCGAGGCTTCGGAGGCCGCCTTGATCCCCGCTTTCGCCATCTCAGCCCAGATGCGGGCCAGCAGCGCGTCCTTGCCCGTGTAATGCGTCGGGTAGCTGGCGAAGCGCACGATCAGACGATAGGTCCAAGTGGCTCCCGCCTCCACGATCCGCACCGCCGGGGCGGGATCGTCCAGCACCGCCGGGCAGTCCACGGCCGCGTGCAGCAGCGCGCGCTTGACCGTCTCGGGCGGGATGTCGGCGGGCGCATGCACCGAGAACCAGGTGCTGAAGCGCCCCGTCGGCTCCGACAGGTTGTGCACCCGGGCGTTCGCGATCCGCCCGTTGGGCACGATGTAAAGGCTGTCATGCCAGGACCGGATATGCGTGGCCCGCCAGTTGATGTCCACGACCTCGCCCTTGGTCCCGTCGTCCAGCTCGATCCAGTCGCCCATGCGGAAGGGCCGCTCGATGCTGATCGCCACGCCCGAGATCACGTCGGCCAGCGAGCTCTGCATCGCCAGCCCCAGAACGCCGACCAGGATGGAGGAGGAGACCAGCAGCCCCGTCATCGGCTGGCCGAAGACGAAGGTCATCACCGCATAGGCCGCCAGCAGGTAGATCAGCGCCGCGCTCATCGTGACCAGCAGCCCGGGCGGCACGCCGTGGCGGCGCCGGAAGCTCCCCTCCCAGAAGAACAGGCGCAGCCCCTGCTGGACCAGCAGCGCCCCGACCAGCCACATCAGGACCTGCCCGGTCTGGTCGGCGATGCGCCGCCCCGCCTCGTCCGCGGGCAGGACCTCGCGCAGCCCGGCCTGCAGCGCCAAGACCGCCGCAACCGAGGCCGCCGCCTGGAGGTGGAAGACCCAGCGCCAGCGCCGCGCCAGTCCGCGCAGGCGCAGATTGACGACCGCGAGGGGCGCGAAAAGCGCCGCCGCCGTCAGAAGCACGGTGACCAGACCCGGGGGGACCCCGTCGGCCACCGGCCCGGCCATGTCGAGCAGACGCTCCATCCCGATTCACGCCCCCCAGCGCAGCCCCGGGCGCCCGCCCTGCGCGCCCCGCGAAGATGAACGCGGACCATAGGGCCGCAGGCCGCCCCTGACAAACGCCGATCCGCCCCCTCGCCTCTGCGCGCGCCGGCGCTATGCTGGGCGCGCCGACATTGTCAGGGGAGGACAGGCGAGATGCAGCAGGCCGACGATTTCCTGGAGGAGACCGAGGTCCTGGCCGGGGCGCTGGAGGGCCTGGACGAGGCCGGCTGGCGGACCGTCACCCAGTTCAAGGGCTGGACCATCGAGGACGTGGTCAACCACCTCCATTTCTGGAACCTCGCCGCCGATCTCTCCCTGACAGACCCAGACGCCTTCGCCCGCCTGGCCGAGCAGGTGAACGCCGCCCGTGACCGGGGCCCCATCCGCGCCGTCGAGCCGACGATCCGCCCCGACCTGCACGGCCGCGAGCTGTTCGAGGCCTGGCTCTCCTTCGCGCGCGAGATGGCGCCCCCCTGGCGGGAGACCGACCCGAAGACCCGCGTGGCCTGGATGGGCCCCTCCATGTCCGCCCGCTCCTCCATGACAGCCCGTCAGATGGAGACCTGGGCCCACGGACAGGAGGTCTTCGACATTCTCGGGCTCGAGCGGGAGGAGGGCGACCGCATCCGCAACATCGTCATCCTCGGCGTGAACACCTATGGCTGGGCCTTCGCCTGCCGGGGCGAGACCGCGCCGTCTCCGATGCCGAAGCTGCGCCTGACCTCCCCCTCCGGCGAGCTGTGGGAGTTCGGGGAGGACGAGACCGCAGGCCTCATCGAGGGCTCCGCCGTCGGCTTCGCCCAGGCCGTCGCCCAGACCCGGGCGCCCGCCGACGCCGAGCTGCGCTGGACCGGCCCCGCCGCCGAGGCCTGGATGGCCCGCGCCCAGTGCTTCGCCGGCCCCCCGTCCCCGCCGCCCGAGCCCGGAACCGGTTTCCGCCGGACGGGCTGACTCCCCGCCCGCGTCCGGCGCGCCCGCGCCCCCGCCCGCCCACCCCGGCGCGGGCGCGCGGGCCGCTCCCGGCCGGCAAGGTTTTTTCAACGAATGTCTGCACAGCCTGTGCACGCGATGCGCACGGGTTGCGCACAGCGTCCTCAGCCCTCCGAGAGCCTCACACCGACCTTCTTCATCTCCTCGAGCGCCTCCTTCATCGACCCCTCCAGGTCGATCCCCCGGCACGCTTCCAGCCGCACCTCCGCCTCGAATCCCAGCTTCGCCGCGTCCACCGCCGACCAGCGCACGCAGAAATCCGTGGCCAGTCCCACGAAGGTCAGCCGCCCGATTCCCCGCTCCCGCAGGTATCCCGCCAGCCCTGTCGGCGTCTCGTGATCGTTCTCGAAGAAGGCCGAATAGCTGTCGATCTCCCGCCGGAAACCTTTTCGGATCAACAGGTTGGCCTGGCGCGTCTCCAGGTCGGGATGAAACGCCGCCCCCTTCGAGCCCTGCACGCAATGCGCCGGCCAAAGCACCTGCGTCCCATATGGCATCTCCACCGTCTGGAACGGCTCCTTCCCCGCATGCTGCTCCGCAAACGAGGAATGCCCGTCCGGATGCCAGTCCTGCGTCAGCACCACCGTGTCGAACTCGCGCTGCAGTTCGTTGACCCGCGGCACGATCTCGTCCCCGCCCTCCACGGCCAGCGCGCCGCCCGGGCAGAAGTCGTTCTGCAGGTCGACCACGATCAGCGCGTGGGATTCGTCAGCCATTTCAACCTCCTGACACCTTCCGCCGCGCCCCGTCCCCGCGGTCGCGGCCCGGAGCTTCGGCCATCGCTCCCGCCCGCGCAACACCTTCGGCCGGGCGCGGGTTTCCGCCCCGTCTCGCCTCTCCCGCAGCCGCCTGCTAGGAGAGGACCCGACGCATCGCCAGGATCGCCGAAGGAGGATCCGCCGCCATGTCCCGCCCGACGACCGCCCCCCGGGGCCTGACCCGCCGCGCCGCCCTCGCGGGCCTCGGCGCCGCCGCCACGCTCCCCGGCCTGACCCGCTACGCCCAGGCGCAGAGCGCCGAGCCCATCCGCATCGGCTTCCAGGTCCACCGCACCGGCATCGGCTCCGTCTACGGCCGCTGGTACGACCGCGCCACCCGCGCCGCGGCGAAGTGGATCAACGACCAGGGCGGCATCAACGGCCGGCCCGTGGAGATCGTCGCCGAGGACGACGGCACCGACCCCCGCCGCGGCGCCGAGGTCGTCGAGAAATTCGCCAGCCAGCATAACTGCGACGTCGCCTTCGGCACCCTGTTCTCCGACGTGGTGCAGGCCTCCGCCCCCCGCGCGGGCGAGCTGAAGCTGCCCTATTTCGTGGTCTCCGCCGGCTTTCACGTCCCCTCCGGCGCGCTCAACCGCTGGACGCTGCAGCCCGGCATCACCGACGTGCGGTCCCAGATCGAGGGCGTGACGCCCTTCATCGCCGACAATCTCGGCCGCAAGGCCACGATGATCTTCCCCGACTACGCCTATGGTCACGACCACCGGGACTTCTTCTCCCAGGCCATCGCGGCGCAGGGCGGCGAGGTGATCGAGCAGATCGCGATCCCGCCGACGGAGACGAGCTTTCTCAAGTACTTCCCGAGCATCCCGCGCCAGACCGAGGTGATCTATCACGTCATGGTCGGGCCCGGAGTCCTCTCCTTCGTCAAGGAGATGGGGGAGTTCTTCGGCGGCTCCCGCCCCGAGATCTTCGGGTTCATGGCCTCCATCGAGGGCGTGCCGCTGACCAGCCCCGGCCTCGACTTCCTGGAGGGCACCTATTTCTGGGAGGGCATGCCGCGCTACCGCCAGCCCGACGGCAACCCCCACGACCCGTTCTTCCGTGAGCAGATCGGGGTGGACGAGACCGGCGCCGACCTCGACGACCCGGGCAATGTCTGCACCTACTCCTACGCCTTCGGCTGCTGGGAGACTCTGCAGGTCATCAAGGCCGCCATGGAGGCCTGCGACTACCGAGGCCCGCAGGACCGGCAGGCCGTGGTCGAGGCCGTGGAGGACATGACCGCCTTCGAGCACTCCCGCGCCCATCCGCAGGGGCCGAAGGTCATGAACGGGCGCACCCACCAAGTCTTCGCCCGCCAGCATGTCAGCCTCGTGAAGGAGCGGCGCATGGATGTCGTCCATGTCGCCGAGCCGGAGGAGACCATGTATCCCGACGCGACGGACTACCTGCAGAAGTCTTTCTGAGGCGGCGCGAGAGAGGGGCGCGCAGCGCGTGGAGTTCGGCCCGCATCTTCTGCTCGCCGCGATTGAGGGCGCGCTGCTCTCGGCCGTCCTCGCGCTGACCGCGCTGGGGCTGAGCCTCGTCTTCGGGGTGATGCGCGTGGTCAACGTGGCGCATGGCGAGTTCTTCATGCTCGGCGCCGTGCTGGCCTGGGTGGTCGCGGACCTGGTCGGCGGCCCGGCCTGGCTGGGCTTCGGGGCGGCTCTGGTCGTGGCGCCGCTGTTCGTCGGCGCCGGGGCCTTCCTCGCCGACCGCGCGGTGCTGGCGCGGGTGGGCTACGACCCGGAGCGGACGATCCTCGCCACCATCGGGCTGCTCTACATCCTCCAGCAGGGGACGCTGATGGGGTTCGGGCCCGAAGCGCGGCCCGTGGAGGCGCCCTTCGGGCAGCGCCTCGCGTTGCCCTGGTGGGAGTGGACCGACACGGGGCTGGAGATGTACTGGCCCTGGGGGCTGGCGACGACCTCCTACAAGCTGTTCGTGATCGCCGCCGCCGCCATGCTGCTGCTGGCGGTCTGGGCGGCGTTCTCGCGCAGCCGGCTGGGGCTGGTGATGCGCGCCACCCAGCATGACCGGGAGACGGCGCAGGCCTTCGGCATCCCTGTCGGCCGGGTCTATGCGCTGACCTTCGCGCTGGGCGCGGGACTGGCGGCCGTGGCGGCGGTGCTGATCGTGCCGATCCGCCAGGCGCATTACCTGATGGGGGAGGATCCGCTGCTGCTCTCCTTCATCGTGGTGATCATCGGGGGGCTGGGCAGCCTGCGGGGCACGGTGCTGGCGGCGCTGCTGATCGGGATGAGCGACGGGATCATCTCCGTCTTCTTCTCGCCCACGCTGGCCAAGATCCTCGCCACGCTTCTGGTCGCCATGGTGCTGGTCTTCCGCCCCGCCGGGCTGTTCGGGGCGCGCGCGGCATGAGGCGGGCCGGGGGGCGGATCGCGGCGCTGCACGGCGGCGTGGCGCTGGCGCTGCTGGCCGGGCATTTCCTGCTGCCCGACTACCATCACGGGGCGGTGGCGCGGATCCTGGTGCTGGCGGTCTTCGGGCTCGGCTACAACCTGCTGTTCGGCTACACGGGCCTTCTGAGCCTCGGCCACGCGCTGTTCTTCGCCGCCGGGCTCTACGGCATGGGGCTGCCGGTGCATCACCTCGGCGTTCCGGCGGAGGCCGGTTTCCTCCTCGGCATCCTGTCGGGCGCGCTGGCGGCGGCCGTGGTCGGCGGACTGGCGCTGCGCACGCAGGGGGTGGCCTTCATGATCGTCACCCTGATGTTCGCGCAGGCGGGCTACCTGACGATCCTCTACTTCAACGAGTGGACGCGCGGGGACGAGGGTTTCGTGATCGACCGCGCGGCGCGGACGATCCTCGGGCTCGACCTGTCGGATCCCGACATCCGCTATCTCGCGGCGCTTGTCCTCTTCGTCGCCGCGCTGCTGGCGGTGCTGGCGCTGGTCCGCTCCTCGGCCGGCCGCGTGCTGGTGGCGATCCGGGAAAACGAGGAGCGGGCGCGGATGCTCGGCTACGACGTCGGCCGGCGAAAGCTGGCGGCGGTGGTCCTTTCCGGCGCGCTGGCGGGCGCGGCGGGGGCGGCCTACGGGCTGCTCTTCGGCTATGTCGGGGCGAGCTTCGCCTCCGTGCAGTATTCCATCCTGCCGCTGCTCTGGGTGCTGCTGGGCGGGGCCGGGACGGTGCTGGGCCCGCTGCTGGGGGCGGGCTTCATGTTCTACCTTATCGACCTGTCCTCGGCGGTGACCGACGCCTACCTGCTGGTGGTCGGGGCCGTGCTGGTGCTGGTCACGCTCTTCGCGCCCGCCGGGCTTCTGGGGGAGGCGCGCCGCCGGCTCGCGCCCTGGCTGCCGTGAGCCCGCTGCTGGAGACCGAGGGGCTGACCCGCTGGTTCGGCGGCCTGCGGGCGGTGGACGGCGTAAGCCTCTCCGTCCCCGAGGGCGAGATCCGGGCGCTGATCGGCCCCAACGGCGCGGGCAAGACCACGCTTGTCGGGCTGATCTGCGGGCGCATCCCGGCCTCCGCCGGGCGCGTGCGCTTCGCGGGCGAGGACGTCACGCGCCTGCCCGCCCACGCCCGCATCCGCCGCGGCATGGCCTACACCTTCCAGATCACCTCCGTCTTCGCCAACCTGACCGCCTTCGACAACGTGGCGCTGGCCGTCCAGCGGCGGCTGGGCCGGGATGGCGCGCTGGAGGCGGAGACGGAGGCGGCGCTGTCCCGCGTGGGGCTGGCGGAGCGGGCGGATCAGGTGGCGGCCGACCTTTCCTACGGGCATCAGCGGCTGCTTGAGCTCGCCATGGGGCTGGCGCAGAAGCCACGGCTGCTGATCCTGGACGAGCCCACGCAGGGCCTCGCCGAGGGCGAGATCGCCGATTTCGAGCGGCTGGTGCGCGAGGTGGCGCGGGACGCGACCGTGCTGCTGATCGAGCACAACATGGACGTGGTCATGGCGCTGGCCGACCGGATCACCGTGCTCGACATGGGCGCCGTGCTGGCCGAGGGCGCGCCCGAGGAGATCCGGGCCGACCCGGCCGTGCAGCGCGCCTATCTGGGGGGGTGAGATGCTGGAAGTCGACCGCATCGACGCCGCCCGCGGCCGCGCGCAGGTGCTGCGCGGCGTCTCGCTGTCGGTCGCGCCGGGCGAGATCCATTGCGTGATGGGCCGCAACGGGGCGGGCAAGACCACGCTGCTCAAGGCGATCATGGGGCTCGCGCCGGTCAGCGGCGGGGCGGTGCGGCTGGACGGAGAGGACCTGACGGCCCTGCCGGCGCACGAGATCCCGACGCGCGGCATCGGCTACGTGCCGCAGGGGCGGCGCCTGTTCGCCGAGCTGACGGTGGCCGAGAACCTGGAGATCGGGCTGATGACCCGCGGCTCCGGCCCGGGCGTGCGGGCGCATGTGCTGGACCTCTTCCCCCGTCTGCGGGACCGGCTGGGGCAAAGGGCGGGCACGCTCTCGGGCGGGGAGCAGCAGATGCTGGCCATGGGCCGGGCGCTGTGCGTGGAGCCCTCGGTGCTGCTGATGGACGAGCCGACCGAGGGGCTCCAGCCCTCCATGATCGCGCTGATCCGCGAGGCGGCGCTGGAGATGAAGGCCCGCGGCGTCGCCATCCTGCTGGTGGAGCAGCGGGCGGACGCGGTGCTGTCCATCGCCGACCGGGTGACCTTCCTCGTCTCCGGTCGCGCGCGGGAGACGGTGGAGGCGGAGGCCCTGCGCGCGGACCCTTCGCCGCTGCACGCCTATGTCGGGGTGTGACGGCGCTCAGCGCGGCAGCTCGACCTCCAGCGTCTCGCCGCCCCAGCCGTGGACGGAGTCGCGGGCGCGGATCTCCACCCGGTCCAGCGCCTCGGGGATCGTCACCCCGGTCAGGGCGCGGGTGAAGGGCTGTTCCGCCACATGGGGGTGCATCAGCTTGCGCTCGCCCAGAACCGCCCCATCCGGGGCCAGCACCTGCCAGGCGTCGGCGTAGTGGTCCCAGCCCTCGTCGGTGTGGCGGACGGTGACGTCGAAGCGCCAGGTCTCGCCGTCGCGGCTCGCCTCGGTGGCGACGACGTCGGCCTCTCCCGCGGCGGCCGCGGCGGGCAGGAGAAGGGCGAGGGCGGCGAGGGCGAGGCGCATCGGGGGCCTACGGGGCTGATCTGAACCGGCTGCGACCGTGCCATGATCGGCCTGGGCGGCAAAGTCACGTCCGCGCGTGCTGAGCCTGTCCGCTTCCCTTTGCCCGGCGCAGGCGTTACATGGCGCGCCAAGCGAAACAGACAGCCGAAAAGGGCTTGATCCGATGGGCTACCGAGTCGCCGTCGTAGGCGCCACGGGCAATGTGGGCCGGGAAATGCTTTCCATCCTCGCCGAGCGGGAGTTCCCGATCGACGAGATCGCCGCGCTGGCTTCGCGCCGCTCCCTGGGCACGGAGGTCAGCTTCGGGGACCGGACCCTGAAGACGCAGGACCTCGACGCGTTCGACTTCGCGGGCTGGGACATGGCGCTGTTCGCCATCGGCTCGGACGCGACGAAGAAATACGCGCCCAAGGCCGCCCAGGCGGGCTGCGTGGTGATCGACAACTCCTCGCTCTACCGCATGGACCCCGACGTTCCGCTGATCGTGCCGGAGGTGAACCCGGATGCGGTCGAGGGCTATGCGAAGAAGAACATCATCGCCAACCCCAACTGCTCCACCGCGCAGATGGTCGTGGCGCTCAAGCCGCTGCATGACCGCGCGAGGATCAAGCGTGTGGTGGTGAGCACCTACCAGTCCGTCTCCGGCTCCGGGAAGGAGGCGATGGACGAGCTGTGGAACCAGACCAAGGGCCTCTACGTGCCGGGGCAGGAG
>JBNJGE010000138.1:0-9365 GCA_051747505.1 Pseudomonadota bacterium | reverse complement strand
CGAGCGCATCGTCGGAGGGCATCCCCAGAGCCGCATCGACGAACTCATGCCATGGGCCCAGCCCGCCTCGTAGAACGTGTCCTCCGTCGGACGCTTACGTTATTTCTCCATCTTCAAGCGCGGCATGAAGGGCGTTTACCAACACTGCGGCAAGCAGCACCTTCACCGCTACGTCGCCGAGTTCGAGTTCCGTTATAACCACCGCGTCGCGAACGGCATGAACGACGAGGACCGCGCCAGCGCCATCCTCAAGTCCGCCGAGGGACGCCGCCTGACCTATCGGCGGACTGACGCATGGGTCAGCGCCTAATCAGCGCTGGTCCCGCGCCAAGTTCCGTCAAATCCTCCGCCAGATACTAGGGGAAGTGTAGGACTCCCCTCGTTGCCCAACTTCTGCTATCGATTCATCTTGTATTCCCCGGAGCGTTGGGCGCTCCGGGGAATGCGGGGGTGTATGCGGCACCCCACAGTGGGCGGCTGGTCCCGCCCGGCTGCCAAAGAGGAGATGACTCGATGGCAACCAAGAAGAAGGGCGGCTGCGGCTGCTCTACTCCTCCCAAGCGGCCGAAGACCGTGAAGGTCAAACCCCACACGCGGCGCAAACCGCGTGACTGCTAGTCATCCGATTTTTTCGGATCGCTGACAAGGCTTGCGTCGCCCGGCTCGTCCGGGCGGCGCTCCTTCTCCGCTTTCCGCGCCGCGGCGTCCTCATGCGGCTTCGGCTTCATCCGCAGGAGATTGCGAACCGTGTCTTCGAACTTGTCACCCACCAAACCCGACCTCCGAGATGCCAAACGATCCTTGGCGTGGGCGGACGCTCAGATCGATATGGCTGCGCAGCATATCAGAGCCTTTGCCCAGACACAGCCATACGAACTCACGCGAGAGCGCGAGGACGACGGGTCCGAAAGCGTCTATATGCAGCTCACACAGGATGCGCCGGACATCGTGGCCCCCATCGTCGCCACAGCCCTCCAGGCTCAGCGCAGCTCCCTTGATTACCTCTTTGTCGCTCTCGCAAAAGCGAACCGGGCCACACGAACAGATAACCTTCACTTCCCGATCCGGAAAAGTCGGGAAGGTTTCTTCAGCGACAAACGCGTTAGCGAAGCGCTCGGCACCATTGACCCGATAGCCCGGAAATTCATCGTCGCCAACCAACCTTACAAGGGAGGGAATAGAGCCCTCTACGACCTGCACTGGCTGAACCTCAAATCCAAGCATCGAGAGCTGCACGCCCTCGGATCCATCACTCCCGTTCGGGCCTTCAGCTTTAAAGATAAGTTCTTTGGGTTTCAGTCCTACGTCCCGATTGTCAGCACTGATGGCAAGGCAAAGGTCGCCACAATCGCGCCTGACACGGATTGCGAACTCGACTTCTCCGTTAATGTAGCCTTCAAGGAGGTTGCCGGAGAAGAGCCGGCCATAGGCGTCGTTTCGCAGCTTCACGCCTTCAGCAATACGTGCCGCGAAATCATCGGCATCTTTGACTAGCTCCGACCCGCCCTGTCGTCCCGAATCCGCCACGTCGGCTCCTGCTTTGTCAGGTATATAATCGCCATTATTTTACGCGGGCGCAAGAATCTGGATGAAAAGAAACTTCGTTTTCACGGGTCATCGGTTCCGAGCCCGCCTTGCCTGCGGACCGGGCGCGGCGCCCGGGGCTTCGGGCGTTGTTCGCGGGGCCGGGCGCGGGCTATGAGCGGGGATCGAGCGGCGAGAGGAGAGGCGCATGAAATTCGCGACGGTGGCGACGGGGGCGGTGAACGGCTACCTGGCGGTGAAGCTGGCGAGCGCGGGGGCGGACGTGGCCTGCCTCGCGCGCGGGGCGCATCTGGAGGCGATCCGGGCGGACGGGCTGCGGCTCGCCGGGCCGGAGGGGGAGGAGGTCGGGCGGCCGAGGGTCGCCTCGGACGACCCCGCGGAGATCGGGCCGGTGGATGTGATCCTGTTTGCGGTCAAGGCGCAGGATCTCGACGCCGTGGCGCCCCTGTGCCGGCCGATGATTGGGGAGGGGACGGCGGTGATCCCCTTCCTCAACGGGGTGGAGGCGCGGGAGCGGCTGGAGACGCTGCTCGGCGCCGGGCCGGTGATGGAGGGGACCTGCGGGATCTCGGCCTTCCTGGCGGGGCCGGGGAAGGTGGACTGGGGGTCCAGCTTCGCCTGGTTCCGGTTTGCGGAGGCGGACGGGAGCCGGTCGGAAAGGGCGAAGGCGATCGCGGAGGCGATGCAGGCCGCCGGGATCGACGCGCAGGTGTCCGACGACATCCGGGCGGCGCTGTGGCGCAAGTTCATGATGCTCGCCACGCTGGCGGGGATCACGGCGACGGGGCGCTGCGCGGCCGGGGACATCCAGCAGAGCGCGCCGCTGGCGCGGCTGGCGCGGGAGTCGATCGAGGAGATCGGGCGGCTGGCGCGGGCCGAGGGCGTGGCGATCGCCAAGGAGGACGAGGCGCGCACGCTCGAGCAGCTTCTGGGCATGGCGCCGGGCATCCGGGCCTCGATGGCCAGGGACCTGGAGGCGGGGCGGCCGCTGGAGGCGGACTGGCTGTCGGGCGCCGTCGCCCGGCTGTCGGAGCGCCACGGGCTGGAGGCGTCGGCGCACCGGACCATGCATGCGCTGCTCACGCCCTGGATCGGGGGCGGCCGGGCCGGCTGAGGCCGGGCCGGCGCGCCCCGGCGCGGCGCTTGACGCCGCCGGGAAAGCGGCCGATGGGTCGAAGGGAGAACACGGGCGCGCCGCCGTGCAGCGGGCGGACGCGCGAAAGCCGCGAGGCAGGGACGGAGGGAGCGCCATGAGCGACGATCGGCAGGACGCCGCGCGGCAGGCCGCGCTGGATTATCACGAGTTTCCCCGGCCCGGGAAGCTGGAGATCCGGGCCACCAAGCCCATGGCCAACCAGCGCGACCTGAGCCGGGCCTACTCCCCCGGCGTGGCCGAGGCCTGCCTGGAGATCGAGGCGGACCCGCAGAAGGCGGCGCGCTACACGGCCAAGGGGAACCTGGTGGCGGTGGTCTCCAACGGGACGGCGGTGCTGGGGCTGGGGGACATCGGCGCGCAGGCCTCCAAGCCGGTGATGGAGGGCAAGGCGGTCCTGTTCAAGAAGTTCGCCAACATCGACTGCTTCGACATCGAGGTGAACGAGCGCGACCCCGAGAAGCTGGCCGACATCGTCGCCAGCCTGGAGCCGACCTTCGGGGCGGTGAACCTGGAGGACATCGCGGCGCCCGACTGCTTCGTGGTCGAGGAGCTGTGCAAGAAGCGGATGAACATCCCCGTCTTCCATGACGACCAGCACGGCACGGCCATCGTGGTGGCGGCCGCCGCCTACAACGCGCTGCGCGTGGCGGAGAAGAGGTTCGAGGACATCAAGGTGGTGAGCATGGGCGGGGGCGCGGCGGGGATCGCCTGCCTCAACCTGCTCAGGACGCTGGGGGTGCGCCACGAGAATGTCTGGCTGCTGGACCGCAAGGGGCTGGTCCATTCGGGGCGGACCGACAACATGGGGCCGCAGAAGGAGATGTACGCCCGCTCCGCCGAGGACGCCGAGGGGGGGACGAGCCTCGACGAGGTGATCGAGGGGGCGGACCTGTTCCTGGGGCTGTCGGCCGCGGGGGTGATGACGAAGGAGATGGTCGCGAAGATGGCCGAGCGGCCGATCATCTTCGGGCTGGCCAACCCCATTCCGGAGATCATGCCCGACGAGGCGCGGGAGGCGAAGCCGGACGCGATCATCGCCACGGGGCGGTCGGACTATCCCAACCAGGTCAACAACGTGCTGTGCTTCCCCTTCATCTTCCGGGGCGCGCTGGACGTGGGCGCGACCGAGATCAACGAGGAGATGAAGATCGCCTGCGTGCGGGCGATCGCGGACCTGACGCTGCAGGCGGGCACGGCGGAGACGGCCGCCGTCTATCGCGGCGAGCGGCTGGTCTTCGGGCCGGAGTATCTGATCCCGAAGCCGTTCGATCCGCGGCTGCTGCCGGCGGTGGCGAGCGCGGTGGCCAAGGCGGCGATGGAGTCGGGGGTGGCGACGCGGCCGCTGGAGGACCTGGAGGCCTACCGGACCTCGCTGGAGAGCTCGGTCTACCGCTCCTCGATGGTGATGCGCCCCGTCTTCGAGGCGGCGCGGAGCTCCGAGCGCAGGATCGTCTTTGCCGAGGGCGAGGACGAGCGGGTGCTGCGCGCGGCCTACGCGATGCTGGAGGAGACCACGCACAAGCCGATCCTGATCGGGCGCCCCGATGTCGTGGCGCGGCGGCTGGAGCGCTACGGCCTGCCGATCCGGCCGGGCGAGGATTTCGCGCTGGTCAACCCGGAGAGCGATCCGCGGTATCGCGACTACTGGGAGACCTATCACGGGATGATGGCGCGCAAGGGGGTCACGCCGGACCTCGCGCGTGCAGTGATGCGCACCAACACCACCGCCATCGCGGCGGTGATGGTCGAGCGCGGGGAGGCCGAGAGCCTGATCTGCGGGACCTTCGGCCAGTATCTGTGGCACCTGAACTACGTCCAGCAGGTGCTGGCGACGGGCGGGCTGCGGCCCGTGGGGGCGCTGTCGCTGATGCTGCTGGAGAAGGGGCTGATCTTCATCGCGGACACGCAGGTGCATCCCGAGCCGACCGCCGAGGAGATCGCGGAGATCACAATAGGCGCGGCGCGGCACGCCCGCCGCTTCGGGGTGGAGCCGAAGGTGGCGCTGCTGAGCCATTCGCAGTTCGGCAACCTCGACACGCCCTCGGGGCGCAAGATGCGCGAGGCGCTGGCGATCCTGGACCAGGCGCCGCGGGGCTTCGCCTATGAGGGCGAGATGCATGCGGACGCCGCCCTGGACCCAGAGATCCGGGAGCGGATCTTCCCGCAGTCGCGGATCGAGGGGGCGGCGAACGTGCTGATCCTGCCCAACGCCGACGCGGCGAGCGGCATGCGCAACATCCTCAAGGAGATGGCCGAGGGGCTGGAGGTCGGGCCCATCCTGATGGGGATGGGGAACCGGGCGCATATCGTGACGCCCTCGATCACCGCGCGGGGGCTGCTGAACATCGCGGCGCTGGCCTCCACGCCGGTCAAGAGCTACGGCTGAGGGCATGACCGCCTGGGCCCTGATCGCCTTCGTTCCGGCCGCCTTCGCCATGTCCATGACGCCGGGGCCGTCCAACCTGCTGGCCTTCGCCAACGGCACGCGCAACGGGCTGGCGGCGGCGGCGCGGGCGGCGCTGGGGCGGATCGCGGCCTATGCGATCCTGATCACGCTGGTGGCCGCCGGGCTGGGGGCGGTGCTGGAGGCCTCGGCCGCGGCCTTCGCCATCGTGAAATGGGCGGGGGTGGCCTATCTCGCCTGGCTGGCCTGGAGCCTGTGGCGGGCGCCGGCGGTGGAGCTGAGCGCGGCGGAGGTCGCGGCGGAGGCGCCGCGGCTGATGCGCCGGGAGTTCCTGACGGGGATCGTGAACCCCAAGGCGATCGTGCTGTTCACGGCCTTCCTGCCGCAGTTCGTGGTCGGCGACAGCGGCTACACGGGGCAGCTGCTGGCGCTGGGGGCGGTCTATCTGGTCACCGAGATCACGGCGGCGAGCGTCTGGGCGGGCTCGGGCGCCTGGCTGGGCGCCAAGGCGCTGCGGGCCGGGCGCGGGGCCTGGGTGAACCGGGCCTCGGGCGGCGTGCTGGGGCTGGCCGCGCTGTGGCTGGCGGGCAGCCACCGGGCCGCCTGAGAAAGAGACATGCGGGGCGGGAGGAGGCCCCGGGAGCGAGAGAAAGGGCCGGGCGGCGAGGGCGCCGGGCCCGCGTGACAGGAAAGGGAGCGCGCGATGGGCTACCGGGAGACCTACGAGAGCTGGAAGGCGGACCCGAAGGGGTTCTGGATGCAGGCGGCCGAGGCGATCGACTGGTTCGAGAAGCCCACGGTGGCGGTGGACGAGAGCCTGCCGGCGGGCAACGGCTGGTTCCCCGACGGGGTGATGAACACCTGCTGGAACGCGGTGGACCGGCATGTGGAGGCGGGGCGCGGAGACCAGAGCGCGATCATCTGGGACAGCCCGGTAACGCAGACCAAGGCGCATATCAGCTTCTCGGAGCTGCAGGCGCGGGTGGCGGCGCTGGGCGGCGCGCTGAAGGCCCGCGGCGTGGAGAAGGGCGACCGGGTCATCATCTACATGCCGATGGTGCCCGAGGCGCTGGTCGCGGTGCTGGCCTGCGCGCGGATCGGGGCGGTGCACTCGGTCGTGTTCGGCGGCTTCGCGAGCCATGAGCTGGCGGTGCGGATCGACGACTGCGAACCCAGGGCGATCATCGCGGCCTCCTGCGGGGTCGAGCCCGGCCGGGTGGTGCATTACAAGCCGCTGCTGGACGGGGCGATCGAGCAGGCGCGCCACAAGCCGGATTTCTGCGTGATCCTCCAGCGGGACGCCGAGCGGGCGGAGCTGACGCCCGGGCGCGATGCGGACTGGGAGGAGTTCGTGAAGGAGGGGGAGCCCTGCGGGTGCGAGCCGGTGGGGGGGATGGACCCGCTCTATATCCTCTACACCTCCGGCACGACGGGGCAGCCGAAGGGGGTGATCCGGCCCAATGGCGGGCACGCCGTGGCGCTGACCTGGACGATGAAGCACCTCTATGACTGCGAGGCGGGGGATGTGTACTGGGCGGCCTCGGATGTCGGCTGGGTCGTGGGGCACAGCTACATCTGCTACGCGCCGCTGCTTGCGGGCTGCACGACGGTGGTCTTCGAGGGCAAGCCGGTGGGCACGCCCGATGCGGGGACCTTCTGGCGCGTGATCTCCGAGCACAGGGTGAAGAGCTTCTTCACCGCGCCGACGGCCTTCCGGGCGATCAAGCGGGACGACCCCAAGGGGGAGTTCGTCCGAAAATACGACCTCTCGGCCATGAAATACCTGTTCCTCGCCGGGGAGCGGGCGGACCCGGACACGGTCAACTGGGCCGCGGAGATGCTGGACAAGCCGGTGATCGACCACTGGTGGCAGACGGAGACGGGCTGGGCCATCGCGGGCAACCCGGCCGGCGAGGAGCTGCTGCCGGTGAAGGTGGGCTCGCCGACCGTGCCGATGCCGGGATGGGACCTGAGGATCCTGGACGAGGCGGGGCACGAGGTGGCGCCGGGGACGCTCGGCGCCATCGCGGCGAAGCTGCCGCTGCCGCCGGGGACGCTGCCGGGGCTGTGGAACGCGGAGGCGCGGTTCCGCAAGTCCTACCTGGAGCACTTCCCGGGCTACTACGAGACCGGGGATGCGGGGATGATCGACGAGGACGGCTATGTCTGGATCATGGCGCGCACGGACGACGTGATCCAGGTGGCCGGGCATCGCCTCAGCACCGGGGCGATGGAGGAGGTGCTGGCCAACCACCCCGACGTGGCCGAATGCGCGGTGATCGGCGTGCATGACGAGATCAAGGGGCAGGTCCCCATGGGCTTCGTCTGCCTGACCAAGGGGGTCAACCGGCCGCATGAGGAGATCGCCGCGGAATGCGTGAAGATGATCCGCGACGAGATCGGGCCCGTCGCCGCCTTCAAGCGGGCGGTGGTGGTGGACCGGCTGCCCAAGACGCGCTCGGGCAAGATCCTGCGCGCGACCATGGCCAGGATCGTGGACGGGGAGGAGTTCAAGATGCCCGCCACGATCGACGACCCGGCGATCCTGGAAGAGATCCGGGGGGCGCTGGGCGGCTGAGCCGGCGCCGGGAGGCTTGAGCGGCGGGCGCGGCCGGGGGATGCTGCGCCCGCATGTGGTCTGGAGGGTCTCCCATGGCGGGCGAGGCGGCGGTTCAGG
Source organism: Pseudomonadota bacterium (assembly GCA_051747505.1). GTDB lineage: Bacteria > Pseudomonadota > Alphaproteobacteria > Rhodobacterales > Rhodobacteraceae > Albimonas. The sequence goes on along the minus strand of JBNJGE010000138.1, from coordinate 1,583 downwards.
GGCTTCTCTGGGCCTTCGAGATCGGGCCGGACGGGGCGGCGCGGGCGCTGTCGGCCGAGGAGGCCGGCGGGCGGCCGGAGGCGCCGGGGGCCTGGCGCTGGATGCATCTGGACGGCGGATCGGAGGAGGCGGCGGCCTGGCTGCGCGGGCCGGCGGGGCTGCCGGTGCGGGCGGCCGCGGCGCTGCTGGCCGAGGACACGCGCCCGCGCTCGGCCGCGCTGGGCGAGGGGCGGCTGGTGATCCTCCGCGGCGTGGACATCGACGAGGCGGCGCAGCCGCGGGACATGGTCGCCATGCGGCTGTGGACGGATGACGCGCGCATCCTGTCGCTGACGCTCCGCCCCATGGGGGCGGCCGAGGAGCTGCGCGAGGAGGCGGAGGCGGGGGAGCTGCCGGGCGCGCGCGGGCGGTTCCTGGCGCTGCTGGCCGAGCGGCTGGCCGAGGACGTGGAGCCGGTGCTCGACATGCTGGAGGAGCGCTTCGCGGCGCTGGAGGAGAAGGCGCTGGCCGCGCCCGGCGAGGAGGCGCCCGACCCCGAAGCGATGTCGGACGCGCTGGCCGAGCTGCGGCGCATGGCGATCCCGCTCAGCCGCTTCGTCGGCCCCCAGCGCGAGGCGATGGTCGAGATGCGCCGCGCCGGCGAGGCGCTGCTGGACGCGGCGGACCGGGAGTCGCTGGCGGAGACGGGGGACCGGCTGCAGCGGCATGTGGAGGACCTGGCGGCGCTGCGCGAGCGGGCGCAGGCGCTGTCGGAGCAGATCGCCTCGGACGCGATGGAGCGGACCAACCGGGCGATGTACATGCTCTCGCTCGTCTCGGTGCTGTTCCTGCCGCTGGGGTTCCTGACCGGCCTGCTGGGGGTGAACCTGGGCGGCATCCCGGGGGCGGGGAACGAGCTGGGCTTCTGGGCGTTCGTCGGGCTGCTGGCCGTGGTGGCGGCGCTGGAGGTCTGGCTGATCCGGCGGGCGCGGCTGCTGTGACGGAGCGCCGCTGCCGGCGGGGTTGCCCGGAGGGGCCGCGGGTTCCACATGCGGATTTCGGAATATAACAGGAGGGTTCCCATGTCCGAGATCGTGATGAAGCGCAGCCCGTCGTCCGGCAAGCCGGGCTCGCCGCATGTGGCGGGGTTCTACGAGTCTCACAGCGGGTCGATCCAGTATGTCGTCTGGGACCCGGAGACGAAGAAGGCGGCGCTGATCGACGTGGTGCTGGACTTCGATCCGGGCCCGGCGCGCACGCGGACGGACTCGGCGGACAACATCCTGAAATTCGTCAAGGACGAGGGGCTGGAGGTGGAGTGGGTGCTCGACACCCATCCGCATGCCGACCACCTGATGGCCTCGGCCTATCTGAAGGAGAAGCTGGGGGCGCCGGCCGCGATCGGGGAAAAGGTGACCGATATCGCGGAGATCTGGGCGAAGCTCTACAACCTGCCGGGGCATTTCGATCCGAAGCGGGATTTCGACAAGCTGTTCGCCGAAGGCGAGACCTTCCGCATCGGGAAGCTGGAGGCGAAGGTGATGCTCTCGGCCGGGCACACGCTGGGCTCGATCACCTATGTGGTCGGCGACGCGGCCTTCGTG
>JBNJGE010000137.1:0-9417 GCA_051747505.1 Pseudomonadota bacterium | reverse complement strand
GAGAGGGAGCCGGGGATGCCGACGCCGATGCGCGGGGCGCGGGCGCCGGTCTCGGCCTCCAGCGTCTCGACGAGCTCGCGCACGGCGCGGACGCTGCCCGCGTAGTCGTGGCGGGGGGTGGGCACGCGGCGGCGCGCGAGGGTGTCGCCGCCCTCGTCCAGGGCGACGGCCTCGATCTTGGTGCCGCCGAAATCAACGCCGATGCGCATGCGCGCTCCCTTTCGCGAAGCCCTGAGCTAGCGCGGGGGCGCGGCGGGGGCAAGCTGCGGCCGCGTCAACCGGCGGCGCCGCTTTCGCGCAGGCGCTTCTCCAGCCGGGCGAGGCGGGCGAGCAGGCGGCTCTGCGCCACGCGGATCTCGCGCAGCTCGGCCAGGGCGCCGCGCAGTTCGGCGTCCTGGTCCGGCTCGGCGGCGACGCCGCCCTCGCCCTCGCCGGTCAGCAGCCAGACGATGGAGACGTTGAGGATACCGGCGATCATCTGGAGCTTGTTGGCGCGCGGCTCGGAGCGGTCGCTCTCCCAGTTCTGGATGGTCGCAAGGCGCACGCCGGCCCGGGAGGCGAGCTGGGATTGCGAGTAGCCCAGCGCCTCGCGCGCGGCGGCAAGGCGGTCGCCGAAGGTGGCGGCCTCGTCGGAATAGTAGTCCTCGCTCATGGCTCTCGAGCCTCCCCTCCTGCGGCGGGAACCGGGATTCGGCCCCGCGCGCGATCCTGCACCGGTCCGCCGTCCTTCCGGCGCGCAAGGGGCGGCGCCCGGCGCGCCCGGGGCGACAAGATCCGGGTCGCCCGGAGCCGGCGCAAGCCCGATCATGCCCCAGAAGTCGCACGGGAGAACGCGCATGACCATGACCAACCGCGCCTGGGCGGAGCTGCTGGCGCTCGGGGCCATCTGGGGCGGCTCCTTCGTCACCATCGGCGTTGCGGTGCGCGAGATGGGGCCCTTCGCCGCGATCTTCTGGCGCACGGGGCTGGGCGCGGCGACGCTGTGGGCGGCGATGGCGGTCCTGCGCCCGGCCCTGCCGCGGGATCCGCGCTTCTGGGCGGCCTGCGCGGTGATGGGGCTGCTCAACAACGTGATCCCCTTCACCCTGATGGCCTGGGGGCAGCAGAGCATCGAGAGCGGCCTGACTGCCATCCTGAACGCGACCACCGCGGTCTTCGGGGCGCTGGTCGCCGCGGCCCTTCTGCGCGACGAGCGGCTGACGGCGCGGCGCGCGGCGGGGGTGGGGCTGGGCCTGGCCGGCGTCGCGGTCATCACGGGGCCGGAGGCGCTGTCGGGGCTCGACCTGCGCAGCCTGGGGCAGATCGCCGTGCTGGGCGGGGCGATGAGCTACGCGCTGGCCTCGGTCTGGGCGCGGCGCTTCATGCAGGGCGGGAGCCCGCTCGCCGCGGCGACGGGCATGACGACGGCCGCCTTCGCGACCATGGTTCCGCTGACGCTGTGGATCGAGGGGCCGCCGCCGATCGATCTGTCGGCCGGCGCCTGGGCGGCGGTGATCTACTACGGGGCCGTCGCGACCGGGGCGGCCTACCTGCTCTACTACAGCCTGATCGCGCGGGCGGGCGCGGCCAACACCATGCTGGTGACGCTGGTGATTCCGCCGCTGGCCATCCTGCTGGGCTGGCTGATCCTGGACGAGCGCCTGTCGGGGGGCGCCTATCTGGGTCTGGCGCTGATCGCGGGGGGCCTCGTCGTGCTCGACGGCCGGGCCGTGGCGCGCCTGCGGCGGACGGTGCGCGCTTGCCCTGCCTCCGCCGCGGGCCTATCACCGGGCCGGCCCCCTTCGGGGGCCCAGACAGACCGGGAGCAATGACATGGCCTTTCTTGCCGACAGCCTCGCCCGAGTGAAGCCATCCGCGACCATCGCCGTCACGAACAAGGCCCGCGAGCTGAAGGCGGCGGGGAAGGACGTGATCGGCCTCGGCGCAGGGGAGCCGGACTTCGACACGCCGCAGAACATCAAGGACGCGGCGAAGGCGGCGATCGACCGCGGCGATACCAAGTACACCGCGGTGGACGGGATCCCGGAGCTGAAGGAGGCGATCAGGGCCAAGTTCAAGCGCGAGAACGGGCTGGATTACGACGTCTCCCAGATCACGGTGGGCACGGGCGGCAAGCAGGTCCTCTACAATGCGCTGATGGCCACGATGAACCCGGGCGACGAGGTGATCATCCCCGCGCCCTACTGGGTGAGCTACCCGGACATGGTGCTGCTGGCGGGCGGGGAGCCGGTGGCGGTGGAGGCCGGGATCGAGACCGGCTTCAAGATCACGCCGGAGCAGCTCGAGAAGGCGATCACGCCGAAGACGAAGTGGTTCATCTTCAACTCGCCCTCCAACCCCTCCGGCGCCGGCTACACCTGGGACGAGCTGAAGGGGCTGACGAATGTGCTGCTCAAGCATCCGCATGTCTGGGTGCTGACGGACGACATGTACGAGCACATCGTCTACCCGCCCTTCGAGTTCTGCACGCCGGCGCAGGTGGAGCCGAAGCTCCACGACCGCACGCTGACGGTGAACGGGGTGTCGAAGGCCTATTCGATGACGGGCTGGCGCATCGGCTACGCCGGGGGCCCGGAGGAGCTGATCAAGGCGATGGCCAAGATCCAGTCGCAGAGCACGTCGAACCCCTGCTCGATCTCCCAGCACGCGGCCGTCGAGGCGCTGACCGGGCCGCAGGACTACATCACGGAGAGCCGGAAGGCCTTCCAGCGCCGGCGCGACCTGGTGGTGAGCATGCTCAACCAGGCGACCGGGATCGAGTGCCCGACGCCGGAGGGGGCGTTCTACGTCTATCCCTCGATCAAGGGGCTGATCGGCAGGACGACGCCGGAGGGCAAGACCATCGAGACGGACGAGGACTTCGCCTCGGAGCTGCTGGAGACCGAGGGCGTGGCGGTGGTGTTCGGCGCGGCCTTCGGGGCCTCGCCCTGCTTCCGGGTGAGCTACGCGACCTCGGACGAGGCGCTGACGGAGGCCTGCGAGCGCATCCAGCGCTTCTGCGCCTCGCTGGGCTGAGGCCGGCTGCGGCGGCGGAACGCTGGACCGCGCGGGCGGCGGGCGCTTAGCCTGCGCCCGGCCCCGAAGCGAAAGGCGAAAGGCGCCCGCATGACCCCGTTCTCCGAGCTCTTTCAGACCGCCTGCGCGCGCGTCGGCTCCGTCTCCGCCGTGGAGGCGCGGCTGGAGCATCCGCTGACGCATCACGAGCTGCGCGCCACGCCCGACCACGTGTGGCTGTCGGACATGGCGCGGCGCGTGTTCGAGGCCACGCACGGCGTGGAGGCGGTGGCGGCGCGGTGGGAGGAGTTCGAGCGGGCGCTGGACGGCTTCGACCCGCTGCGCTGCGCGGAGCTGACGGACGCCGCGCTGGACCAGCTGGCGCAGGACCCGCGGCTGATCGACGACCCGGACGGTCTGCGGGCGGCGCGGGCGAACGCGGCCTTCCTGCACGCGCTGGTCGATGAGACGGGGGAGGCGGCGGCGCACACCTTCGCGAACTGGCCGAGCCATGACTTCATCGGGCTGCTGGAGTTCCTGTCGCAGCGGGGGACGGGGCTGGGCGGGCTGACGGGGCAGCGGCTGCTGCGCGGGCGCGGGGTGGACGGCTTCATCCTCGCCGAGCCGGTGGTGCGCTCCCTGATCCGCGAGGGGGTGGTGGAGACCGCGCCCGCCTCGCGCGCCGAGATGACGGCGGTGCAGACCGCCTTCGATGTCTGGCGGGCCGAGAGCGGGCGGCCGATGATGCATATCTCAAAGATCCTGGCGCTGACCGACGCGCCCGAGACGGTCTGAGGTCCCGCGGCGCAACGCAGACGAAGGTCATCCAGGCCGCGAGCGATTCGCCGATCGCCGGGTCAGGGAGAGATCCGGGAGGCGCTCAGTCCTCCTCCTCCTCCGCCTCGCCGAACATGCGGGGCTGGTCGGCGCTCTCGCCGCCGCCCTCGCCGGGGGGCGTGCGCTCCAGCAGCCCGGCCTCGCGCAGCTCCTTCAGGCCGGGGAGGTCCTTGGCCGAAGCGAGACCGAAATGGTCGAGGAAGCCCTCGGTGACCACGAAGGTGGCCGGGCGGCCCGGCGTCTGGCGCCGGCGGCCGAGGCGGACCCAGCCTCGCTCTATCAGCAGGTCGAGCGTGCCCCTGGAGACGGCGACGCCGCGGATCTCCTCGATCTCGGCGCGCGTCACGGGCTGGTGGTAGGCGATGATCGCCAGGGTCTCGATCGCGGCGCGGGAAAGGGGGCGGGTCTCCACCACCTCCCGGCTCATCAGCCAGCCGAGATCGCTCGCCGTGCGGAAGGCCCACTTGTCGGCGACGGGCACGAGGGCGACGCCACGCCCCTCGTAACGCTTGCGCAACGCTTCGACCGCCGCCTGCGCGTCACAGCCCTGGGGGAGGCGCGACGCGATCTCCGCTGGGGATAGCGGTTCGGTGGCGGCGAACAGGATCGCCTCGACCATCCGCTCCTGCTCCGCCGGGGGCGGAACCGGGAACAGCGGGTCGGGCGAGATGGGGTTAGGGGAATCGGTCATGAGTCTCCATGCGACGTCTGAGCACGATGTCCCCGAAGGTCTCCTCCTGGCGAAGCTCCAGCTCGCCGCGGCGGACGAGCTCGAGCATGGCGGCGAAGGTGGCGGCCGTGGCCGAGCGGCGCTTGTCGGGCGCGTCCAGCCACTCCGAGGGCAGGAAGGCGCGCAGGGTCCGCCATTCCAGCGTGTCGCCGATCAGGCCGCGCAGGCGCTCCATGGCCGCCTCCGGCGTCATCACCGGCGGGCGGTCGAGATGAAGGGGCTGGTAGTCGCTGCGCGTGCGGATGCGGGAGTAGGCGCGCAGCAGGTCGATGAGATTCGCGTCATGCTCCACCCGGCGGGCGGGGGTGAGGTCCTCGGGCATGCCGCGCGGATGGAAGTCCCGGCCGAGCTGGTCGCGGCCCATCAGGCGCGCGCCGGCCTCGCGCATGGCCTCCAGCCGCTCCAGCTGGAAGGCGAGGCGGGCGGCCATGTCCTCGGCGCTGGGGCCTTCCTCGGAGGGCTCGGGCGGCAGGAGCAGGCGCGATTTGAGGTAGGCCAGCCAGGCGGCCATCACGAGGTAGTCGGCGGCCAGCTCGATGCGCAGGCGCTTGGCCTCCTCCACGAAGGCCAGGTACTGCTCGGAGAGTTGGAGGATGGAGATCTGGCGCAGATCGACCTTCTGGGTGCGGGCGAGCGTCAGCAGAATGTCGAGCGGGCCCTCGAAGCCGTCGACGTCCACGACCAGCGCCTCGGCCTCCGCCCGCTGGTGGGGGCCGAGGGCGCCGGTGCGCCCGTCGGGGATGTCGCGGGGAATCGGCTGGTCACGCATGGGCGGCCTCCGCTGGCGTTCCGGCGACGAGGGCGTCGTGGCGGGCCTGCGCCCGGGCGGGGTCGAAGGGGTCGGGCGCGCGCGGGGCGGCGAGGGCGGCCTCGGCGCGCACGGCCGCCGTCCCCGCCAGGCGCGGGGTTTCGGCCAGCGCCGCCTCCATCTCAACTCGGTCGCCGTTGCAGTGCAGGACCAGGTCGCAGCCGGCGGCGAAGGCGGCGGCGGCGCGGGCCCCCATGCCCCCGTCGAGCGCCTTCATGGAGAGGTCGTCGGTCATCAGCAGGCCGTCGAAGCCGATTTCCTCGCGGATGGCGCGGATGACGGCGGGCGAGGTCGTGGCGGGCGCGGAAGGGTCGAGCGCGGCATAGACCACATGGGCCGTCATGCCGAGCGGCAGGTTCGCGAGGGGGCGAAAGGCCGCGAAGTCCTCGGCGCGCAGGGCCTCGAGCGGCGCCTCGACCACGGGGAGGGTCAGGTGGCTGTCCGCGGTCGCGCGGCCGTGGCCGGGGAGGTGCTTGACCACGGGCAGGACGCCGCCGGCGAGCAGCGCCTCGGCGACGACGCGGGCCCGGGACGCGACGGGCTCGGGCGTCGAGCCCATCGCGCGGCTGGCAATGATCGGGTCGCTCTCGGGGCGAGCGACATCGGCGATCGGCATGCAGTTTCCATCGATGCCGCTTTCGCGCAGCTCATGGGCGATGAGGCGGAAGCGCAGGGCGAGGGCCTCGCGCAGGTCGTCCTCGGGAAGGGCGGCGCAGAGCTCGGGCAGACCGGCCCAGCCGCGCCAGCGCGGGGGGCGCAGGCGGGCGACGGGGCCGCCTTCCTGGTCCACGAAGACAGGGGCGTCGCGCCCCACGGCCTCCCGCAGCGCGCCGGTCAGGGCGCGCAGCTGATCCGGGCTTTCGACGTTGCGGGCGAAGAGGATGAAGCCCCAGGGGTCTGCGTCGGCGAGAAAGGCGCGCTCGGCCGCCTCCAGCCGCGGCCCGGCGCAGCCGAGGATCGCGGCGCGCGGGGCGTTCATCGCATCCTCGTGGCGAGGCAGGCGTCGCCCCGCCCCTTGAGCGCGGCGCACAGCGCCTCGGCCCCGTCGCTGTCGGCCAGCGGCCCGGCGCGCAGGCGGTAGAGCGTGCGGCCGCCCGACTCGACGGTGGTGACGACGTGGGTCAGCTCGCCCAGCAGGTCCTCGTTGCGCTGCAGGTGGCGGCGCCATTCGCTCTCGGCGATCCCCTCGCTGTCGAAGGCGCCGAGCTGGACGACGACGTCGCCGGAGCCGATGGCGGGCGTGGGCTCCGGCGCGGGCTCCGCGGCGGTGGCCGCGGCGATGTCCCGGGGACGGGCCGGGACGAACGGGCTCGCCGCCGGGGCGAGGGCGCCGGGGTCGGGCGTCTCGGGCTCCTCCTCGCGCTCCGGCCGCCGGGCGTCGTCCACCCCGTTCTCTGCCAGCGCGCGGGCCACCGCGGCGTCGATCGCGTCGCGCCCGGTCTCCGCCCCGGACGAGGCGGCCTCGTCCAGCAGGGGGGCGGGAAGGTCCTCGGCCGCCGGCATCTCGGGGCCGGGGGCGACGACGGTCTCGTCGGGGCGCTCACCGTCCAGGATACGCACCACTGCCCGGTCGGCGCCGTCCAGCGACAGGCCCCCGGGGTCCTCGGGCGCCACACGGAAGGGGCCGTTCTCGGCCTTCAGGAAGGGGATCTGGCCGGCATCGCGCGTCGTCAGGCCGTAGGCCCAGTTCGCCAGAGCCCAGATCAGCGCCAGAGAGAGGACGCCGCCCAGCGCCAGCGCCGCCTGCCGCCGCCAGTCTCGTGCGCCGGGCGCAGGGTCGCCGTAGGGATCGCCGGCCAGGTCGGCCATGGGGATTCGCGCCTGCTTCCTGCGTCCGCGCCCCGCCTTCGAGGGTCTTCAAGGGTCGCGGACCTGACTGCTCGCGCCCCGACGCCGCGCTTTATCGCATCTCGTCCATCGGGGTCACGCCAAGGATACCCAAACCGGCGGCGATGACAACCTTGACGGCCCGGACCATGCCCAGACGGGCTGCGGTGCCGGCGGGGTCGTCGGCCTGCACGAAGCGCAGCCGGGGCTCGTCCTTGCCGCGGTTCCACAGCGCGTGGAAGTCGGAGGCGAGGTCGTAGAGGTGGAAGGCGACGCGGTGCGGCTCGTGGTGGCGGGCCGCAAGCTCCACCAGGCGCGGCCATTCGGCGATGCGCCTGGCGAGCGCCAGCTCCTCCGGGTGGTCGAGGGGGGCGAGGCCCTCGGGGTCGGAGGCGTGGCCGTCGATCCCCTGCTCCCGGGCCGTGCGGAAGACGGAGTGGGCGCGGGCGTGGGCGTACTGGACGTAGTATACGGGGTTGTCCTTCGACTGCTCCATCGCCCTGGCGAAGTCGAAGTCCAGCGGCGCGTCGTTCTTGCGCGTGAGCATGACGAAGCGGGTGACGTCCGCGCCGACCTCGTCCACCACGTCGCGCAGGGTGACGAAGGTCCCCGCGCGCTTGGACATCTTGTAGGGCTCGCCGTTCTTGTAGAGCTTGACGAGCTGGGTGAGCTTCACGTCCAGCGGCACCCGCCCCTCCGACAGGGCCGCGGTGGCGGCCTTGAGGCGCTTGACGTAGCCGCCGTGGTCGGCGCCGAAGACGTCGATGAGCTCGTCGAAGCCGCGCTCGATCTTGTCGTAGTGGTAGGCGATGTCCGGGGCGAAGTAGGTCCAGCCGCCGTCGGACTTCTTCAGAGGGCGGTCGACGTCGTCGCCGTAGTCGGTGGACCTGAACAGGGTCTGGGGGCGGGGCTCCCAGTCCTCGGGCTTCTTGCCCTTGGGGGGCTCGAGCACGCCGGTGTAGATCAGGCCCCTGGCCTCGAGGGCGTCCAGCGCTGCCTCGATCCGGCCGCCCTCGTAGAGCGAGCGCTCGGAGAAGAATACGTCCATCTTCACGCCGAGCGCCGCGAGGTCCTCGCGGATCATGTCCATCATCATCCCGGTGGCGAGCCGGCGGACGGGCTCGAGCCACTCGGATTCGGGCTTGTCGAGAAGGGAGTCGCCGAACTCCTCCTTCAGCGCCCGGCCGACGGGGACCAGGTAGTCGCCGGGGTAGAGCCCCTCGGCGATCTCGGGCTCCAGTCCGTTGGCCTCGCGGTAGCGCTCATAGGCGGAGCGGGCGAGCACCTCGACCTGCGCGCCGCCGTCGTTGATGTAGTATTCGCGCGTGACGTCGTGGCCGGAGAAGTCCAGCAGCGAGGCCAGCGCGTCGCCGAACACCGCGCCGCGGGTGTGGCCGACATGGAGCGGGCCGGTGGGGTTGGCGGAGACGTATTCTACGTTCACCCGTTTGCCGCCGCCGAGATCGGAGCGGCCGAAATCCGTCCCGGCCGCGAGCGCCGCGACGAGCGCCTCGCGCCAGACCCCGGCGTCGAGGCGCAGGTTGAGAAAGCCGGGGCCTGCCACCTCGGCGGAGGCGACGCGGGGGTCGGCCTCCAGCCTGAGCGCCAGCGCCTGGGCGATGTCGCGCGGCTTCAGGCCGGCGGGCTTGGCGAGCACCATCGCGGCGTTGGTCGCCATGTCGCCATGGGCGGGGTCGCGGGGGGGCTCCACCGCCACATTGGCGAGGTCGAGGCCGGGGGGCAGCGCGCCCTCGGCGGCGAGCGCCTCCAGGCTTTCGGTGACGAGGGCCTTGATGTCGGCGAACAGGTTCATTCCGGGGGTCTCCGCAGGGCGCTCGGGCCGGGGCGGCGCAGAGATACCATTCCCGCGCGGCGGGTCAACGCGGCGGCCGCGGGGCCGGGTCAGGTCCGCGCCTGCGGGTCCGTGAGCTGGCGGTGCTCCTGAAGGGCGAAGCGGTCGGTCATGCCGGCGATGTAGTCGGAGACCAGGCGGGCGCGGCCTGTCCGGCCCTCGGCGTGCTGGGCGGCCTCGCGCCAGTCGTCGGGCAGGACGCCGGGATGCTCGAGGTAGATCTCGAAGAGCTCGCGCACCACGTCGGCGGCCTTGCGGCGCATGCGCGCCACGCGCCAGTGGCGGTACATCCGCTCGAACAGGAAGGCGCGGATGGCGGCGAGGTCGGCGACCATGGCGTCGGAGAAGGCGATGACCGGGCGGCCGAGG
>JBNJGE010000136.1:0-9587 GCA_051747505.1 Pseudomonadota bacterium | reverse complement strand
CGCGCCTTGGCCTTCAGGCGGATGCGCAGGTTCTGGCGCATGGACAGGAAGTGGTAGACGAGGTCGAAGCGCTGCTCCCGCCCCGGCCAGTCCACGCCCGTGATGTCGATCAGCGTGGTGAACTGGCAGGCCGGGTCGTCGCGCAGGAACTTCACCGCCTCGGGGACCTTGTCGAGCGCGACGTCGACCGTCAGCTCGCCGTGGTCGATGGAGGTCGCGATCACGGCCTCGGGAAGGCGCGCCTCCATCAGGCCGGCGATCTCGGCGAGGGCTTCGGACATCGGCTGGAGCTCTCCTGGCTTGTGTCCGCGGGGTCAGCGCGCCAGCGCGCCGGTCCGCCGGATCTTTCGCTGAAGCTGGAGGATGCCGTAGAGCAGCGCCTCCGCCGTCGGCGGGCAGCCGGGCACGTAGATGTCCACCGGCACGATGCGGTCGCAGCCGCGCACCACCGAGTAGCTGTAGTGGTAGTAGCCCCCGCCATTGGCGCAGGAGCCCATGGAGATGACGTAGCGCGGCTCCGGCATCTGGTCGTAGACCTTCCGCAGGGCCGGCGCCATCTTGTTGGTCAGCGTGCCCGCCACGATCATCACGTCCGACTGGCGCGGGCTCGCGCGCGGCGCGAAGCCGAACCGCTCCACGTCGTAGCGCGGCATGGAGGTGTGCATCATCTCCACCGCGCAGCAGGCCAGCCCGAAGGTCATCCAGAACAGCGAGCCGCTGCGCGCCCAGTTGATGATGTCGTCGGCGGAGGTCAGCAGGAAGCCCTTGTCGGCCAGCTGGTCCGACATCTCGCGCGCCACCAGCTCCCGGTCATGGCCGCCCAGCGCGACGTCCTCGGTCGTGGTCTGCGTGCGGGCGTGGGCCGGGCCGGCGGCGGGGACCATCTCGCCGTCACGGGCCTCGGTCTTGGCCTCGGTGGCCTGTCGGGTCGGGGTCACTCCCATTCCAGGGCTCCCTTCTTCCACTCGTAGGCGAAGCCGATGGTGAGCACGGCGAGGAAGACCATCATCGACCAGAAGCCGAACAGTCCGATGTCCTGGAAGGCCACCGCCCACGGGAATAGGAAGGCGACCTCGAGATCGAAGATGATGAACAGGATGGCGACGAGGTAGAAGCGCACGTCGAACTTCATGCGCGCGTCGTCATACGGGTTGAAGCCGCACTCGTAGGCCGAGATCTTCTCCGGGTCCGGATGGCGCACGGCCAGGACAACGGCGGCGAGGATGAACACCAGGCCGATCCCGACCGCGAGGGCGAGGAACACCAGGATCGGCAGGTATTCGCGGAGCAGGTCTTCCATCGGGCCCTCCCGCTGGCCGCGGCGCGGCGCTCCGGGTCGGGCGCGGCGGCGGCGTTCGAGACTGGCGCTTACCTATCCGGGCGCCCGGGCGAGGTCAACAAAACCCGGAGCCGGCTTTCGCGCTTCCTCGACTTTGTTCCGCGACGCAGCGTTGCCAAGGGCGCCCGGCAAGCATCTGATTTTTTGGACCAAACAGCCGGAAACAGCGGCATGCCGTCGTATGCAGCTGGATTCGAGCGCCAACCAGCGCCGCGCCATGCTGATGTCCGGCCCGGCCCGCAGGGTCTTTGTCTGGGAAGGAAGGCGGTGGCGCGGTTGACGGGGCTCGAACCCGCGACCTCCGGCGTGACAGGCCGGCACTCTAACCAACTGAGCTACAACCGCAGCCGCCATCCCGGTGTGGCCCGGGAGTGCGCAGGGTGATATTCACGCCGGGCGGGGGCGTCAAGTCCTCTCTCGCGGCTTTCGACACGGGAACGCCGCCTGACGTGACGGCGTTGGCGCGTTCCCGCGCCAGGCCCCATATCAGACCGGGCCGCGCCGGCCGTCGCCCGGGGCATCGCAACACTGGGAGCGCCCATGATCTCGACCCTGCTCGCTCGCCTGAAATCGCCCGACGACTCCGCCCCGCTGGCGGAGGAGGACGCCCGCCTCGCCCTCGCCGCGCTGATGGTGCGCGCCGCCCGGGCGGACGACATCTACGACGCGGGCGAGCGCGCCGAGATACTGGCGGCGCTCGCGGATCATCACGGCCTCGACGCCGCGGCGGCCGAGTCGCTGCTCGCCGAGGCCGAGGAGACCGAGTCGCAGGCCCCGGACACCGTGCGCTTCACGCGCCTGATCAAGCAGGCCGTCCCGCATGAGGAGCGGGCGGCCGTGATGGAGTCGCTCTGGCGCGTCGCGCTCGCCGACGGGCGGCGCGACCCGGCCGAGGACGCCTTCCTGCGCCAGCTCGCCCCCCTGCTCGGCCTCGCCGACCGAGAGAGCGCCTTCGCCCGCCAGCGCGCCGAGCGCCGCTGAGGGCGGGCGCGGTTGCCAAGCCGCGGCGCCGGCGCCACGCTCGCCCCGCCCAATCCCGTCGCCACGGGCCGCGCGGCCCGCAACCCCATGCCGGAGCGCCTGCATGTCCCATCCCGAGCTTCCCGCTGTTCTGGACCGCCTCGACCAGGAGATGGAGCCCGCGCTGGACCGGCTCTTCTCGCTGCTGCGCTACCCCTCCATCTCGACGGACCCGGCCCACGCAGCTGACTGCGCGGCCGCGGCCGAGTGGCTGACCGACGAGCTCGCCGCCATAGGCTTCGCGTCCGAGACCCGCGACACGTCCGGCCGCCCCATGGTGGTGGCCCATGGCGACGCGCTGACCGCGCCGGGCGCCTCCGGCCCCTCGCTGCTCTTCTACGGCCATTACGACGTGCAGCCCGTGGATCCGCTGGAGCTATGGGATCACAACCCCTTCGAGCCGCGCATCGAGGACCTGGGCGGCGGGCGCCGCGTCATCCGCGCGCGGGGCGCTGCCGACGACAAGGGCCAGCTGATGACCTTCGTCGAGGCCTGCCGCGCCTGGAAGGCCGTCACCGGAACCCTGCCCGCCAACGTTTCCATCCTGCTGGAGGGGGAGGAGGAATCGGGCTCTCCCTCGCTCGTCCCCTTCCTGGAGGCGAACCGGAAGGAGCTGGGGCGCGACCTGGCGCTGATCTGCGACACCGGCATGTGGAACCGCGAGACGCCGGCCATCACCACCATGCTGCGCGGCCTGCTGGGCGAGGAGATCGTGATCCGTGGGGCCGACCGCGACCTGCATTCGGGCTTCTACGGGGGCGCGGCCGCCAACCCGATCCGTGCGCTGGCCCGGATACTGGGCGATCTGCACGACGAGTCGGGGCGCGTCACGCTGCCCGGCTTCTATGACGGGGTGCATGAGCTGTCGCCGGAGATCGAGGCGCAATGGCGCGGTCTCGACTTCTCCGCCGAGCGCTTCCTGGGCGAGGTGGGCCTGCGCCTGCCCGCCGGCGAGGCCGGGCGCGACGCGCTCCACCAAGTCTGGGCGCGACCGACATGCGAGTTCAACGGCATCGCCGGCGGTTATGCCGGCGAAGGCTTCAAGACGGTGATCCCCGCGCAGGCCTCGGCCAAGGTCTCCTGCCGGCTGGTGGGCGACCAGGACCCCGAGGCGATCCGCGAGGCGCTGCGCGCCCATGTCCGCGCCCGGCTGCCCGGCGACTGCGACGTAGAGTTTCACCCTCACGGAGGCGCGCGGGCGGTGACGATGAACACCGGCGCCCCGGAATTCGAGGCCGCGCGGCAGGCGCTGTCGGAGGAATGGCCGAACCCGGCCGCCTTCATCGGCTGCGGGGGCTCGATTCCGGTCGCGGGGCATTTCCAGTCGATCCTGGGCATGGAGTCGCTGATGGTCGGCTTTGGCCTCGAGGACGACCGCCTGCATTCCCCGAACGAGAAATACGACCTCGGCAGCTTCCGCGGCGGCGCGCGGAGCTGGGCGAGAATCCTGGCCGCGCTCGCCTGAGACTTCAGCGCCCGGCCCTTCCCCCACGCCGCCGCCCCGCCCCGGGCGGTCGGGCGAGGCCCTCGACGAGCACCCCGGTCATGGGGTGATCCGGAAAGCGGGGCGCGTAGTGGGCGTGCAGGGCGCGCAGGGCGGCGTGGGAGCCTTCGGCGTCGCTCCGGCCCAGCGCCCAGTCCAGAAAGATGGAGCGGCAGGCCTCCGGCCCCAGCTCCTCTATTCGGTAGGCCTCGGCGATCAGACATCGAGGGTCGAGTTCCGAGAGGAGAGTTTGCGCGCCCGCGTCGTCGCTCATGACGCCTCCATGTGCAGCCAGCGGCAGCTTGGACCTCCAACCGCCGGCGGGCAACCGGCGGAACAAGCGGTCTCGCCGGCGCCGACTTCCTGATCGGATCGACATTCTCGCGCGCATCATGTCGCGCAGGTTGCCGGATGCGCGGGCCTTCCGGCCCCTACGGACGCCACGACGGGATTGAGAGACGGAACCCGAATCTCCGCCGGGCCAGTGGGCGATCCGATCCGCCGCCGAGGATCGGGCCGGCCAGCCTTCATGGCATTCCATTGGCGTGCCGCCTCTTTCTCGCGGCGCTACGCCGTGAGGTCCCTGCCACGTTTCCTCGCCTGCGCGTCGGCGATGGCCCGGGACAGGTCGCGCAACGAGTAGGGCTTGGGCAGGAACTCGAAATCTTCCAGCCCTTTCAGACTCTTGCGAAACGCCCCTTCCGCGTAGCCCGAAACGAACACGACCGCGACCCCGGGTCGCGTCACGCGCGCCGTCTTGACCCAGCTGGGGCCGTCCATGCCGGGCATCACGACGTCCGAGATGATGACGTCCACATGAAGAGTCTCATCCTCGAGAATCTCCAGCGCCTCCTCGGCGCTCTCGGCCTCGATCACCTCGTAGCCGCGAAGGGCGAGCGCCCGGGAGGCGAAGCTGCGGACCGGCGCCTCATCCTCGACCAGCAGAACCACGCCGCGCGCCTGGTCTTCCGCGCCTGACTCCGCCTCGGGCGCCTCGGTCCCCGCCGGAACGGGCTCAACGGATTCGTCGTGCCGGGGCAGGTAGATTGTGAACACCGCCCCCTCGCCCGGGGGGCTGTCGGCGAAGATGAAACCGCCCGTCTGCTTGATGATTCCATAGGCCGTGCTCAGACCGAGGCCCGTTCCCTCCCCGGGCTTCTTCGTCGTGAAGAAGGGATCGAAGATCTGCCCGATCCGGTCCGGAGGGATGCCCTGCCCGCTGTCTGAAACCTCCACCGCGACGTAATCCCCTGGCGGGACGACGGCGCGATCGCGCCGGTACTCCTGCTCGAAGGCCGCGTTTCGGGTCCGGATGCGCACATCGCCGCCGCCGGCCATCGCGTCGCGCGCGTTGACCACGAGATTGACGATGACCTGCTCGAACTGGCGCTCGTCCACCCGGACGAGGCCCAGATCGCCTGCATGCTCCAGCCGCAGGCGGACCTTCTCGCCCAGCAGACGGTTGAGCAGATGGGACAGCTCGGTCAGCGTCTCTGTCAGGTTGATCACCGTCGGCCGCAGCGTCTGCTTGCGGGAGAAGGCCAGCATCTGGCGCACCAGCGCCGCCGCTCGGTTGGCGTTCTGCCGGATCTGCATCAGGTCGGCGTGATCGGCGTCGGAGGCGTCCCGACGCATCAGCAGCAGGTCCGTGTGGCCCGAGATGGCGGTCAGCAGGTTGTTGAAGTCATGGGCCACGCCGCCCGCAAGCTGGCCAACCGCCTGCATCTTCTGGCTCTGGACGAACTGGGCTTCGAGGGTCTTGAGCTCGGTGGCGTCGCTCATGACCGCCACGAGGGCCGGCGCCCCCTCGAACTCCACGAGCGTCAGGGAAAGTTGCAGGAAGGTTTCGCGGTCCTCGCGCCGACCTCGCGCGATCTCGGAGCGGCCGGAGGCCCGCCCCCGAGCCGCCTCCGCGATCCGGTCCGGAATGGAACGGCCCAGGCCTTCGACCAGCCCGTCCAGGGCGGCCCCGGGCGCCGCGTCGGGGCCCAGCAGCCGGCGCGCGGGCTCGTTCGCCAGGATCAGCGTCCCGTCAAGGCTCAGGCGGGCGATGGCGACAGGCAGCCGCTCCAGCATCTCGGCCGCCGCGGCCGCCCCGCCCGCGCCCTCGCCGGGCCGCGGATCGGCGATCAGCAGCCAGGTCTGCGCCGCATGCGGCGCGCGGACGGCCATCAGGGAGAGACCGTCGGCGGTGGCGAGCGCCTCCGGCGGCGCATCCCCCGCCTCCTCCAGCAGCCGGCCGATATCGGGCCTCAGCGTCCGCGCGGCGCGGTTGGGGCGCAGCGCCCCGCCTTCCCAGGCGACGGCCGCCACGCCCAGCCCGTCCAGAAATGCCGCCGCCGAGACACCGGCCTCGGGGGCGTCGGGGGGCATGCGCCACAAGAGCCGGTCGGGCGAAAGCCGCTCCAGGACGACCCCTCGCGCATCCCCGCCGAGCGCCAGTCCGCGGGAACGCGCACGCCCCGCGACACGGGCCCCGCGCAACAGGCGATAGACCTCCGCCGCGACGGTCACGTCCGGCGCGGCCGGCGAGAGCACGCTCTCCAGCCGCGCGGGCAACCGTTCGTCATCGTCCTCCTGAGGGCGCAACGTCTGGCGCAGGGCCGGGTTGGCCGCGAGCAGCATGCCCCGGGCATCCGTCAGAGCCGTGGGCACGGGGTCGGCGCCGAAAAGCGTCTCCACGGCGCGCGCGCCCGGATCATCGGTGCGCCGCTGTTGCCGACGATCGCGCAGACGCTGGGCGGAGGCGGCGCCTGCCACGATCGCAACGCCCACCGCGAAGGCGCCAAGGCCCGCGATCCAGGCGCCGCTTCCGCTGAGCCAGGCGCCGACGAGCGCGGCGCCGCCGATGACCGCCAGCGCCACGGGGACCAACGGCCGCGTCAGGCCTTTCCCGGCCGGCGGACCCGGCCCCTCGAACAGACTTGTCGCGCCCCCCGTTTCGGGGACCGCAACCGCGCTGCTTGGGGCCTCCACGGGCTCCGTCGCGCCGTCCTGCTCTTCGCAAGGCCGCCCGCTCTGCAAGGCCCGCTCCGCCTGCCGCCTCATGTCATCTGCTCTTCGGATCCGCGCCTTCGAACCTCCCCGAGGCTCAGGCAAACCCGAAATTGCAAAGAACTGGTAAAACGCCCTCTCAGACGCCACCATAAGGCGACAATGACACGCTCTTCTCAACCATTGCGGAGAATAATCTCTGCTGCATAGAAACCGTCACCTCCCTGCAACGGGGTAAGGCGCATCTCCCGCGCAACCCGGGCGGCGCAGCCAGTCGCAAAGGCACGCACGCGCTCGCCGTTCTCCGGCTCGAGAAGCGAACAGGTGGCATAGACGAGCCGACCGCCCGGCCGCACGAAACGGGCCGCCTCAACCAGGATCCCGTCCTGGATCTTGCACAGTTGCGCCAGGTCCTCCGGCCCGAAGGCCCACTTGGCGTCGGGATTGCGCCGCCAGGCTCCGCTGCCCGAACAGGGGGCGTCCACGAAGACCAGATCGAACCGGCCCCGCTCGTCGTCAGGAACCGGTCCATCCAGCACCCGAACCGCCGCGCCGGCGCGCGCGGCGCGCGCCGGCAGATCGGCCATGCGCCGGGGCGCGGCGTCATGGGCGAGGATCTCGCCCCGGCCCTGCATGGCGGCGGCCAGCGCAAGCGCCTTGCCGCCGCCGCCGGCGCAGAAATCCAGAACCCGCTCCCCCGGCCGGGCGCCCGCGAAAGCCGCGACCGCCTGGCTGGCGGCGTCCTGGAGCTCCACCCGGCCCTCACGATAGGCGCGACTGGCCCGCAGCTTCCGCGCCCCCGCCGTCACGCGCAGCGCGTCGGGAGAGAGGGGGCCCGGCTCGGTCTCCACGCCATCCTCCGCCAGCGCGGCCGCGGCCTGCGCCGGATCCGCCTTGAGGCGGTTGACCCGAAGATCGACGGGCGCGCGACGCCTCAGCGCCTCCAGCACCGGCTCCAGAGATGCACCGAGGGACTCGCGCAGCGGCGCGATCAGCCAGTCGGGCATGTCGAGGCGGACGCCCTCGGGGGCGCAGCCGAGCGCCGCGGGCCGGGAGGCGAGCCAGTCCCGTTCCGCCTGCGTGACCGGCGCGGGCCCATGACGCGAGCCGTGGAAGCGCCGGTCGGTCTCCTCCGCCTCATCCGACAGCGCCAGAAGCCGCGCCCGCGCGCCGCGCGGCGCCTCGGCTTCCGGCCATCCGAGAGACCGCCAGCGGCGCAGGGAGTCGTGGACCAGATCGGCGATCGCCGCCCGGTCGCCGGACCCGGCGTAGCGGTTCGCCCGGCCCCAGCGCGTCAGGATGCGGTCCATCGGGCGACCCGGGTCCCATGAGTCGAGAATGTCGATGGCCGCCTGCACGCGGCCGGCGGGTGTCATGGCTGCAGGCTCCTGCGGGAAATCGGACGCGCCGCCGCGAAAGCCTCGCGGCGGCGAAGCGGGCTCAACGCGCGAAGCAGGCCTTGGCGAAGGCCGTCTTGCGCGCGAGATAAGCCTTCGCGATCGGGAGATCGAACTGATCGAAGGCGTGGACGCCGCCGGGGTGGATCGCCACCTCGGCCACGTTGCCTGCCGCCGACCAGCGCGGCGCCATCATCAACGTGTCATCCAGCAGCGGATCCGCGGTTCCGACCTGGAACAGGGCCGGCACCAGTCCTCGAAGGTCGGCCAGAAGAGGCGAGGCGAGCGGATCCTCCCACACCTCCGGATCCGGCGCGAAGACCTGCTGGAAGAATTTCAGGGTCGGGGTGGAGAGGATGAGCTGCCGCTCGCCCCAGTTCCGGGCCGACGGCGTGAGGCGCAGATCGTAGCAGCCGTAGTTGAGCACCGCGCCGCGGAACCGCTCGAGCAACCCCGCCGACCTCAGGCGCAGCAGGGTGACCACGGAGAGATGCGCGCCCGCGCTCTCCCCCCCGATGACGACCGGCAGCCCCTTGAACTCCGGGGCAGCCAGCGCCCAGCGCGCGGCGGCCTCGCAATCCTCGGCGGCGGCCGGGTAAGGATGCTCGGGCGCCAGACGATATGCGATCGAGACCACGGCGCACCCGGTTTCCCGAGCAAGACGCTGGTTCTGGTCGTCGCACTGGTCCGGCGCGCCCAGCGCCCAGCCGCCGCCGTGGATGTGCAGGTAAAGGCCACGGGGCGCGTTGTCGGGCATGGAGACCCGCGCTCGTCCGGGTCCCTCGCCCTGCGGGATCTCCCGCCATTCCGAGCCCTCGAGCGGCCCGCCCGACGGAAAGATGCCGCGTCCCTCGGCGCGCGCCTGGCGGGTGAGTTCGACAGGAACCTCGTGGGTCGGAGGAACCTCCGCGAGCCTGGCCTCCAGATCGGCGTTGAACTCCGCCGTCTCCCGGGCGACCGCCTCGGGGCGGAACAGCTTCGGATCGATCATTCGTCTCTGCGCCTCCTGCCGGTTGGGGGCTCAGCACAGCCCGAAGCCGGCCGCGATGGCAAGCCCGGGCCGCGCAATCGGGCCGGGCGCGCGCCGCCCTCAGGCTTCGCGCGCCCAGAGCTGACGGGTCAGCACGCCGACGCCGGCCTCCACCGCCTCCGCAGCCGCAAGCGCCACGTCCTCCCGGTAGCGCGAGGAGATAAGCTGGCAGCCCACCGGATCGCCGTCCACCAGCCCGACAGGCACGGAGGCGACCGGCAGCCCGAGCATGTTGAAGGGCGCAATGAACAGCGTGTCGTTGAGCCAGATGCGCCGCAGCGCCGTCTCGCTCTCCGCGTCCTCCCCTCTGCGGAAGGTGGGCGC
>JBNJGE010000135.1:0-9695 GCA_051747505.1 Pseudomonadota bacterium | reverse complement strand
TGGAAGGGCGAGACGCAGGTGATGCAGATGGACCTGGCGGGCTTCGCGATCTCGGCCGGATCCGCCTGCGCCTCGGGCAAGGTGGGGCCGAGCCGCGCCCTGCGGGCGATGGGGCTCGACGAGACGACGGCCGGCTCGGCCATCCGCGTCTCGCTGGGGCCGACCACGACCGAGGCCCAGGCCGAGGCCTTCGCCGCCGCCTGGGCCGAGAGATACCGCCGCTTCCGCGCGAAGTCGGCCTGACGCAACCCAAGACCGCGCCGCGCCGAGGCGGCGGGGCAAGCTGGAGAAGACCATGGCCGCTCTGGACGAGACCAACGTCAAGGAAGGGGTCGAGCAGGAGACCCTGGAGGCCGTCCGCTCGCTCGGCGACCGCTACAAGCACGGCTGGTCGACGGATGTGGAGATGGACTTCGCCCCGCAGGGGCTCAACGAGGACATCGTCCGGCTGATCTCCGCCAAGAAGAACGAGCCGGAGTGGCTTCTGGAATGGCGTCTGGAATCCTGGCGCCGCTGGCAGAAGATGGAGGAGCCGGACTGGTCGATGGTCCGCTATCCGCCCATCGACTACCAGAGCCAGTACTACTACGCCCAGCCCAGGAGCTTCCAGGACAAGCCCAAGTCGCTGGACGAGGTCGATCCCGAGCTGCTGCGCACCTACGAGAAGCTGGGCATCCCGCTCAAGGAGCAGATGATCCTCGCCGGCGTCGAGGGCGCCGACCAGGCCCCCGCCGAGGGCCGCGAGGGCGAGCGCCGGGTGGCCGTGGACGCGGTGTTCGACTCCGTCTCCGTCGGCACGACGTTCAAGAAGGAGCTGGCCAGGGCCGGCGTGATCTTCTGCTCGATCTCCGAGGCGGTGCAGGAGCATCCGGAGCTGGTGAAGAAGTATCTCGGCTCGGTCGTGCCGAACTCCGACAACTTCTTCGCCACGCTGAACTCCGCCGTGTTCTCCGACGGCTCCTTCGTCTATGTGCCGCCGGGCGTGCGCTGCCCCATGGAGCTGTCCACATATTTCCGCATCAATGCGGAGAACACGGGGCAGTTTGAGCGCACGCTGATCATCGCCGACAAGGGCTCTTACGTCTCCTACTTGGAGGGCTGCACGGCGCCCATGCGCGATGTGAATCAGCTTCACGCCGCGGTAGTGGAGATCGTGGCGCTGGAGGACGCGGAGGTGAAGTACTCCACCGTCCAGAACTGGTATCCGGGCGACGAGAACGGCAAGGGCGGTATCTTCAACTTCGTCACCAAGCGCGCCGACTGCCGCGGCGACCGCTCCAAGGTGATGTGGACGCAGGTTGAGACCGGCTCCGCCGTGACCTGGAAGTATCCCTCCTGCATCCTGCGCGGGGACGACAGCCAGGGCGAGTTCTACTCCATCGCCATCGCCAACAACTGGCAGCAGGCCGACACCGGCACGAAGATGATCCATCTGGGGAAGAACACCCGCTCCCGGATCGTCTCCAAGGGCATCTCGGCCGGGCAGGCGCAGAACACCTATCGCGGGCTGGTCTCGATCCACCCGAAGGCGAAGAACAGCCGCAACCACACGCAGTGCGACTCCCTGCTGATCGGCGACAAGTGCGGGGCCCACACGGTCCCCTACATCGAGTGCCGCAACAACTCCTCGAAGGTGGAGCACGAGGCGACGACCTCGAAGATCGCCGAGGACCAGCTCTTCTACTGCCGCGCCCGCGGGATGACCGAGGAGGAGGCCGTGGCGCTGGTGGTCAACGGCTTCTGCAAGGAGGTGCTGCAGGCCCTGCCCATGGAGTTCGCGATGGAGGCGCAGAGCCTCGTCGCCATCAGTCTGGAAGGGTCGGTGGGCTGAGGCCCGCCGCGCCCGTCCGGACCGGAGGAGTTCGCGCATGACCCGCAGCGAGCGACGCCCGCGCCTGCCCCGGATCGGCCATGCCGACCGGCTGCGGCTGCATCCCACGGCGAGGATGCTGATCATGGCGCAGCTCGTCGTCCTCTCCCTGTCGCTGGAGGACGAGGAGATCGTCGCGATGCTGGCCGAGGCGTGGGATCTCGGCGGGCGCGCCACGACATGGGCGGAGGCTGGTCTGACCCTGCTTCTGCTCGCGGCGTGGGGCCTGCTCACGCTGGGCTGGGTCCGCTTCGCCCGCGCCACGACCAGGGACGAGGACGCATGATCGTGA
This sequence comes from Pseudomonadota bacterium, assembly GCA_051747505.1. GTDB lineage: Bacteria > Pseudomonadota > Alphaproteobacteria > Rhodobacterales > Rhodobacteraceae > Albimonas. The sequence goes on along the minus strand of JBNJGE010000135.1, from coordinate 7,533 downwards.
CCACCACGGACGCCGTCGAGGGCCACCGCATCACCGACTACCGCGGGGTGGTCGTGGGCGAGGCGATCATGGGCGCCAATGTCGTGCGGGACTTCTTCGCCGGCATCACCGACGTCATCGGCGGCCGCTCGGGCGCCTACGAGACCAAGCTGCGCGACGCCCGGGAGGTCGCCTTTCAGGACCTGGAGGCGCAGGCCAGGGAGCAGGGCGCCAACGCCGTCGTCGGAGTCGATCTCGACTACGAGGTCGTGGGCGACTCCATGCTGATGGTCTCCGTCTCCGGCACGGCGGTCGTGATCGAGACGGCCTGAGCCAGGGGCCGCGCAGCCCGACCAGTTCGGCGCGCCGCACGGGCGCGCCGCCCCACCAGATCCGCGTCCGCGCGCGCCGCGACGCCAGAGCGAGGAACCGGAAACATGCTCGACATCAAGAACCTGCACGTGAAGCTCGAGGAGGAGGACAAGGAGATCCTCAAGGGCGTGGACCTCCATGTGGACGCGGGCAAGGTGCACGCGATCATGGGCCCGAACGGGTCGGGCAAGTCCACGCTGTCCTATGTGCTCTCCGGCCGCGAGGGCTACGAGGTGACGGAGGGAACCGCCACGCTGGACGGTGAGGACCTGCTGGAGATGGAGCCGGAGGACCGCGCCGCCGCGGGCCTGTTCCTGGCCTTCCAGTACCCGGTCGAGATCCCGGGCGTGGGCAACATGACCTTCCTGCGCACCGCCCTGAACGCGCAGCGCAAGGCGAAGGGGGAGGAGGAGATGAACGCCTCCGAGTTCCTTAGGCACATCCGGGAGAAGGCGGCGCAGCTAAAGATGTCGCCCGAGATGCTGAAGCGCTCGGTCAATGTCGGCTTCTCCGGCGGCGAAAAGAAGCGCAACGAGATCCTGCAGATGGCGGTGCTCGAGCCGCGCATGTGCATCCTGGACGAGACCGACTCCGGCCTCGACGTGGACGCCATGAAGCTGGTCGCCGACGGCGTGAACGCCCTGCGCGACGCCGGGCGTGGCTTTCTCGTGATCACGCACTATCAGCGGCTTCTCGACCACATCAAACCGGATGTCGTGCACATCATGTCCGACGGCCGCATCGTGAAGACCGGGGGCCCCGAGCTGGCGCTCGAGGTCGAGGAGAAGGGCTACGCCCATCTGCAGCCGGAGGACGCGTGATGCCGATGACCGCCAGGCAGAAGGCCGAGAAGTTCGAGCTGGCCGAGGGGCTGCTCTCGGCCCGCGGGCTTCCCGGCGACGAAGGGGCCTGGGCGCGCGAGGCGCGCGAGGCCGCCGCCGCCCGGCTGCGGAAGATGGGCGCGCCGGTGCGCCGCGACGAGTACTGGAAGTGGACGGATCCGCGCGAGCTGACGGCGCCGGAGGCCCCGTCGGTCCCGCTGCCCGCGCCCGCGGCGCCGCTGTTCGCGGAGACGGACGCGCTGGTCGTCACCTGCCGCGACGGCGTGGTGGAGGCCGACGCGCAGGAGCTGGCCATGGCCGGAGTGGAGGCCGTCACGCTCAAGGAGGCGCTGCAGGCCGACATCCACTGGGCCAAGGAGCTCTTCGGCGTGCTGGAGGCCCGTAGCCATGACCGCACGCCCCGCCCGCTGGCGGCCTTCAACACGGCCGTCGCGGAGCAGGGGCTGGCCATCCGTGTGACCGGCAAGGCGCCGCGCCCGATCCTGATCCGCGGGGTGCGGGAGGCCGGGCACGCCGACGCCACGCTGCACCACGTCGTAAAGCTGGAGGAGGGGGCGGAGCTCACCCTGCTGGAGACCGGCTCCCCCGGCGCGAGGGTGAACGCGAGCCTGGAGGTCGAAGTCGCCGACCGCGCCCGCTTCCACTACCTGCGCGCCAACGGCCCTGAGGCCGAGCGACGCGGCGTGTGGCACCTGTTCGCCCGCCTCGGGACCGAAAGCGTGTGCAAGGCCTTCGCGGTGACGGCCGGCGGCCGGCTGACGCGGGCCGAGCAGGTGGTGGAGCTGACGGGCGACGACGCGGTCTGCCACCTGGCCGGGGCCTGCCTCGGCGACGGCAAGGACTTCCTGCACGATGACACGGTGTTCGTCACCCATGACGCGGAGCGCTGCGAGTCCCGGCAGGTCTTCAAGAAGGTGCTGCGCTCGGGCGCCCGCGCCGTCTTCCAGGGCAAGATCCTGGTGAAGGAGGGCGCCCAGAAGACCGACGGCTACCAGATCTCCCAGGGCCTGCTGCTGGATGACGAGGCCGACTTCCAGGCCAAGCCGGAGCTGGAGATCTACGCCGACGACGTCGAATGCTCCCACGGCTCGACCTGCGGGGCGGCGGACGAGGACGCGCTCTACTACCTGCGCGCCCGCGGCATCCCGAAGCGGGAGGCCGAGAACCTGCTGATCCAGTCCTTCCTCGGCCAGGCCGTGGAGGAGATCGAGGACGAGGATCTGGCCGCGGAGATTCGCGATCGCATCTGGCACTGGATCCGCGGAGAGGTCTGAGGATGGGGGACGCCGCCGCGACCGCGCCGCGCGGCCTCGCCGCCCGCGTCGCGGCGGCCTGGAAAGGCGGCTTCCGCGCCTCCATGGCGCGGGAGCTGGCCGAGGATCCGGGCGAGCCGCGGCTGCTCGCCTACGCCATGGGGGGCTGTGCGGCGCTGTGGCTGGCGCGGCTGCCCGAGGCGCTGATGGAGGAGCGGGCGAAGGCCGCCGCGGGGCTGGAGGCGATGGACCCGCTGACGCTGGCCACCGTCAACCTCGTCTCCATGCTCTTCTTCACGCCGCTGTTCCTTTACGCGCTCGCCGCGCTGATGCGGCTGGCGCTGCAGGCGGCCGGCGGGACGGGCGGATGGAAGGCGACGCGAACGGTCGTGTTCTGGTCGCCGGTGGCGGCGGCGCCGGCGATTCTCGCCGGCGCGGCGGCGAGCTTCCTGCTGAAGGGGACCGGCGTGGCGCCGGCCTTGGCCGGTCTGCCCGCGCAGGCGGCCGGGCTTGCCTGGGCCTGGATCTGGAGCGCGGGGCTGGCGGAGGCGCACGGCTTCCGCTCGGCCTGGCCGATCTTCGCGGCCGTCGCGGCGCTCGCTGCGCTTCTGGCGCTGGCCGAGCCGGGCGTGCTGACGGGGCGCGGATGACGCCCGCGCCCCGGATTCGGCCTGTCGGCGTGCGCGGAGCGGGCGGGATCGCGTCAAAGTTGTTCACCTGGCAGTCAGGTTGTGGTAATCCGGCGTTCAGCCGGCCGAGGGGAGCGCCGGCTGGAACAAGGAGTAGCGTCGATGTCCGCGTATCTCGCCGCCAAGTCCTCCGTGTGGGAGGAGGACGACCTGCCCGTCACCATGAACGAGCGCATCCTGGAGGCCTGGCGCGACATGCCGACCTCCGTCGCGCGGCTGATTTCGGAGAGCCCGTCGGAGGGGCGCCTGCTCTTCTACGTGATCCTTTCCGACGTGGTGTTCTTCCTGTCCTGGACGCTCAAGACGGTGCTCGCGCCGACCTCGGCGGTCGTGGCCAGGCTGCCGGTGGAGATGGGCGGCTGGATGCTGCTGGCTTTCCTGATGCGGACGGCCGTGATGTATGTCTTCGCCGCCGGGGCCTACGGCGCGCTGAACCTCGCGGGAGGGACCGGAAGCTGGCGCGACACGCGCGCCGCGGTGTTCTGGGGCGCGCTCGTCTCCGCGCCGTTCGGGCTGCTGGCAGCCTTCGTGGGCGTGGTCCTCGCGCATGGAGAGCGCGTCCTTCCGGCGCTCGCCGATCCGCTCTTCGCGGTTCCGCCCTACTATCTGGGGCTGGTGCCCTTCCTCTGGTTCATCGCTGCGGGGCTCGGCACGGCGCACGGGTTCCGTCGCGTGGGCTGGATCTTCCTGTCGCTGTCGATCGGAACGGTGGCGCTGAGCTGGATCGGCGTCTATCTAGCCGGCTGACGGGGTCCGCAGGGGCGCGCAGAGGGGCGCGCGGCGGCGCCGGAGGGAGCTGCCGCGCATGATCCGCGATTTCCTGCTGAACGTCCTCGACGCCTACCGCGCCCCGCGCCGTTCGGCGCGCTGGATCCTGGAGCGCATGCCCTCCATGCCGGACTGCCTTCTGATGGTGGTCCTGGCCTTCGCCATCCAGTCGCTCTTCGGCCTTCTGGTCGCCCGGATTCCGGGCGGCGAAGGCGCCTCGCCCGCGGACGGCGGGCTGAGCATGCGCCTGACGGAGCTGGTGCTCCAGCTCGTCCTCTACGCCGCCTTGACGGCGGGCGCCTATGCCATCGGGCGGCGCTTCGGGGGGCAGGCGGGCCCCGACCAGATCGCGGCGGTGGTCGCCTGGCACTACCTCGTCACCGCCTTCCTGGCCCCGCTCAACCTGCTGGGCGCGCGGGCCATGACGGAGGAGGGGACGGTCTCCCCGCTCTTCCTTCTGATCCCTCTCTCGGTCGGGATCTCCATCTGGATCTTCGCGAGCTTCGTGGCCGAAGCCCATGGCTTCCGGAAGCTGGGGGGCGTGGTCGCCGCCTCCGTGGCCGGGTTCATCGCCCTGGGCATCTTCACCATGGTCCTCGCCTCGGCCTTCACGGGCGCGCCGCCCCCTCCGTGATCCTCCGGCGAACGGGAGCCGACATGTACGACGTCACCGAAATCCGCAGGGACTTCCCCATCCTGTCGCGGCAGGTCCACGGCAAGCCCCTCGTCTATCTCGACAACGGCGCCTCGGCGCAGAAGCCGCGCGCGGTGGTCGACACCATGCGCCGCGCCTACGAGGAGGAGTACGCCAACGTCCATCGCGGGCTGCACTACCTCTCCAACCTCGCGACCGATCACTACGAGGGCGTGCGCGAGACCCTGCGTCGCTTCCTCGGGGCGGAGAAGACGGAGGAGATCGTCTTCACCAAGGGCTCGACCGAGGGGCTCAACCTGGTCAGCTACGCCTGGGGCGCGCCGAACCTGGAGCCGGGCGACGAGATCGTGCTCACCATCATGGAGCACCACGCCAACATCGTCCCCTGGCACTTTCTGCGCGAACGGCAGGGCGCGGTCCTGAAATGGGTGGAGACGGAGCCCGACGGCTCGCTGGACCCGCAGAAGGTCGTCGACGCCATCGGCCCGCGCACGAAGCTGGTCGCCGTCACGCACATGTCCAACGTGCTGGGCACCAAGGTGGACGTGAAGACCATCTGCGACGCGGCCCGGGAGAAGGGCGTGGCGACGGTCGTCGATGGCTCCCAGGCCGCGGTGCACATGCCGGTGGATGTGCGCGACATCGGCTGCGACTTCTATGTGATCACGGGCCACAAGCTCTACGGACCCACCGCCTCCGGCGCGCTTTACGTCAGGCAGGAGCGCTACGACGAGATGCGCCCCTTCATCGGCGGGGGCGACATGATCAGGGACGTCCACCGCGAGGAGATCACCTGGAACGATCCGCCCCACAAGTTCGAGGCCGGCACACCCGCCATCGTGCAGATGATCGGCCTCGGCGCGGCGGTCGAGTATCTCGAGGGCCTCGGCATGCAGAACATCGCCGCCCACGAGGCGGATGTCGCCGCCTATGCGCAGGAGCGGCTCTCGGGCATCAACTGGCTGACGCTCTACGGCAACGCGCCGGGCAAGGGCGCAATCTTCTCTTTCGCCATGGAAGGGGCGGGCCATCCGCACGACATCTCGACCGTGGTGGACCGCAAGGGCGTGGCCGTGCGCGCCGGCCATCACTGCGCCCAGCCGCTGATGGAGTTCCTGGGCGTGACCGCGACCTGCCGGGCGTCCTTCGGCCTCTACAACACGCGCGAGGAGGTCGACACGCTTGTGAACGCGCTGGAAACCTGCCACAAATTGTTCTCGTAAGGATAACGATATACTTCTGAAACGAGAGGGCGGGATGATCTGCAAGCCGACGGAAACCGCCGCCAGGGCCGATCCTTTCGGCTTCGGCGACGCGGACATGCAGGTGCAGGGCCTCCGCAACCTGGTCGTGCTGATGGCTCTGCCCTGGGCTGCGGTCTGGGCCGTGGGCGCGGAGATGACAGTGGAGGCGCTGCGCCGCGCCGGCCTGTGAGCAGACCGGCGCGCGCCGGTCGCCGCTGAATGGTCACATGGCCGGCGCCCGTCAGCCACATCGCGCGCCTTTGTCCGGAGGGTCTGCGAAACCCAACGGATGGAGGTGCGAGATGAGCGTCGCCAGGATCACCGAGATCAGCTCGGCATCGCCCAAGAGCTTCGAGGAGGCTGTGACCAACGGCATAGCCCGGGCCAACCAGAGCCTTCGCAACGTGAAGGGCGCCTGGGTCAAGGACCAGGAGGTCGTGGTCGAGAACGGCAAGGTCGTCGAGTTCCGCGTGCACATGAAGGTCACCTTCGTGCTCGAGGGCTGACGACAGCCGCCAGCCGTCGGTCCCGGCGCGCCCTAGGCGAGGCGGATGGTTCCTGCCGAGCGATTTTCGCCACGCGGGGGCGAGGGCCCGCAGCATCGGCTCCGCGATGAGCGGATTTGCGCGTCGTTACGTCGCGGTTCTGGCGAAAGCCAGTTCCCGGTCCGACCGAACTGCGCGCGCTGCGACCTGCTGCGAGAGCGCGGCCTCGACGTCCGCAAAAACGGCGGGCGCCCGAAGGATGACGGCCCGCCTCAGCGCCCGCGGCCGGAGGTCAGGCGCGTATGCATGTGCTCCAGCACGCGGCGGAAGGCGGCGATGTCCTCTTCCGACAATCCCTCCACGGCGGCGTTGGTGGCGCCCCGGGCCAGCGGCATGATCGTGTCGATGGCCTCCGCCGCGCCCTTGGAGGGCACGATGCGCTTGGCGCGCTTGTCGTCGGGGTGGGGGCGTCGCTCCACGTAGCCGTGGGCCTCGAGCTTGTCGACATAGCCGCACAGCGTCATCGGCTCCACGCCCATGCGTTCGGCGATCTCGGTCTGGCGGGCGCCGGCGGCGGCGACCGTGTGCACCAGAGCACGGGCCTCGCCGGTCGTCAGCCCCAGGCCGGCCTCCCCGACCTTGCGTCCGAATTCCGAGCGCAGAAGCCGCGCCACGTCCTGGATCAGGAAGCCCAGGGAGCGGGTGTTGACGTCCGAGAAGGCGGAACCGCCCTCCGCCGGCTCGCCGGCGCCGGAGGAGCGGTCGGCCGCCTCGGCGGCGGGCGCGGCGCTTTCGGCGGCCTGCGCGAGGACGCGGCTGGGTCGGGTCATGTCGGCTCCCTTCATCGGCCCCCGTCCGGGAACCGGGGCGCGGATTGCGATGAACCGACTCTAGACGCTCGGGCCCCCGGCGCAAGTCCGCCGCCCGTCGCGCCCCGGCTTGCGGAGGCGACTCGATTGACAGACCGGGCGCAAGCCGACACGGATATGGGCGATCCACGCGCGGGACCCGCGCGGCGGGCCTTTGCGTCCGTCCGCCCGTCGTCCGCGCCGGTTCGCAGACAGGGAGACGCAACCATGAAGACCACCCTTCTCGCCTCCGCCGCCATGGCGCTGGGCCTCGCGGCCGGCGCCGCCTCGGCGCAGGAGGTCAAGATCGGCGTTCTGCTGGGCTACACCGGCCCGATCGAGTCCCTCACCCCCGGCATGGCGGACAGCGCCGAGCTGGCGATGAAGGAGGTCAACGA
>JBNJGE010000134.1:0-9938 GCA_051747505.1 Pseudomonadota bacterium | reverse complement strand
GTCCCGCGATCAGAAGGGCGTAGACGACGGTCTTGACCAGTTCGCCGAGGCCTTCCTTCTTCTTTGCACGCGCCGCCATGTCCTCCGCCCGGTTCTCGTTCGCCCCGCCCCGCCGGGGGCGCGGGACCTTGTCGCCGCCCGCCCCGGTCAAGTCAAGGCGCGGGGGCGGGCGGCGCTCAGCCGCGGCTGGGCGAGGGCGTGGGGGGCGTGCCGGGGGGCACGGCCTCGACCACGACGAAGGCCTGGGCGTAGGGGGGATCGTCGGTCATGGTGACGTGGATGCGCCCCTCCCAGCCCTCGGGGATCAGGGCGAGGAAGCGCTCCCGCGCGCCGCCGGTCAACGCCATGGTGGGCTGGCCGGAGCGGATGTTGACCACGCCCATCTCGCGCCAGGCCACGCCCATGCGCAGGCCGGTGCCGAGCGCCTTCGAGCACGCCTCCTTCGCCGCCCAGCGGCGGGCGTAGGAGGCGGCGCGCTCGCGCCGGCGCTCGGACTTCGTCTGCTCGGTCTCGGTGAAGACGCGGTTGACGAAGCGGTCGCCGAAGCGGGCGAGGGTCTTCTCGATGCGGCGGATATCGGCGATGTCCGAGCCGAGGCCGACGATCATGGGCGGGCTCCGTTTGCAGTATTAACCGGGGGCTTTGACAGTATTCGGTCGCTGTGCGCGGGGCGTGCGAAAGCCGTGCACGCCCCGTATGCACAGCGAAGGAGTCGGGAATTGCGGGCGGGGCGGTTAACGGCGCTCATGCCAGGCGGCCCGTGAGCAGGGCGAGGCCGGCGCCCGCGAAGATCGCGGCGAAGCCGCCCTCCAGCCCGCGGCGCAGGCGGGAATAGACCTGCATGGCCCGGCCGGTGGAGAAGAGGACGGCGAAGCCGAGAAAGACTGCGGCGCCGATCAGGGCGCAGACGGCGACGATCTCCCCCAGCGCGAGGACGGGAGTTCCGGGCTCCACGGCCATCGCGAAGAGGGCGCCCCAGAACAGGATCGCCTTGGGGTTGGTCAGGTGCAGGGCGAGGCCGCGGGCGTAGGCGAGCCCGAACTCGCGGCCGCCGAAGGCGCGCCCCTCGGGCGGGGCGCGGCGCAGGGCGGCGCGGGCGGAGCGCCAGCCGAGCCAGAGGAGATAGAGGCCGCCGGCCACGCGCACGGCCTCGGCGGCCCAGGCGTTGGCGGTCATAAGCGCGCTCATCCCGAAGGCGGCCATCAGGGCCCAGGCGACGGAGCCGGTGAGCACGCCGCCCGCGAAGGCGAGCGCGAGGCCGCGGCCGCTTGCCATGGCGGTGGCGGCGATGGCCATGGTGGAGGGGCCTGGCGAGAGGACCGTGGCGGCGTAGATGCCGGCGATGACGGCAAGCTCGGCGGGGGTCATGAGGCGGGGGCCCCCCGGGCGCGGCGGGGGCCTGCGGGGGACGGCGATGCGCCGGGGGGCGCCGTTGATCGGGAAAGACTGCGGTCGGGGGGCCTTGCGCGAGGCGCGGCGCGTTCCTGTGCGCCCCGGGAGTCCCCGGCCTTTCGGGCTTTTCCGGGTGGCCGCCGCCGGCTTTTGCCAACGATGACGGCAGTGCGGACGCGCCCGAAATGGGCGCGTGGGCGCCGGTGGCTCTGAATTTCACATTTGATTGATAAATATAATTGGGGAGAGGCCTCCGCAAAACGCGGGGGATTCCCGGCGCCGGCGCTGTGTCGTAGCCTCGTGGCATGAGACGCTCTTTCGACAGCCAGCCCGCCCTTTTCGCCACGCCCGCCCTTCTGGATCACCCCGCGCTGCGGGCGCTGGACGAGGTGGAAGGGCTGATCGACTGGTCCTGCCTCGAGCCGCTGCTGCCGCAGGGCGAAGGCCGCACGGGCCGGCCCGGCTGGCCGGCCATGACGCTGTTCCGCGCGCTGCTGCTCGGCCTGTGGCACGACCTGTCGGACGTTCAGCTGGAGGCGCAGCTGGCCCGCGACCTTGTCTTCCGCCGCTTCTGCCGTCTGGAGCTCGACCAGGCCCCGCCGCAGGCCTCGACGATCGGGCGCTTGCGCATGGCGCTGGAGCGGGAGGGCCGGCTGCAGACGCTGCTCGACGAGATCAACGCCGGGCTCTCCGAAGCCGGCGTGGTCCTCGAGGAGGGCCGGGTCGCCATCGTCGATGCGACCGTCGTGGAGGCGGCGCGCAGCCGCCGCGCCACGGCCGATCCGGAGGCGGGCTCGCGGGTGAAGCTGGACGGCCAGGGCCGACGCAGGGCCGTCTGGGGCTGGCAGGCCTTCGTGAACTCGGACGAAGACGGCTTCATCCACGCCACCGCCCTGAGCCCCGGCAACCGCCACGAGATCCGCAGCCTGCCCCGCGTGATAACGGGGGGCGAAAGCCAGCTGTACGCCGACGCCGCCTATTCCGCAGGCTGGGTGCGGTGTGCGCTGGCGCGGGCCGGGGTGGCCGACCGGGTGCAGCGCAAGGGCTATCGCAACCGCCCGCTGAGCGCGGCGGACCGTGCCCGAAACAAGGAGATCGCTGTCACTCGCGGTCGGGTCGAGGCGATCTTCGGCGCGCTCAAGCGAAGCTGGGGCCTGGCGCGCACCCGCTTCCTCGGCGAGGCGCGCAACGCCGCCCAGCTCGCCCTGACCGCCATCGCCTGGAACCTGCGAAAGGGCGCGACGCTGCGACGATCCGGCGCCTGAGCCGCCCGGACTCCGTCCGGCCTCCGCCCCGCTCGCCCGGCGCCAGCCGAAAACGGCCCCGCCACCGCGGACCAAGCGCCCCTCCGCCGCCCGCAGGCCAGGTTCCGCGCCCCCGGCGGCGTTTTGCGGAGGTCTCTGGGGAATTACTATGCGCGCGTCCAAAATCCGGGACGGGGCGAAGTCGTGTTCATGGGTCCTGAGTCTGCCTTGCGCGCGAGGAAAAGGCAGGCGAGGCGCCGCGGTCTCGTGGCGGGCGCCGGGGCGGGGTGAGCGGGGCCTTGCGCGCCCCTTGTCGGAAGGCGCGGGCTGCGGGGCGGGCGGGGCGGACGCCCGGCGGAGGGAGGCGCGGGCGCGCCTCATGCCGCGCCCTCGCCGAAGGCCTCCGTGCGGGCCCGGTCCATGACGTCGCGCATGCGGCGGATGGCGCTGTCGAGGCCGGAGAAGATGGCCTCGCCGATCAGGAAATGGCCGATGTTGAGCTCCATCACCTCGGGGAAGGCGGCGACGGGGCCGGCGGTCTCGAAGGTCAGGCCGTGGCCGGCATGGACCTCCAGCCCGAGAGAGGCGGCGTAGGCGGACATCTCGCGCAGGCGTTCGAGCTCGGCGTCGCGGTCCGCGAGGCGGCCCTCGTGATGGGCGTCGCAATAGGCGCCGGTGTGCAGCTCGATGACGGGGGCGCCGATGCGCGCGGCGGCTTCGATCTGGGCGGCGTCGGCGGCGATGAAGATGGAGACGCGACAGCCTGCCTCGCGCAGGGGGGCGATGAAATGGGCGAGGCGGTTCTCTTCCTTGGCGACCTCCAGGCCGCCCTCGGTGGTGCGCTCCTGCCTCCGCTCGGGGACGATGCACACGGCGTGGGGGCGGTGGCGCAGGGCGATGGCCTGCATCTCCTGCGTGGCGGCCATCTCGAAGTTCAGCGGCAGGGTCAGCTCGCGGACCAGCGCCTCGATGTCGGGGTCGGTGATGTGGCGGCGATCCTCGCGCAGATGGGCGGTGATGCCGTCGGCGCCGGCGGCCTCGGCGATCCTCGCGGCGCGCACGGGGTCGGGATGGGCGCCGCCGCGCGCGTTGCGGATGGTGGCGACGTGGTCGATGTTCACGCCCAGGCGCAGGCGGCCGAGGGGCTGGTCGGGCTGGGGCATGGGGCGCCTCCCTTTCGTGCGAGTCCGGGGTTTCGACCCGCAACATAAGCGAGGTGAACGCGGTTGTCGCGGATCAGCGGGCGCCGTCCTCCAGCCCGTCGGAGGAGACGCCGCCGCCGCCCTTGCGCGCGGCCCTGGCGGTCTTGCGGCGCCCGGCGGCCTGGCGCACGCGCTCCCTGGCGCGGGCGACGAGCTTGCCGCGGCGGCGCGCCTGATAGGCGGCCACGATCGGGCGCAGCACCCAGTAGGAGGCGGCGGCGGAGATGAGGCCGGGCAGAAGGCCGCCGACGAGATAGGGGATGAAGATGGCGTCCACGTTGTCCCACATCCAGCCGAAGGTCATCCCGTGGTGCGGCTCCGCGATCTCAATCCCCGTGATCAGCCGGCCCAGCCAGATCGAGACGGCGGCGATGAAGGGGAAGGTGATGGGGTTCCCGGCGAAGGTGCCGGCGGCGGCGGCAAGCAGGTTGCCGCGCGTGACCACCGCCAGCAGGAGGGCGGTGAGGAAGTGGAGGCCGAAGAAGGGCGTGAAGGAGGCCAGCACCCCGCAGGCGAAGCCCATGCCGATGCGGTGGGGGGTGTCAGGCAGGCGCTGCATCCGCTTGGCCACGTAGCGATAGCTCCGCTGCCAGCCCTTTCGGGGGGAGAGGAACTCTCGGACGCGTTGGGCGATGGGCGCGGGGTCCCGGCGGCGGAACATGCGGCTCAGCCCCCCGAGGCGGCCGCGGCGGGGGGCGGCGGGCCGGGCTCGGCCGGGGCGGGGGCGGCGGGCGAGGAGGGCGCGTCGCGGGCGGGCATGAAGCGGCGGGCCTCGTGCACGCAGGCCTGGGCGGAGAGGCGGGTGAGAAGCTGGGAGAGGTGCTTCACGTCGCGCACCTCCAGATCGAAGCGGGCGCGGTAGAAGTCGGGCTTGCGCTCGGTGAATTCGAGCTGGTCGATGTCCACCCTGAGCTCGGCGATGACGGCGCAGACCTGGGCCAGCGCGCCGGTCTCGTGGGCGAAGACGACCTCGATGGCGGTCTGGTGGGGCTGGGCGGCGGCGGTCTCGGGGTCCCAGCGCAGGTCCACCCAGGCCTCGGGCCGGTCCTCGTAGGCCGCCAGCCGCGGGCAGTCGATGGCGTGGACGACGACGCCCTTGCCCCGCTCCGCGATGCCGACGATGCGGTCGCCGGGGACGGGCTGGCAGCAGTCGCCGAAGCGCACATGCCGGGCGCGGGAGACGCCGGTGACGGCGGGGCGGTCGGCGGGCGCGGCGGCGGGGCGGCGGGCGGGGGCGCGCTCGGCGTCGGCAGGGTAGAGGGCGGTGAGGACCTGGCCGGCGCCGATCTCGGCGGCGCCGACGGCCTGGAGGAGGTCGTCGGCGTCCTCGTGGCCGAGCTTGGAGGCGGCGAGGGTCAGGGCCTTGCGGGTGAGGCTGCGCCCGGCGGTCTCGAACGCCTGGGCGACGAGGCCGCGGCCGATGCGGATGTCGGCCTCCCGCCGCTCGGCGCGCAGGGCGCGGCGGATGGCCTGCTTGGCGCGTCCCGTGACCGCCATCTCCTCCCAGACCGGCTGGGGGCGCTGGGCCTCGGAGCGGATGATCTCCACCGTCTGGCCGTTGCGCAGGCGGGTGGAGAGCGGGATGCGCCGGCCGTCGGCCTTGGCGCCCACGCAGGAATCCCCGATGCGGGTGTGGATGGCGTAGGCGAAGTCGATGGGCGTGGCGCCGCGGGGCAGGTTGATGACCCGGCCCTTGGGGGTGAAGCAGAAGACCTGGTCCTGGAACATGTCGAGCTTGACGTGCTCCAGGAATTCGTTGGGGTTCTCGGCGTTGCGGAAGTCGTCCGTGAGCTGGCGAAGCCAGGTGAAGGGGTCCACGGCGAAGGGGTTCTCGGCCTGCACGCCGTCCTTGTAGGCCCAGTGGGCGGCCACGCCCGTCTCGGCGACGTCGTGCATCTGGCGCGTGCGGATCTGGACCTCCACGCGCTTGGCGTCGCGGCCCTGCACGGTGGTGTGGATGGAGCGGTAGCCGTTGCGCTTGGGAGTGGAGATGTAGTCCTTGAAGCGGCCGGGCACGGCCGTCCAGCGGCGGTGGACGGCGCCGAGGGCGCGGTAGCAGTCGGTCTCGTCGGCGCAGATGATGCGGAAGCCGAAGATGTCGGAGAGGCGGCCGAACTCCTCCCCCTTCTCCTCCATCTTGCGCCAGATGGCGAAGGGCTTCTTCTCGCGCCCCGTCACCTCGGCCTCCACGCCCTCGGCCTCGAGCACGGCGCGGATGTCCTCGATGATGCGTGGGATGACGTCGCCGGCCTGCGTCTTGAGCTTGACGAAGCGGCGCAGGATGGAGGCGCGGCCGGTGGGGTTGAGGACCTTGAAGCTCAGGTCCTCGAGCTCCTCGCGCATGGACTGCATGCCCATGCGGCCCGCGAGCGGCGCGAAGATCTCCATGGTCTCGCGCGCCTTCTTCTCCTGCTTGGCGGGGGGCAGGTGGGAGATGGTGCGCATGTTGTGCACACGGTCGGCGAGCTTGACCAGCAGCACGCGCACGTCGCGCGACATGGCGATGAGCAGCTTGCGCAGGTTCTCGGCCTGCTCGGTCTCGCTGGATGAGAGCTCCAGCTTGGAGAGCTTGGTGACGCCGTCCACGAGCTCGGCGATCTCCTCGCCGAAGAGCTCCCGGATGCGGGCGTAGGTGACGTCCGTGTCCTCGACGGTGTCGTGCAGCAGCGCCGTGGCGATGGTGGCGTCGTCGAGGCGCAGCTCGGTCAGGATTCCGGCCACCTCGACGGGGTGGCCGAAATAGGGCTCTCCCGAGGCGCGCTTCTGGCCGGCATGGGCCCGCGCGCCGAAGACATAGGCGGCGTTCAGCAGCGCCTCGTCGGTGTTGGGGTTGTAGGCGCGGACCCGCTCGATCAGTTCGAACTGCCGGATCACCTCGCCCTCCCGGCGCAGGCGGCCCCCGGCGGTCGGGGGGCGCTCAGCCCTTGTCCTTGTCCTGCTCGGCCATCAGGGCGCGCAGCAGCTGCTCCTCGGAGATGTCCTCCTCGGGCTGGTCCACCTCGGCCCCGCCCATCAGGAGGGCCATGGAGTCCTCCTCGGGCTCGTCGACCTCGATATGGCGCTGGTAGGACTGGATCAGTCCTTCCATCAGGTCGTCGGGGGAGAGGGTCTGGTCGGCGATCTCGCGCAGGGCGACGACGGGGTTCTTGTCGTTGTCGCGGTCCACCGTCAGGTCAGAGCCGGTGGAGAGCTCGCGCGCGCGGTGGGCGGCGAGCATCACGAGATCGAAGCGATTGGGAACCTTGTCGACGCAGTCCTCGACGGTGACGCGGGCCATGCCGATGCCTCCGGGTGGCGATCTGGGAGAACCGTCTACCTAGAGGGCGCGGGGCGGCGGCGCAAGGGCGGCATGGGCGCCGGGCGTGCGATGCGGCCTTTCCCGGCGGGGCGGGGGTGCGGCATGGAGCCCCACGACACGAAAATGTCACGCGAGGTCGGCCGCGACGTCAGGGCGCGCGCTTGTGCGGGTGCGACGGAGCGGCCTAGGCTGCAACTTGAAACACACAATCGACGTTATAACCGTGCGCACGCCTGCCGGAGTCGATTCGGGCCCTGGGCCCGGGTCGCGGAGGAGACACCCATGGGCGATCGGCGGGGCAAGGAGTTTGCATGTTCTATCGCGACGAAAGACTGGCGCTGTTCATCGACGGATCCAACCTGTACGCGGCCGCGAAGGCGCTGGGGTTCGACATCGACTACAAGCTGCTGCGAAACGAATTCATGCGCCGCGGCAAGCTGGTGCGGGCCTTCTATTACACGGCGCTGGTGGAGAACGAGGAGTACTCGCCCATCCGCCCGCTGGTCGACTGGCTGGATTACAACGGCTTCACCATGGTCACCAAGCCGGCCAAGGAGTTCACCGACTCCACGGGGCGGCGCAAGATCAAGGGCAACATGGACATCGACCTGGCGGTGGACGCCATGGAGATGGCCGAGCGGATCGACCACATGGTGCTGTTCTCCGGCGACGGGGATTTCCGGCCGCTGGTGGCGGGTATCCAGCGCAAGGCGGTGCGGGTTTCGGTGGTCAGCACCATCCGCACGAGCCCGCCGATGATCGCCGACGACCTGCGCCGGCAGGCGGACAACTTCATCGAGCTCGAGGATCTCAAGGAGATCATCGGGCGTCCGCCGCGGCCGGGCCGGATGCAGGAGGCCGACGAGGCCGCCGACGAGACCGAAGCCTGAGATCCGGGCCTTGGCGGGGGAGACGGGCGGGGCGGCGGAGACGCCGCCCGAGCCGCCGAAGGATTGCCTGCTGTGCCCGCGCCTTGTCGCCTACCGGCGAGAACTGCAGGCGCGCGAGCCGGGCTGGTTCAACGGGGCGGCTCCGAGCTTCGGGGATCCGGGCGCGCGGCTGCTGGTCGTGGGGCTGGCGCCCGGGGCCGGGGGGGCGAACCGGACGGGGCGGCCCTTCACCGGGGACTGGGCGGGGGAGCTGCTTTACGCGACGCTGGCTGATTACGGCTTCGCCAACGGGCTGTTCGATGCGCGGCCGGATGACGGCCTGGAGCTCTTCGACTGCATGGTGACCAACGCCGTGCGCTGCGTGCCGCCGCAGAACAAGCCGACGGGGGCGGAGGTGAACACCTGCCGGCGCTTCCTGGAGGCGCGGATCGAGGCGCTGCCGGAGCTGCGCGCGGTGGTGTGCCTCGGCAGGGTCAGCCATGACAGCGTAATCCGGGCGCTGGGGGGGAAGCTGAAGGATCACGGCTTCGCCCACGGGGCGGAGCATAAGCTGGGGGGGCTGCGGGTCTTCGACAGCTATCACTGCTCCCGCTACAACACGAACACCGGGCGGCTGACGGAGGAGATGTTCCGCAGCGTGTTTGCGCGGGTGCGGGCGTTTGTGGACGGGTGAGGCGCGGGGTCGGGGCTTCGCCGCGCTGTTTGGCCAACGATGACGGCCGTGCGGGCGTGCCAGAAATTGGCGCGCGGGTGCCGGCGGGTCTGAATTTCACCTTTGATTGAAAGTATACTTGGGAAGTATTTCGCGCGCGCGAAAAGCCGCTGCGGAGACAGTGGCGCAACGGTCGCTGAATTCAATCCGGGGGTCGACTTGCAGGGATCTTCTGAACCGCCCGGCCCCATGATCCCCTGATGGCCGGGCCGGGCGCCTCGCCGCGGCCCGCAGGGGCGCGGACGGCGACGCGGGGGCTTGACGCCCCCGCGGGGCCGGGCTCCCGTCAGGGCTCCATCGTCTCCAGTTCGTCGATCATGCGCTCGATCAGGCCGAGGCCCTTCTGCCAGAAGGCGGGGTCGGAGGCGTCGAGGCCGAAGGGGGCGAGGAGCTCCTTGTGGCGCTTGGCGCCGCCGGCCGACAGCATGTCGAAATACCTGTCCTGGAAGCCGGGCTCGCCCTCCTCGTAGACGGCGTAGAGGGCGTTCACGAGGCCGTCGCCGAAGGCGTAGGCGTAGACGTAGAAGGGCGAGTGGATGAAGTGGGGGATGTAGGCCCAGAACGTCTCGTAGCCCGGCGCGAAGTCGAAGACGGGGCCGAGGCTCTCGCGCTGGACCTCGAGCCAGATGCGGCCGAGGTCCTCGGCGGTCAGCTCGCCCTCCCTGCGGGCGGCGTGGACGCGGCATTCGAAGTCGTAGAAGGCGATCTGGCGGACCACGGTGTTGAGCATGTCCTCGACCTTGCCGGCGAGCAGGACGCGCTTCTTCTTCGGGTCGCTCTCCTCGGCCATGAGGCGGCGGAAGGTGAGCATCTCGCCGAAGACGGAGGCGGTTTCAGCCAGCGTCAGGGGGGTGGAGGAGAGCAGTTCGCCCTGATGGGCGGCGAGGCGCTGGTGGACGCCGTGGCCGAGCTCGTGGGCGAGGGTCATGACGTCCCGGGTTTTGCCCAGGTAATTGAGCATGACGTAGGGGTGGACGTCGGTGACCGTGGGGTGGGCGAAGGCGCCGGGGGCCTTGCCGGGCTTCACGGGGGCGTCGATCCAGCCGCGGTCGAAGAAGGGGGCGGCGAGCTCGGCCATCTTCGGGGAGAAGCCGGCATAGGCCTCGAGGACCATGTGCTTCGCCTCGTCCCAGGGGACCTTGCGGTCCTCGACCTCCGGCAGGGGGGCGTTGCGGTCCCAGTATTCGAGCTTCTCCAGGC
>JBNJGE010000133.1:7453-10085 GCA_051747505.1 Pseudomonadota bacterium | reverse complement strand
GAACGCCTCCATCTCCTCCAGATCGGAGACCCTCGGGACGACGAAGAACGCCTGCCCGCCGCGATACTTCTCCCGCAGCAGGGCCTCGCGCACGGTGACGGGGTCGAACTCCGCGATGTAGCTGCGCACGGCGAGGCGATCGACGGGCGGCGTGGCGATCACCGACAGCTCCCGCACGCCGGACATGGCGAGCTGCAGCGTGCGCGGGATCGGCGTGGCGGTCATGGTCAGGACGTGGACGTCCGAACGCAGCTCCTTCAGCCGCTCCTTGTGCTTGACGCCGAAATGCTGCTCCTCGTCGATGATCAGCAGACCGAGATCGCGGAAGCGGACGTTCTTCGCCAGCAGGGCGTGGGTGCCGATGACGATGTCCACGGTTCCGTCGGCCAGCCCCTTGCGCGTCTCCGCCGCTTCCTTCGCGGAGACGAAGCGGGAGAGCTGGCGCACCGTCACGGGGAATCCGCGGAAGCGCTCCTCGAAGCTCTTCGCGTGCTGGCGGGAGAGCAGCGTGGTCGGCGCGATCACCGCCACCTGGGAGCCGGACATGGCGGCGGCAAAGGCGGCGCGAAGGGCGACCTCCGTCTTGCCGAAGCCGACATCGCCGCAGATCAGCCGGTCCATGGGCGTGCCGGCCTCCAGGTCGTTCAGAACGTCCTCGATCGCCGCCAGCTGGTCGTCGGTCTCCTGGTAGGGGAAGCGGGCGCAGAACTCGTCCCAGCTGCCCTGCGGGGGCTCGAAACCGGGGGCGGAGCGCAGGGCGCGTTCGGCGGCGATGCGGATCAGGCGATCCGCCATCTCGCGAATGCGCTCCTTCATCTTCGCCTTGCGGGCCTGCCAGTTCCCTCCGCCGAGCCTGTCGAGCAGGCCGGTCTCCTGGCCGTAGCGGCTCAGCAGCTCGATGTTCTCGACGGGCAGGTAGAGCCTGTCGCCGCCGGCGTATTCCAGCGCGGCGCAGTCATGGGGGGCGCCCAGCGCCTCCACCTTCTCCAGCCCCAGGAAGCGGCCGATGCCGTGCTCCACATGCACCACGAGGTCGCCGGCCGACAGGCTCGCCGCCTCGGTCAGGAAGTTCTCGGCGCGCCTGCGCCGGCGGGGCGCGCGGATCAGGCGGTCGCCCAGCACGTCCTGCTCGGCGATCACGGCGAGGTCCCCGGTCTCGAAGCCCTGCTCCAGCGGCCAGATGGCGAGGTTCACCAGCCCGGGCATGGCCTGCGCGAAGCGGTCGATCATGCGCGCGCCGGGGGCCTCGTGGTCCTCCAGCAGGGTTTTCACGCGGTCGCGCGCGCCCTCGGAGTAGGTGGCGAAGATCACGGTCTTGTCGGCGCCCAGCAGCGCGCGCAGGTGCTCGGCCAGCGCGTCGAAGACGTTCGCCCCCTCCTGCTGGCGCTCCGGCGCGAAGGAGCGGCCGAGGCGCCCCCCCATGTCCACGCAGCCCGGCCCCGGCGGCTGGGGAAGGGGGGAGAAGCGGCGCACGGGCCGGCCCGACAGCGCCGCGCCCCAGTCCTCGCCGGACAGGTAGAGCCGCTCGGGCGGCAGGGGCTTGTAGACGGGCGCGCCCATCGCCGGCCGCTCGGCAAGCGCGGAGCGGCGGGCCTCGTAATGGTCGCGCACCATCTCCCAGCGCGACTCGCGCGCCTCCTCGATCTGGTGGTCGAGGCTGACGGGCGCGCCGGGCAGATAGTCGAACAGCGTCTCCATCCGCTCGTGGAAGAGGGGGGCCCAGTGCTCCATCCCCTGCGTCTTGCGCCCCTCGGACACCGCCTCGTAGAGGGGATCGTCCAGCCCCGCGGCCCCGAAGGTCTCCCGGTAGCGCTGCCGGAAGCGGCCCTGGGCTGCCTCGTCCAGGATCACCTCGGAGACGGGCGCGAACTCCACGCGGGAAATCTTCTCAACCGTGCGCTGCGTCTCGGCGTCGAAGCGCCGCGCGCCGTCGAGCGTGTCGCCGAACAGGTCGAGACGCACCGGCGTCTCCGCCCCCGGCGGCCAGACATCCACCACGCCGCCGCGGATCGCGAAATCCCCCGGCTCGGTGACCGTGGGGGCGCGGTTGAAGCCCATGCGCGCGAGGTAGTCGCGCAGCGCGTCGAGGTCGAGCTGGCGGTCCACCTCCGCGGTGAAGGAGGCCGCGCGCACCGTCTCGCGCGCGGGCACGCGCTGGGTCGCGGCGGCGAGCGTCGTCAGCAGGACGGCGCGCGGGGGCGTCCGGTCCGCCAGCGCCGCGAGCGTGGCCATGCGGGCCGAGGCGATCTCCGCGTTCGGGCTGATGCGGTCATAGGGCAGGCAGTCCCAGGCGGGGAAGCGCAGGACCGGAAGCTCGGGCGCGTAGAAGGCCAGCGCCTCGGCCAGGGCGGCGAGGCGGCGGTCGTCGCGCGCGACATGGAGGACAGGGCCGTCGGCGCGGTCGACCAGATCGGCGACCAGCTTCGCGTCGAGGCCTTCCGGCGCGCCGCCGGCGAGGACCGCGCCGGGCTCGAGAGGGGGCGGGGGCGTCATGGCCGGGCAGGTAGCGCGTCGCCCGCCCCCGCGCAAGCGCCCGCCCCGCCCAGGCGCGCCGGCCGGGGCCGGGACCCGCCGTCCCGCGCGGAGCGTCGCTCCCCGCCCGGCCGCCACGCGGCCCGGGTTAATCCCGACC
>JBNJGE010000133.1:0-7443 GCA_051747505.1 Pseudomonadota bacterium | reverse complement strand
GGCGTTTTGTCGCCGCTCGGGGTGCGCATCCGGGCCCCGCCCCGGCGCGACGCCCGCCGCCGCAGTCGCGATCAGGCCGGCGGGGTCAGTCTCCCCCGCCCGGCAACAGCGCCAGATAACCGCCCGGGCGGCGGTCCAGCCGGCCGGCGAGCTCCAGCTCCATCAACGCGTCGGCGAGCGCGGAAAGGGACGCCCCGGACAGCCGCGCCAGCTCGTCCTCCTCCACCGGCGCCACGCCGAGAAGCCCGGCCACCTCGGCGCGCAGCTCCGCATCCTCGCGCTCGGAGGCGACCGGCGCGGGCGCCGCACGGGGGCCGGGCGCCGCGGGCTCCGCGAAGCCGGAGCGCGCGGCCAGGGACTCCAGCGCCTCGGCGATGTCGCCGGCGTGGCGCACCAGCGTCGCCCCCTGCCGGATCAGCTCGTTGCCCCCCGCCGAGCGCGGGTCGAGGGGGGAGCCGGGCACGGCCATCACCTCCCGCCCCTGCTCCAGCGCGAAATCGGCGGTGATCAGGGAGCCGGAGCGCGCCGCCGCCTCGATCAGCACCACCGCGCGCGACAGCCCCGCGATCACCCGGTTGCGCCGCGGGAAATGGCGGGCCTGCGGCTCCAGCCCCATCGGCGCCTCGGAGACCAGCGCGCCGCCCTGCGCGATGCGCTCGGCCAGGGCCGCATGCTCGGCCGGATAGACCTTCGCCACGCAGCCCGCCAGCACGGCGGCCGTGCCGCCCTCCAGCGCCGCCTCGTGCGCGGCGCCGTCGATGCCGCGGGCAAGGCCGGAGATCACCGGAAACCCCGCCGCCGACAGATCGCCGGCCAGCGCGCGCGCCATGCGCAGCCCCACGGCGGAGGCGTTGCGCGAGCCCACGACCGCCACCGCCGGACGGGCCAGCGGCGCCGCCTCCCCGCGCAGCCACATCACCGGCGGCGGGTCCGAGATCTCGGCCAGCGCGGGCGGGTAGTCGGGCGCGCCCCAGACGATCAGCCGCGCGCCGGCGGCGGCGGCGGCCTCCATCTCCCGCTCCGCCGCCTCGCGCGAGGGGCTGAGCGGTCCCCGCGCTCCGCCCCGCCGGGCGAGCTCCGGCAGCGCCTCCAGCGCGGCGGCTGGCGTGCCGAAGCGGCGCAGCAGGCGCAGGAAGGTCGAGGGGCCCACATTGCGGCTGCGCGCGAGCCTGAGCGCCTCCAGCGGCTGGTCCGCCGCCACGCCGCCGGCCGGGGCCGCCCGGGCCCCGCGCAGATCGAGCCGCGCCTGCATCCCGCCTTCCCTTCCCTGAAGCCTCGGGCTCCAGAAAGGGGCGGCAGGGTAAAGGCCGCGTTAAGCCCGCCCGCCCCCGATGCGGCTCTCCTCGCCCCGGATCAGACGGCCGATATTGGCCGCGTGCTTCGCCCACACCAGCGCGGCAAGGGCGACGAAGACCAGCACCGCCTCCGGCCGCCCGAAGACCCACAGGCCGACGGGCGCCGAGGCGACGGCGGCCAGCCCGCCCACGGAGGAGTAGCGCGTCAGCCCGGCCGCCGCGATCCAGACGGCCAGCGCCGCCAGCCCCGCCGGCCAGGCGAGCGTCAGCGTGGCCCCCAGCATCGTCGCCACGCCCTTGCCCCCGCGAAAGGCCAGCCAGACGGGGAACAGGTGGCCCAGCACCGCCCCGGCGGCGGCAAGCACGCTCGGGTCCGGCCCCCAGCCCCAGGCGATCCAGACGGCGGCGAGGCCCTTGCCCGCGTCCAGCAGCAGCGTCGCGGCCCCGGCCGCCCTGCCCCCGGTGCGCAGCAGGTTCGTCGCCCCGATATTGCCCGAGCCGGCCCTGCGCGGATCGCCCAGCCCCATCGCCTTCGCGATCAGGATGCCGAAGGGGATCGTGCCCAGCAGATAGCCCAGCCCCAGCGCGCCGAGCAGATACGGCATCGCCGCCTCCAGCCCCGGCGCCGCCGCGCCCGGATCGACCAGCGCGCGCAGCCATTCGGGCATGAGCCGGATCACGCCGCCCCCTCCCGCGCGAAGACCCGGCGCCCCGCGACCCAGGCGCCCAGCACCCGCCCCGTCATGCGCCGCAGATCGAAGGGCGTGTTGCGCGACCGCGAGCGCAGATCCGCGCGGTCCAGCACCCAGGGCGCGTCCGGGTCGAAGAGCACCAGGTCTGCCGGGGCGCCGACGGCCAGCCGTCCGCCCTCCAGCCCCAGCAGCCGGGCGGGCGTCAGGCTCAGGCGGCGGAACAGCGTCGGCAGGTCCAGCGCGCCGGCATGGACGAGTTGCAGCGCGGCGGGCAGCAGCGTCTCCAGCCCCACCGCGCCCGGGGCGGCCTGCTCGTAGGGCAGGCGCTTGAGCTCCTCGTCCTGGGGCAGATGGGCGGAGGTGATGACGTCGATGCGCCCCTCCGCCACCGCCTCGACCATCGCGGCGCGGTCGTCCTCGCCCCGCAGGGGCGGGTCGAGCTTGAAGAAGGTGCGCCAGGCGTCGATGTCGAGCTCGTTGAGCGTCAGGTGATGGACCGAGACCCCGGCCGAGACCGCCAGCCCCGCCGCCCGCGCCCGCTCCAGCGCCGCCACCGCGCCCGGGGTGGAGAGCTGGTCGGCGTGGTAGCGCGCCCCCGTCAGCTCCACCAGCGCCAGGTCGCGCTCCAGCATCATGCGCTCGGCGATCGCCGGCACGCCCGGCAGACCGAGCTTCGAGGCGAAGAAGGACTCGGTCGCGCAACCCGCGCGCGAGAAGGTCGGCTCCTGCGGGTGATGGACCACCAGCGCGCCGAGCGAGCGGGCGTAGGCCAGGCAGCGGCGGAAGACGGCGGGGGTCTCCACCGGCCGGTCGCCGTCGGTGAAGGCGATGGCCCCGGCGTCGTGCAGGAAGCCCATCTCCGCCATCGCCTCCCCCGCGCAGCCCCGGGTCAGCGCGCCCATGACATGGACGTTGACGGGGCAGACCTCGGCCGCGCGGCGGCGGACGAACCCGATCATGGCCGGGTCGTCCAGCGCGGGGTCGGTGTCGGGTTGCGCGACGATGGTGGTCACGCCCCCCGCCGCCGCGGCCTCCCCGGCCGTGCGGTAGGATTCGCGGTGCCGCGCGCCGGGCTCGCCGACATAGACCTTCATGTCCACGATGCCGGGGGCGAGGACCCGGCCCCCGCACTCCACCACCTCCGCCCCCGCGGGGGCGGCGACGCGCCCGGCGGCGGCGATGCGCCCGTCCTCGACCAGCAGGTCGCCGCGGGTCTCCGTCCCGGCCTCGGGGTCGACCAGACGGGCGTCGCGCAGCAGGATCGGGGTCATCGCGCGGCCTCCTCGCGCCCGGCCGCCTCGGCCAGCAGCTCCAGCACCGCCATGCGCACGGCCACGCCCATCTCCACCTGCTCCCCGATCACCGAGCGCTCGGGGTCGTCCGCGACCAGCGCGTCGATCTCCACGCCCCGGTTCATCGGGCCGGGATGCATCACGATGGCGTCCGGCTTCGCCCGTTCCAGCTTCCGGTGATCCAACCCGTAGCGGTGGAAATACTCCCGCCGGCTCGGCACATAGGCGCCGTCCATCCGCTCCTGCTGCAGGCGCAGCATCATCACCACGTCGGCGCCCTCCAGCCCCGCCTCCATGTCGTGGAAGACCTCCACGCCGTATTTCCCGATCTCGGGGGGCAGCAGCGTGGGGGGCGCCACCACGCGCACCCGGTTCTCCATCAGCCCCAGCAGGATCATGTTGGAGCGCGCGACGCGCGAGTGCGCCACGTCCCCGCAGATCGCCACCGTCAGCCGGTGCAGCTTGCCCTTGCGCCGGCGGATGGTGAGCGCGTCCAGCAGCGCCTGGGTGGGGTGCTCGTGGCGCCCGTCGCCGGCGTTGATCACCGCCGCGTCCACCTTCTGGGCCAGCAGCGCCACGGCGCCGGAGTGCTGGTGGCGCACCACGATCAGGTCCGGGTGCATGGCGTTGAGCGTGGCGGCGGTGTCCAGCAGCGTCTCCCCCTTCGACATGGAGGAGGTCCGCAGGCTCATGTTCATCACGTCCGCCCCAAGTCGCTTGCCGGCGATCTCGAAGCTCGCCTGGGTGCGGGTGGAGGGCTCGAAGAACAGGTTTATCTGGGTGAGCCCGCGCAGCGCCGAGGTCTTCTTGTCCCGCGCGCGGTTGAGCGCGACATGCCCCTCCGCCCGATCCAGCACCGCGGTCACATCCGCCTGGGAAAGCCCCTCGATGCCGAGAAGGTGGGGGTGGGGAAACGGGGGGATGTCGCTTTCGCTCACCTGCGGGCTCCCTGTCTGCGCGCCCCGCTTATGGCGCCCTCTCCCGCCCGGGGGCAAGCGCGCGGCTCGGGGGCAAGGCCGCGGCGCCCGGGCCCGGGCCCGCCGTCCCGCGCGGAGCCACGCTCCGCGCCCGGCCGCCCGGCCGGGTTTCCTCGCGCCCCGCGCGAGGAAACGGGACGGCTCGGCGCTCCCCCCCTGCCGCCGGGGGCGCAAGCGGCGCGCGCCCTTGACCGCGGTCGCGGCGCAAGGTCTGCTCGCGCCGCAACCGCCGCGCCAGGGAGGATCCGCGCATGACCGTCCCCGCCTACGCCGTCGTCGGCCATCCCCAGACCCGCGCCTTCCGCGTGATGTGGATGCTCGAGGAGCTCGGCCTGCCCTACGAGGTCGAGCCCGTGGCCCCCCACAGCGATCGGGCGAAGGCGCTCAACCCCTCCGCAAAGGTCCCGGTCCTGCTGGTGGACGGCGCGCCCTTCTCCGATTCGCTCGCCATCCTCCACTACCTCGCCGACCGGCACGCCGCCCACGCCTTCCCCCCCGGCTCGCTGGAGCGGCTGCGCCAGGACGGCGCCGCCTTCGCCGTGCTGGACGAGATCGAGGGCCCCCTCTGGACCACGGCCAAGCACAAGTTCGCCCTGCCCGAGAACCGCCGCCGCCCCGAGGTCATCGAGACCTGCGCCTGGGAGTTCCAGCGCGGCCTGAAGGGCCTCGCCGCCCGCTTCGGCGAGGGCCCCTGGATCATGGGCGACACCTTCACCGTCCCCGACCTGCTGGCCGGCCACTGCCTCGACTGGGCGCGCATGGCCTTCAAGACGGAGTTCGAGGGCCCCATCGCCGCCTATCGCGACCGCCTGCGCGCCCGCCCCGCCTACGGACGGGCGGCGGAGCGGACGAAGGCGATCCTCGACGCGGCCTGAGCCGGGCGCGAGGCGCGCGGGCCTCAGCCCTGCGCCGCGCGCCCCCGGACGAGCTGGTCGGCGATGCGCGCCGCATGCGCGCCCTGGTCGCGCGCCAGCTTCAGCTCCGTCTCCGAGGGTTGGCGCGAGCCGTCGCCCCCCGCCAGCGTCGCCGCGCCGTAGGGCCCGCCCCCGCGCGTCTCGGAGATGTCGAACAGCTCCGGCGAGGTGTAGGGCAGCCCGACGATGACCATGCCGTGGTGGATCAGCGTGAACTGGGTGGAGATCACCGTGGTCTCCGACCCCCCGCCCGTGGCGGTGGAGGTGAAGACCGAGCCCACCTTGCCCACCAGCGCCCCGTCAGCCCAGAGCTTGCCGGTCTGGTCGAAGAAGGTGCGCATCTGCCCGGCCATGTTGCCGAAGCGCGTGGGCGTGCCGACGATCACCGCGTCGTAGTCGGCCAGCTCCTCCGGCCGCGCCTCCGGCGCCGCCTGGTCGAGCTTGGCGCCGATGCCTTCCAGCGCCTCCCGCGTCATGGTCTCGGGGACCCGCTTGAGCGCGACCTCCGCGCCGGTCGAACCGGCGCCTTCGGCGACGGCCTGCGCCATGGTCTCGATATGTCCGTACATCGAGTAGTAGAGAACCAGAACCCTGGTCATCGGCTTCACCTCGCCATTGATCTCACGCCGCGCGCTCGCGGCCCTTCCCCGCACATGGCATCCGCACCGCCTCGCGACCAGAGGGGGAGAAAGTCACGAATTGTCCCGCTTACGGAGACAATACCCTGATGGCGCGCGCGCTGCATCCGTGGCAGGCTCAACCCCTCACGGGGGGAAACGCAGTCAAGGGAGCCATGACATGAAACGCGCCATTCTGGCCGGCCTTCTCGCCCTCGCCGCCGCCCTTCCGGCGGCGGCGCAGCAGGCGGTCACCTACGACACCGAGGCCGGCTTCGACGACGCCGCCTTCGCGCTGGAGAACGCCATCATAAACCGCGGCCTGGTCGTGGACCATGTCAGCCATGTCGGCGCGATGCTGGAGCGCACGCGCGAGGATGTCGGCAGCGATGAAACGCTGTTCGAGGCGGCCGACGTCTACGTCTTCTGCTCCGCCACCCTCTCGCGGGAGGTGATGGAGGCCGACCCGATGAACGTCGCCCACTGCCCCTACGGCGTCTTCGTCGCCGAGCGGCAGGGCGAGGTCATGGTCGGCTACCGCAGCTACCCGGAAGGCCCGATGCAGAAGGTGCAGACCCTGCTGGACGAGATCGCGCGCGAGGCCGCCGGCATGTGAGCCGGGCGGGCCGGGCGGAGCCGCCGCCCGGCCCCCGTCAGATCAGCTCGGCCGCCCGCTCGGCCGCCGCGCTCAGGCGCTCGGCCTCGGCCCGGGCCTCGTCGAGACGCTCGCGCGTCTCCTCGACGACCTCCTCGGGCGCCTTGGACAGGAAGCCGGGATTGCCCAGCTTGCGCTCCAGCCCCTCGGCGTCCTTGCGCGCCTTCGCCAGCGCCTTCTCCAGCCGCGCCTTCTCCGCCGCGCCGTCCACGATGCCGGCCAGCGGCAGGCAGACCGCGCCGCCGGGCACGGTGACGGTGACCGAGCCGCGCGGGGGCGCCTCGGCCCGGCGCACGCTCTCCAGCCGCGCGAGCCGCGCGATCAGCGGCCATTCCTCCTCCGCGATCACGGCCAGCTCCGCATCCGCCTCGGTGATCAGCAGCTCCAGTTTCGCGGAGGGGGGCACGTTCATCTCCGCGCGCACCGAGCGCACGGCCTCGATCAGCGCGATGAGCCGTGAGATGCGGCGATCCGCGGCCGCGTCGGCCAGGCCCGCGTCCAGCTCCGGCCAGTCGCCATGCACCAGCATCTTCTCGCGCTCGGCCATCTGGCCCCAGATCGCCTCGGTGACGAAGGGCATGAAGGGGTGGAGCATCAGCAGGCAGTGATCCAGCGCCCAGGCGAGCGTGGCCCGCGTCTCCTCCCGCGCGGCGGCGTCCTCGCCGGTCAGCAGCGGCTTGGAGAACTCCACATACCAGTCGCAGAACACGCCCCAGACATGGACGTAGAGCGCCGAGGCCGCGTCGTTGAAGCGGAACTCCGACAGCGCGCCGTCCACCGTCTCGCGCAGCCGGGCCGTCTCGCCCACGATCCAGCGGTTGACCGGGGCCTTCACCGCGGCCGGGTCGAAGCCCTCGACGGGCCGGCAGTCGTTCATCTCCGCAAACCGCGCCGCGTTCCACAGCTTGGTGGAGAAGTTGCGGTAGCCCGCCACCCGGCTGACCGACAGCTTGATGTCGCGCCCCATCGCGGCCATGGAGGCCAGCGTGAAGCGCACCGCG
>JBNJGE010000132.1:0-10097 GCA_051747505.1 Pseudomonadota bacterium | reverse complement strand
CGGTGTTGCTCAGGCCCATGGTCGCGCCTCCTGAAAGGAAGGGCGCCGCCCGGCCGCCGGGGCCGGGCGGGCGCGCGTCACTCGGCGGGGCTCGCCTCGAGGTCGATGCGCACCGGGATGGTGACCCCGACGGCGGGGGCGGCGAAGCTGACGCCGTAGGCGGTGCGGTCGATCTCGCCGGTCACGGTGAAGCCGGCGATGGTCTGGTCCTCGTTGAAGGGCGAGGGGCCGATGTTGTTGAGGGTGACCTCGAAGGTCTCCTCGTTCGTCGCGCCGCGGATGGTCACGTCGCCGGTCACCTCCGCCGTGTTCTCCGAGGTCAGCTCGACCTCCTTCGAGACGAAGGTGATCTCGGGGTGCTCCTCGACATGGAGGAAGTCCTCGCCCCGGATGTGCTCGTCGCGGTCGGGCCAGCCGGTGTCCACGCTGTCGGCCTGGATGGTGAAGGCGACCGAGGACTCCTCGATCGCGTCGGGATCGAAATCGATCTCGGCGTCGAATTCGCGGAACCAGCCGGTGACCATGGAGAAGCCCAGATGGTCCACGCGGAACGTCACCTGGGCGTGGGCCTTGTCCATGACATAGGGCTCAGCGGCGGCCGGCAGGACGGCCAGGCCGAGGGCGAGGGCCGGGGCGGCGGCGAGCAGACGGGTCGGGCGCATGGAGAACCTCCGTGTCGGGTTGCGGTCGTCGCAGAGGTAACCTTCCGCGCCGTCCGGATCATCGGGCGCGGCGGGGACATATTGTTTCTATTTAATGGACAACGCTGGGCGCTCACCGGAATTGTCGCCGCGAAAGCCGCGGGCGAATCCTGCCCCCCGCGCCTCGCGCGCCAGTCACGTCTGCGCGGGGCGCGGGCCTCAGCGCGTGGGAACCGGCTCCTCGCCCCGGTAGTCGTAGAAGCCCCGGCCCGCCTTGCGGCCCAGCCAGCCGGCCTCGACGTATTTCACCAGCAGCGGGCAGGGCCGGTACTTTGTGTCGGCCAGCCCCTCGTGCAGCACGTTCATGATCGCAAGGCACACGTCCAGCCCGATGAAGTCGGCCAGCTGGAGGGGCCCCATCGGGTGGTTGGCGCCCAGCCGCATGGCCTTGTCGATGCTCTCCACGGTCCCGACGCCCTCGTAGAGGGTGTAGACCGCTTCGTTGATCATCGGCAGCAGGATGCGGTTGACGATGAAGGCGGGGAAGTCCTCGGCGGAGGCGGCGGTCTTGCCGATGCGCTCCACCACGCCCTTCATGATCTGGAAGGTCTCCTCGGAGGTGGCGATGCCGCGGATCAGCTCCACCAGCTCCATGACCGGGACGGGGTTCATGAAGTGGAAGCCCATGAACCGCTCCGGCCGGTCGGTGGCCGAGGCGAGGCGGGTGATGGAGATCGACGAGGTGTTGGAGGTCAGCAGCGTGTTCTCGCCCAGATGGGGCGCGAGGCTGGCGAAGATCTCGCGCTTGACCTGTTCGTTCTCGGTGGCGGCCTCGATCACGAGGTCGCACTGGGCGATGGGGGGGAGGTCGAGGGTCTTCTCGATCCGGCCCAGCGCGGCGTCCTTCTCCTCCTGGCTGATCCCCCCGCGGGAGACCTGGCGGCTCATGTTCCTGTCGATGCGCGCGAGGGCGTCGTCGATGCGCGCCTCGTCCACGTCGTTGAGCCGCACCTCGTAGCCCGCGAGCGCGAAGACATGGGCGATGCCGTTGCCCATCTGCCCCGCGCCGATCACGCCGACCGTCCTGATCTCCATCGCGCCCGCGCCCTTCTTTCCGCCGGTTCAGCCGCGCGCGACACTAGGTCCGGCCCGCCGACGCGGCAAGGGGGCGCATCCCGGCCCGGCGCCGCGAGGGAGGCGCCGGGCCGGGGCGGCGCGCGCCGGAGGGGCTCAGCCCCCGCGCCGGCGCCGCGCCATCAGCCCGAGCCCCGCCAGCCCGGCCCCCATCAGGCCCAGCGCGGCGGGAACGGGCGTGGCGGTGATCTGGCCGCGGATCTCCCCGGCGGGGTGGGCGGCGGTGTGGACGTTGACGTAGTAGCCGGTGTCCCGCCCCGGCGCGGTCGCCAGCAGCGCGGCGGCGAAGACGTCGATATCCCCGCCATCCGCGTCGTCCCACAGGCCGGTGACGCGCGTGCCCCCGGGCGCGCCGGGGTCCAGCGACAGGTCGTCGTCGGCGAGGATGTTGAAGATCACCGCTCCGTTCACCCCGGCCGGGGCGGCGTGGATGTGCATGCCCACCACCTGCTCCGGCTCCCCGCCGGGGCCGACGAAGTCCAGCGGGTCGCCGACGAGGATGTCGTAGGCGAGGAAGTAGTCCGGCCCAACGGGCAGGAGGGTCAGCGTCCCCGCCCCGGTGGCCGGCGAGACCACCGGCGGGACCTCGTTCGCGCCCGAGAGCGCGACCTTGAACACCGCCAGGGCCGAGGCCGGCGCGGCCCAGAGCAGCGCCGCCGCGCACCCCGCGGCGAGAGTGGAAAGGGTCCGCATGGCGGCGCCTCCTGAACAGTCCCTCTGCGCAACGATCATGCGCCGGGGGCCTGAACCGGCCGTGACGCCCGCGCCGCGGACGGGGACCCGCCCGTCGCCTTCGGACTGGACAGGCCGCCCGCGCCCGGCGACCCTTCGCCTCCGCGCCGAAACCCGAGGGAGGCCCCGAGATGAAGACCCGCGCAGCCCTGGCCGTGGAGGCCGGAAAACCGCTCGAGATCGCCGAGGTGAACCTGGAGGGCCCCCGCGAGGGCGAGGTGCTGGTGGAGGTGATGGCCACCGGCCTGTGCCACACCGACGACTTCACCCTCTCGGGCGCCGACCCGGAGGGACTGTTCCCCGCCATCCTGGGCCACGAGGGCGCCGGGATCGTGCGCGAGGTCGGCCCCGGCGTGCGCAGCCTGAAGCCGGGCGACCACGTCATCCCCCTCTACACGCCCGAATGCCGGGAATGCCCCTCCTGCCTCTCGCGCAAGACCAACCTGTGCACGGCGATCCGGGCCACCCAGGGCCAGGGGATGATGCCCGACGGGACCTCCCGCTTCACCACGGCGGACGGAGAGTTCATCCACCACTACATGGGGACCTCCACCTTCTCCAACTTCACTGTCATGCCGGAGATCGCGGCGGCGAAGATCCGCGAGGACGCCCCCTTCGACAAGGTCTGCTACATCGGCTGCGGGGTGACCACGGGCGTGGGCGCCGTGATCAACACCGCGAAGGTGGAGGTCGGGGCGAAGGCGGTGGTCTTCGGCCTGGGCGGCATCGGGCTGAACGTGATCCAGGGCCTGCGGCTGGCCGGCGCCGACATGATCATCGGCGTGGACATCAACAACGAGAAGAAGACCTGGGGCGAGCGCTTCGGCATGACCCACTTCGTCAATCCGACCGAGATCGGGGAGGAGCTTGTCCCCTATCTGGTGAACCTGACGAAGACGCCCTTCGACCAGATCGGCGGGGCCGACTACACCTTCGACTGCACCGGCAACGTCAAGGTGATGCGCGATGCGCTGGAATGCGCCCATCGCGGCTGGGGCGTCTCGGTCGTCATCGGCGTGGCGCCGGCGGGGGCGGAGATCTCCACCCGGCCCTTCCAGCTGGTCACGGGGCGCCAGTGGAAGGGCACGGCCTTCGGCGGCGCGCGCGGGCGCACGGACGTGCCGCGCATCGTGGACTGGTACATGGACGGCAAGATCGAGATCGACCCGATGATCACCCACACCCTGAAACTGGAGGAGATCAACAGGGGGTTCGAGCTGATGCACCAGGGCGAGAGCATCCGATCGGTCGTGATTTACTGATCCCGCCCGGCCCCGCGCCTTCCCCTGCGGGGCCGGCCCCCCCATATCCGCCGCGAGGGGCGCGTCCCCTCCCGGCCCCTGCGCGCCGGTCCCGGCGCCGGGCGACCATGAAATTTACCGCCGCGCGGCTCGCGCGGCCCGCAAGACAAAAGAGCTCATGTCAGATCCGCTTCCCCGCCTCGCCGTCCTGATCGACGCCGACAACACCCCGCCCCGCGTCGCCGAGGGGCTGTTCCTCGAGATCGCCAAGATCGGCGAAGCGAGCGTGCGCCGCATCTACGGCGACTTCTCGGACGACCGCCTGCGCGGCTGGTCCAAGATCCTCGCCCAGCACGCCATCATCCCGCACCAGAACTTCGCCTACACCCAGGGCAAGAACTCCGCCGACATCGCGCTGGTCATCGACGCGATGGACCTGCTGCACGCCGGGCGCTTCGACGCCTTCTGCCTGGTCTCCTCGGACAGCGACTTCACCCGCCTCGCCTCCCGCATCCGGGAGCAGGGGGTGGACGTCTACGGCTTCGGCCAGCGCAAGACGCCGGAGGCGTTCCGCCAGGCCTGCCGCCGCTTCATCTACATCGAGAACCTGATGGAGCCCGCCGCCTCCGAGAGCGCGGGCAACGGCGAGGCCGCCGCCGCCGGGAACGGCGAGGAGAAGGCCCCGACCTCCCGGCCCGAGGCCCCCTCGCGCGCCGTGCCGCTGATCCGCCAGGCGATGGAGGGGATGCAGGACGAGGACGGGTGGGTCTCGCTCGGCGTCATCGGCCAGCGGCTGGGCAACCTGGCGCCGGATTTCGACTCCCGCACCTACGGCTCGGCCAAGCTGTCGGACCTCATCCGCCGCTCCGGCGCCTTCGCCATGGAGAAGGACGACGCCAACCACGTCCGGGTGCGGCTGAAGCAGACCCAGGGCAAGGCGAAGGCCAAGGCCGAGGCCTGAGGCGCCCCCGCGGTTGACCGCCCGCGCCCCCCTGCCTAGAGGCTTGAAGGCCAGCAGGGGAGCCGCGCCATGACCATCCGCACCGTGCCCACCACGCCGATCCCGGGGCAGAAGCCGGGCACCTCCGGCCTGCGCGCGCCGACGCGCCTGTTCATGCAGCCCGGCTATCTGGAGAACTTCGTCCAGTCGATCTTCGACGCGACCGGGGGCGTCGAGGGCCGGACGCTGGTGCTGGGCGGCGACGGGCGCTTCTTCTGCCGCGAGGCGGCGCGGACGATCCTGCGCATGGCCGCCGCCAACGGCGCGGCGCGGGTGATCGCGGGGCGCGGCGGGCTGCTCTCCACCCCCGCGGCCTCGGCGGTGATCCGCGCGCGCGAGGCCGACGGCGGGATCATCCTGTCGGCCTCCCACAACCCCGGCGGGCCGGACGCGGATTTCGGGGTGAAGTACAACACCGCCGCCGGCGGCCCGGCGCCCGAGAGCGTGACCTCCGCCATCCACGCCCGCTCCGAGGAGATCGCGGAATACCGCATCCTGGAGGCGGAGGCGCCCGACCTCGAGGCCGAGGGCGAAACCCGGCTCGGCGACATGGTCGTGGAGGTGATCGACCCCGTCGCCCTCTACGCCGACCTGATGGAGGCGCTGTTCGACTTCGACGCCATCCGCGGGCTGATCTCCTCCGGTTTCACCCTGCGCTTCGACGCGATGAGCGCCGTGACCGGGCCCTACGCGGTGGAGATCCTGGAGAACCGGCTCGGCGCCTCCCCCGGCTCGGTGATGAACGCCACGCCCCTGCCCGATTTCGGCGGCGGCCACCCGGACCCCAACCCAGTGCACGCCCACGCCCTGTGGAACCTGATGACCTCGCCCGAAGCGCCCGATTTCGGCGCCGCCTCCGACGGGGACGGGGACCGCAACATGATCCTCGGGCGCGGCGCCTATGTCTCGCCCTCCGACAGCCTGGCGGTGCTGGCCGCCAACGCCGGGCTCGCGCCGGGCTACGCCTCGGGGCTGACGGGGATCGCGCGGTCCATGCCCACCTCCCGCGCCGCCGACCGGGTGGCCGAGGCGCTGGGCGTCGAGCTGCACGAGACGCCGACGGGCTGGAAGTTCTTCGGCTCCCTGCTGGACGCCGGACGCGCGACGCTGTGCGGGGAGGAGAGCTTCGGCACGGGCTCGGACCATGTGCGCGAGAAGGACGGGCTCTGGGCCGTTCTGTTCTGGCTCGACATCCTCGCCGCGCGGGGGATGTCGGTGCTCCAGATCCTGGAGGATCACTGGGCGCGCTTCGGGCGCGACTACTACTCCCGCCACGACTACGAGGAGCTGGACAAGGCCCAGGCCGAGGCGCTGATGGACGATCTGCGCGCTCGCCTGCCCGGCCTGCCGGGGACGCGCGCGGGCGCCCTGACCGTGCGCGCGGCCGACGACTTCTCCTACACCGACCCGGTGACGGGAGAGACGGCGACCGGCCAGGGCCTGCGCATCCTGTTCGAGGAGGATGCGCGTCTCGTCCTGCGCCTGTCGGGCACCGGCACCCGCGGCGCCACCCTGCGCGTCTACATGGAGCGGCGCGAGACCGACCCCGCCGCCCAGGGCCAGGACCCGCGCACGGCGCTCGCCCCGGTGATCTCGGCCGCCGAGGCGCTGGCCGGCATCCGGGCGCGCACCGGGCGGGACGGGCCGGACGTGACGACCTGACGGCGCGGCGGGCGCGCGGCTCCGACCCTTCGCCGCGCCGGTTATCCTTTCCTTGGTGACGATTCCGGGCCCGGCCGCCCGAGCGCGCGTTGAGCGCGCGGGGCCGATTCCGTAGCATGGCGGGACCGCGGCGCCTGAAGACGCGCCGTCCTTCCGGGCCCGACGCGCCGAAGCGCCGCCGCCGGGCCGCGCAGGGAGGGAGGGCACGCCATGCGCCTTGGCGCCTCGCTCGAACGCCGGATGCGCCGGCCGCGTCGCGTTCGTCTCAAGGCCTTCGCCCCCCGGCCCCGGCGGTGCGGGGTCGCGGAGGACCCGGCATGCTGAAGCTTGTGCTCCTGCGCCCGGGCTGGGCGCCCGCCGGCCATCCCGCCCCCCGGCCCGCCGCGCGCCGCCGGCGCCGGGCCGGCCTCAGGCGCGGCGCCCGGGGCGGCGCCGCCGCGGCGGCGGGTCTGGCCGCCGGCCTCGCCCTGATGCTCGGTCTCGTCGCCCAGGCCGTGGCTGGCTGAGGGCCCGCTCAGCCTGCCGCCGCCGCCGCCGTCAGCAGCCGCCGGCGGCGCGGGGGCACGCGGGCGATCTCCACGCCGGTGAAGACGTGCAGGGTGTCGAGGTCGTCGTCGATCACCGCGTGATCGCTCACCCACCCGCCCAGAGCCAGGTAGGAGCGCAGAAGCGGCGGCATGCGCCGCATGGCCAGCTTCACGTCCGGCCGGCGCAGGCGCAGCCTCTGGGCGAAGCGGAAGACGCGCGGCGCCTTGACCCGCGGCAGCCAGCGCCGGGGGGCGAGGTGACGCTCCCTGAGATAGGCGAAGGCGTCCTTGTAGGCATCCGCGTCCACGCCGTGGAAGCTGGAGCAGCCGAACAGCAGCTCCACCCCGTGCGTCTCCACGTAATCGGTCATGGCCGTCCAGGCGGTGCGGATCACGTCTGGGTCGCGCGCATCCGGCGCCACGCAGAAGCGGCCCATCTCGACCATGGGCGCGGGGAACTCCGTCAGGCCCGAGAGCTCGTAGTGCTGGGCGGAGTAGCTGCGCCCGATCTCCGCCCCGCTGGCCAGATGCAGCATGCGAAAGCAGCAGACCAGCCGGCCCGTGCGGACCTCCTCCACCAGCACGTGCAGGCAGTCGTCGTCAAAGGCGTCGCGGTCGAGACCCCGGGCGCGGTCGCCCTCCAGCGCGGCGCCGGGGCGGTCTGCGATGAAGGCCCGGAAGCGCAGCCGCTGGGCGGCCTCGACGTCCCGAGGCGCGCGGGAGAAGCGCGCCCGGTAGCGTCCGCGGGAAATAACGCGCATATCTGCCTCCAGGAACCCGGTCCGCGGCCCAATATGCCGCGACGGATGACGCGCGCATGACGTTGGCGCGACCCTTCGATGGAGGCAAGCATGAGCGACAAAATCGTCAAGAGCGAGGCGGAGTGGCGCGAACAGCTCTCCGATCTGGCCTACAAGGTGACGCGCAAGGGCGCGACGGAGCGGGCCGGCAGCCACGAGGACTTCCCGAAGGGGCCGGGCACCTTCCGCTGCGTGTGCTGCGGCGCGCCGCTGTTCGACACGGCGGCGAAGTTCGACAGCGGCACGGGCTGGCCGAGCTTCTGGCAGCCCATCGACCCGGAGGCGGTGGAGGAGAAGGAGGACCGCGCCTTCTTCATGCGCCGCACCGAGGTGCTCTGCGCGCGCTGCGACGCGCATCTGGGCCATGTCTTCCCCGACGGGCCCCAGCCGACGGGGCTGCGCTACTGCATGAACGGCGTGGCGCTGGAGTTCGAGCCGGAGGACTGAGGCGCGCTCAGGCCCGCCCGCCGACCAGCCAGACGGCGCCGCCGAGGCGCAGGGCGCCGTCGCGGACATGCTCGGCCAGCCCCTCGCGCAGGCGGGCCTCGACCTGCGGGCGCTTCTCGGGCGCCTCGCGCAGGCGGGCGGCGACGGGGCCGACCTCCATGACATGCCGCAGGCCGCGCTCCAGCGGGTCGGGGTCCTCGCCCATGCCCATCTCCAGCATCACGTCGGCCTCCTCCCAGGCGATGTCGCGCCAGCCCGCTTCCTCCAGCCAGCCCTGCACGAGCTCCCGGTCCGCCCAGCCGAAGGGGCCGGGGGCGCCGGGGCCCATGGGCGGGGCGGGCTCGAACAGGTCGGCGATCAGGCGCAGGGGCAGGCCCGCCCAGTCATTGAGCTTCACATGCCGCCAGGCGACGAGGGACATGGGCGCGCCCCCGGCCATCTGGCCGCGGATCGTGGACCAGGCCTCCGCCGGCGCGTCGAAGAACATGCAGCCGAAGCGGGAGAAGAGGGCGTCGAAGGGCCCCGGCGGCGGGGCCTTGCCCGCATCCGTCAGCACGAAGCGCACGCGGGCGCGGGCCGCCTTCGCCCGCGACTCGGCGAGCGAGAGCAGGTCGGGCGAGACGTCCACGCCCACCGGCTGGGCGCCCCGCTCGGCCAGCGCGAGCGTGGTGGCGCCCGCCCCGCAGCCCAGGTCGAGCACGCGCGCGCCCTCCAGCGGCTCCAGCCGCTCCAGCGCCATCTCGCCCAGGGGGGCGAGCATCCGGTCCTGGACGTCGGCCCGCGCGGCCCAGTCGCGGCCGAGCCGGCCGCGCCATTCCTCGATCGTGCTCATGCGCTCCCCCGGGGCTGGGCGCGCCCCAGATGGACGCGCGTCGGCCGGGATGCTACTGGCCGCGCATGGAGCCGGCCACCCCCGCCCCCGCGGAACCTCACGACCCCGTGCGCGACGCCTTCGCGCATGTGGAGACATGGGTGTTCGACCTC
The DNA here is from genome assembly GCA_051747505.1 of Pseudomonadota bacterium. Lineage (GTDB taxonomy): Bacteria > Pseudomonadota > Alphaproteobacteria > Rhodobacterales > Rhodobacteraceae > Albimonas. The sequence goes on along the minus strand of JBNJGE010000132.1, from coordinate 929 downwards.
GACAACACCCTGTATCCGCCCGAGCGGCAGCTCTTCTCCCAGATCGAGGACCGCATCTCGGAGTTCGTGATGCGCGAGCTGGGGGTGGACAAGGCGGAGGCCGACCGGCTGCGCCACGCCTACTGGCACGACCACGGCACGACGCTGGCGGGGCTGATGATCCATCACGGGATCGACCCGGACCCCTTCCTGGAGGCGGTGCACCGCATCGACTTCTCCGTGCTGACGCCCGACCCGGCGCTGCGCGCGGCCATCGCGGCGCTGCCGGGGCGGCGGATCGTCTACACCAACGGCACGGCGCCCTATGCGCGCAAGGTGGTGGCGGCGCTGGAGCTCGACGGCCTCTTCGACGCCTTCTACGGGGTGAAGGACGCCTTCTATACGCCCAAGCCGGAGCCCGGCGCCTTCCAGCGCATCTTCGGCGCCGACGGGCTGAACCCGCGCCGCGCGGCGATGTTCGAGGACGATGTCCGCAACCTGCGCACGCCCTGCGAGATGGGGCTTCAGACCGTCTGGGTGGCGCCGGGGGCGGAGGAGCGCCCGGCGCCGGCGCATGTGCGCTTCCGCACCTCCGACCTCGCGGACTTCCTGCGCCGGCTGGTCTGACCCCTGACGGGGGCTCCGTCCGGCGGGGGCGTCGACCCCCCCCCGAACGGCGCGCGCGCCCTTGCGGGCCCGCGCGGGAGCGCCCGGCCCGAATGCCGCGTTGCGCGGGGGCGGCGCGGCGCTAGCTTGGCGGGCATGGAACGCATCGAGACCGAGATCCTGGTGGTCGGCGGCGGCGCGGCGGGGCTGACCGCCGCCTGCCTGTTCGCCGCGCGCGGGCTGGAGACGCTGTGCGTGGACGCCGCGCCCCCGGTGGTCGACGCGCAGGCGCCGGGCGCGGATCTGCGCACCGCCGCCCTGCTGACCCCCTCGGTCGAGGCCCT
>JBNJGE010000131.1:0-10229 GCA_051747505.1 Pseudomonadota bacterium | reverse complement strand
CACCTGCCCCTCATGCAAGATGTATGCCCGGTCGATGATCTCGAGAGTTTCGCGCACGTTGTGATCGGTGATCAAGACCCCGATGCCGCGGTCCTTGAGGTGGGAGACGAGCCCGCGGATGTCGTGCACCGCGATCGGGTCCACCCCCGCGAAGGGCTCGTCGAGCAGCACATAGGCCGGGTCCGAGGCGAGGCAGCGGGCGATCTCCACCCGCCGCCGCTCCCCGCCCGACAGCGACTGGGCGGGGGCCCGGCGCAGATGGGTGATGGAGAACTCCGCCAGAAGCTCGTCCAGCCGCGCGCTCCGCCGGGCGCGCAGGGGCTCGTTGAGCTCCAGGATGGCGAGGATGTTCTCCTCCACCGTCAGGCCGCGGAAGATCGAGGCCTCCTGGGGCAGGTAGCCCAGCCCCAGCCTCGCGCGGCGATACATGGGCAGGTCGGTGACGTCCCGCCTGTCGATATGGATGACGCCCGAGTCGCAGGGGATCAGGCCGGTGATCATGTAGAAGCAGGTGGTCTTGCCCGCCCCGTTGGGGCCGAGCAGCCCGACGACCTCCCCCCGGCGCAGGTCCAGCGAGACGTCGCGCACCACGGGGCGGCGGCGAAAGGCCTTGCCGATGGAGCGCGCGGCCAGCCCCTCGCCCTCGGGCCAGGGTTCGGGCGCGGGGGACGCGTCCACGGAAAGGGGGGCCTCGGTCACCGGCTCAGTTTCCTTCGTCGTCCCCCTGCGCGGGCGGCGTGAAGACGGAGCGCACGCGCCCGCCCGAGATCTCGCCCGTGCCGGCGTTGAGGTCGATGCGCAGGGACTGGCCGGAGATCGCGTTCTCCCCCTGGGTCAGCACCACCTCGCCGCCCATGGTGACGATCCCGCCGGAGACGTCGTAATCCGCCCACTCGCCCTTGGCCGTCTCCGACCCGTTGGACAGGAACACGGACCCCTCGGCGCGCAGCCGCTCGATCCGGCCCGTGCCGGGGGCGGCGCCGCCGGCGCCCTCCCCCTCGCCTCCGCCGTAGTCGACCACCACGCGTTCGGCGGTCAGGCGCAGGGTGCCCTGCCCGGCCACCACCTCCCCCTGGAAGGTGGCGGTCTGTGCGGACTGGTTCACCTGCAGGCTGTCGGCAGTGATCTCGATGGGCTGGCTGGCGTCGTGCTTGAAGGAGCCGAAGGGGCTCTCCGCGTCCTGCGCGCGCCCCGCCCCCGCGGCGGCGAGCGCGGCGAAAAGGGCGAAGGCGGCTGCGCGGCCCCGAGGCCTGGCTGGCGTGGTCATGCGGCGTCCCGTTTCCAATCGGCCCCGCGCGCCCGCCTTCCCCGGCGCGGCGCCGACGCGGCGCGTCCCCCCTGCGGCCGCCGGTCGCCTCATTCCGCCGACGGCTGCGGCGACCAGCGAACCCGGACGCCGTCCTCGAACCATAGATAGTCGCCCGGGGAAAGCCCGCCAAGCGACTCGTCCTCGCCCTCCCCGGCCACCCGGCGGGCGCGGAAGGACCCGGACTCGATGACGCCGGAGGGGCCCTCCGCCCGAACCGGGCCCGGCGCCTCCGCGCTGCCGGCCTCCAGGTCGGCGGAGACGGCCTCCGTCTCGACCCGGTAGCCGTCCGAGGTCTCGAGCCGCACCTCGCCCTCCAGCGAAAGCCGCCCCTCGCGCGGGCGCAGGAACCCTTCCTTCGCCTGCAGCCGGATCTCGCGCCCTTCCGCCTGGGTGTAGCTGGCGCGCACCTGCTCCAGCTCCACCTCCTCCGGGTCGGGCTTGTCGGGGGTGGCGCGCTCGGCCTCGACGACGAAGGGCTCGCCCGCCTCCGTCGCGCCCTCGATGCGCGGATTGGAGACCGAAAGCCCTTCCCCCAGCGCCACGAGATCGGCGTCGGAATAGACCAGCCCGCCGTCGAACGTATGCTCGCGTGGCAGCAGGAAGATGGCCGAGAGCAGCGCCAGCGCCAGCAGCGGCAGACCGATCTTCAGCCCCCGCACCACGCGGGAATAGGCGGAGACCTCCCGGGCCACGGGCGCCCTCAGCGTTGGTCGAGCCCCGCGCGCAGGCAGTCATGCACGTGCAGGATGCCCAGCGGCGCGGGGCCGGCGGCGGCGGCGTCGGACGCGGGCGCGGTGACGAAGATGCAAAGAACCGGGCGCTCCCGGCTGTTCATGATGTTCAGGGCCTCGGAGGCCAGCGAGTCCGGGCCGATTGTGCGCGGGGCGCGGGTGGCGACCTCGCCCGCCCGGCGCTCCAGAAGCCCTTCCATGTTGCGGCGCAGGTCGCCGTCGGTGACGACGCCGACCAGCGCGCCGTCCGCGTCGGTGACGCCGGCGATGCCGAAGCCCTTGCGCGTCATCTCCAGCAGCACGTCGCGCATGGAGGCGTCCTCGCCCACCAGCGGCAGCTCGTCGCCCGTGTGCATCAGGTCGCGCACCTTCACCAGCTGCGCGCCCAGCTTGCCGCCGGGGTGGAAGACGGAGAAGTGCTCGGCCGTGAACTCCCGCCGCTCCATCAGCGCCACGGCCAGCGCGTCGCCCAGCGCCATGGCCAGCGTGGTGGAGGTCGTCGGCGCCAGCCCCACCGCGCAGGCCTCCGGCGCGCGGGGCAGCAGCAGGGCCACGTCGGACTGCTGCAGCAGCGGGCTCTCCGGCCGGCTCGCCATGCCCATCAGGGGGATGCCGTAGCGCTTGCAGTGGGCGATGACGTCCGCGAGCTCGGGCGTGCCGCCGGAGTTGGACAGCACCAGCGCCACGTCCGATTCGGTCAGCATGCCCAGGTCGCCGTGGCTGGCCTCCGCCGGGTGCAGGAAGAAGGCGGGCGTGCCGGTGGAGGCGAGCGTGGCTGCGATCTTGCGCCCGACATGGCCCGACTTGCCCATGCCGGAGACGACGACGCGGCCCGGGCAGCCCAGCATCAGCTCCACCGCCTCGGCGAAGCTCTCGCCCAGCGTGTCGGCGAAGCCGGCCAGCGCCTCGGCCTCGGTGCGCAGCACGCGCCGGCCGATCTCCATGTCGCGGGCGCGGCGTTCGGCGTCGGTGAGGGGGGCGGAGTCGTCGGGCATGGCGCTAATGGGCGAAGATGTCCTCCTCCGGCCAGCCTGCGAGGTCGAGCAGCGCGCGGTCGGGGAGGAAGTCGAAGCAGCGGGCGGCGAGCGCCGCGCGCCCCTCGCGGAGCAGGCGGCGCTCAAGCTCCGCCTTGATGCGGTGGAGATGGAGGACGTCGGAAGCGGCGTAGTCCAGCTGCGCCTCCGACAGCGCCTCGGCGCCCCAGTCGGAACTCTGCTGCTGCTTGGAGATGTCCACGCCCAGCAGCTCCTGGCACAGGTTCTTCAGCCCGTGACGGTCGGTGTAGGTGCGCACGAGCTTGGAGGCGATCTTGGTGCACCAGACGGGCCGGGCCACGACGTTGAAGCGGTGCGCGAGCACGGCGATGTCGAAGCGCCCGAAATGGAACAGCTTCTCGACTTCCGTGTCGCCCAGCATCCGCTCGAGATTCGGCGCGCGCGTCGCCTCCTGCGGGATGCGCACCACATGCGCCTCCCCGTTCCCGGCCGAAAGCTGCACGACGCAGAGCCGGTCGCGATGCGGGCGCAGGCCCATCGTCTCGGTGTCGATGGCGACGACAGGGCCGAGATCCAGCCCGTCGGGAAGGTCGCCCTCATGCGAATGGGTGGTCATCGACGAGGCCCTCCGCCGCGATCTCCGGCCGCCGGAGCGGCGTGAGGGAGGATGGTGCCCAGGAGAAGACTCGAACTTCCACTCCCATACGGGAACCAGCACCTGAAGCTGGCGCGTCTACCAATTCCGCCACCTGGGCCGGTGTCGTGCGGCGCTAATTATTGAGGCCGGGGCGGCGTGTCAACGGGGCCGGCGCAGGAAGTCCGCGCCCTGACGCGACGACGCCCGCGCCATCTGCCCGCTTGTCCCGGGGCCGCGCGCCGACTAGACCTCGCGGGCGACGGATGCGGGCCGGCGCGGCCCGCGCGCGCATGCCTTGCCGGGAGAGCCCCTCATGTCCGAGACCGCCCCGCTCGTCACCATCCTCGGCGGCTCCGGCTTCATCGGCCGCTACATAGCCCAGGCCATGGCGCGGCGCGGCTGGCGGGTGCGGGTGGCCGTGCGCCGGCCCAACCTCGCGATCTTCGTGCGCACCTACGGCGCGGTGGGGCAGGTGGAGCCCATCCAGACCAACCTCCGCGACGAGGCCTCCCTGCGCCGCGCGATCCAGGGCGCCGACGCCGTGGTCAACTGCATCGGCATCATGGCCGAGACCGGGCGGCAGACCTTCGACGCCCTCCAGGCGCTGGGAGCCGAGCGCGCGGCGCGCATCGCGGCGGAGGAGGGCGTGGCGCGCTTCGTCCAGATCTCCGCCATCGGGGCGGACCCGAAGAGCGACAGCATCTACGCCCGCACCAAGGCCGAAGGCGAGCAGGCGGTGCGCGACGCCTTCCCCGGGGCGGTGATCCTGCGCCCCTCGGTGGTGTTCGGGCCGGAGGACGACTTCTTCAACCGCTTCGCGGCCATGGCGCGGATGTCGCCGATCCTGCCCATCACCGGCGGCTCCACCCGCTTCCAGCCGGTCTATGTCGGGGACGTGGCCGAGGCCGCGGCGCGCGCGGCGGAGGGCCGGGCGGAGGCCGGCATCTACGAGCTCGGCGGCCCGCAGGTGGAGACGCTGCGCCAGCTGATCGACCGGATGCTGACGATCACGCGGCGCCGGCGCTGGGTGATCGACATGCCGCCCGGGCTGGCGCGGATCCCGGCGGCGATCCTGAGCTTCCTGCAGACGGTCAGCTTCGGCCTGTTCGTCAATCAGACGCTGACGCGGGACCAGATCGCGCTTCTGGGCCAGGACAACGTGGTCTCGGAGGGGGCGAGGACGCTGGCCGATCTCGGCGTGCAGGCCACGGCGATGGCCTCGGTGCTGGAGAGCTACCTCTACGCCTACCGCCCGGCGGGGCAGTATTCCCGCCTGACCGAGCGCGCCCGCGACATGCGCGAGGGCTGACGGCTCAGGCGTAGAGCCAGACCAGCAGGGCGGCGCCCAGCGCGAAGCGGTAGAGGACGAAGGGCGTCAGGCTCCAGTCCCTCAGCATGCGCATCAGAACCGTGAGCGCGGCCAGCGCGGCGGCGCAGGCCAGCGCGGCGGCGATGAGCGCGTCGAAACCCAGCGCGACGCTTCCTTCGTGCAGGATCTCCCGGGTCGTCAGCAGCCCGGCGGCGAGGATGGTCGGAACCGACATCAGCATGGAAAGGCGCGCGGAATCAGTGCGTTGGTAGCCCAGCGCACGAGCGGCCGTGATCGTTATGCCCGAGCGGGAGGTGCCCGGGATCAGCGCCAGCGCCTGGGCCAGCCCCATGACCAGGGCGTCGCGCCAGCTCCAGCCCTCGGCGCGGCGGGAGAGGGCGCCGAAGCGGTCGGCGGCCCAGAGGACGGCGGCGAAAACGATGGTCGCCCAGGCGATCACCTCCACGTCCCGGAAGATTTGCGTCAGGCCGGCGGCGGCGAGGGCGAGGCCGGCGAGGACGACGGGGACCGTGGCGAGGGCGAGGCGCAGCGCGAGGGCGGCCTCGGGGGTGGAGAGACGGGCGGTGACGATATGCCAGACGCCGCGGAGGGCGGCGGCGACGTCGTGGCGGAAGAAGGCGACGACGGCGACGAGGGTGCCGACATGGACGGCGACATCGATGCCAAGTCCTTGATCCGCCTCGCCTGTCAGGAGCGGGAAGAGGGCGAGATGGCCCGAGGAGGAGATGGGGAGAAACTCGGTGAGGCCCTGGATGAGGGCGAGGAGGGCGAGGGTGAGGAGGGGCATATGGGTCAGGTGCGCTGTCTTTTTTTGGGGCTTTTTCAGGGTGACGTTGGGGTATGTCAGCTATACTGTCATATACTGGGCCTGAATGCAGGGGGCAGAAGCGCGGTCGCAGCGTTCTGTGCGAGGCGATGTGGATGATAGGTCAGTATGTATGTCTTTTCTTCGCGGACCGAGTCGCGTAGATAACTGCTCCCCGCCGGGCCTGCGTCCGGCGGCGACGCCAGTCGCGTGAGGAGAGCGCCGTGCCGCAGAAGATGCTCACATTCGTCGACACGCCGCGGGGCATGCCCGTCAAGCGCACGCCCGAGGAGCGCCGCGACGACTTCGACGAGATCTACCGCGAGTTCGCCGACGCCAAGGCGGCGGAGCAGGCGGGGCGCTGCTCCCAGTGCGGGGTGCCGTACTGCCAGACCCACTGCCCCCTCCACAACAACATCCCCGACTGGCTCAAGCTGACCGCGGAGGGCCGGCTGGAGGAAGCCTACGAGGTCGCGCAGTCCACCAACACCTTCCCCGAGATCTGCGGGCGCATCTGCCCGCAGGACCGGCTGTGCGAAGGCAACTGCGTGATCGAGCAGGCCGGACACGGCACCGTCACCATCGGCGCCGTCGAGAAGTACATCACCGAGACCGCCTGGGAGAAGGGCTGGGTGAAGCCCATCAGGCCGCAGCAGGAGCGGGCGGAGTCCATCGGCATCATCGGCGCGGGGCCCGGCGGGCTCGCGGCCGCGGACATGCTGCGCCGCAGGGGCTTCCAGGTGACGGTCTATGACCGCTACGACCGCGGCGGCGGCCTGATGATCTACGGCATTCCCGGCTTCAAGCTGGAGAAGGACGTGGTGGAGCGCCGCAACGGCCAGCTCTCCGACGGGGGCGTGACCTTCCGCCTCAACTGCAATGTGGGCGAGGACATCTCCTTCGACGAGATCCGCGAGGCGCATGACGCGGTGCTGATCGCCACGGGCGTCTACAAGGCGCGCGACCTCGGGGGGCCGGGGGTCGGCCTGCCGGGGATCGAGCCGGCGCTCGACTACCTGACCGCCTCCAACCGCCACGGCTTCGGCGACGACGCGCCGGAGTTCGTCTCCGGCCAGCTCGACGCCGAGGGCAAGCGCGTGGTGGTGATCGGGGGCGGCGACACGGCGATGGACTGCGTGCGCACGGCCATCCGGCAGGGCGCCAAGTCGGTGAAATGCCTGTATCGGCGGGACAGGGCGAACATGCCCGGCTCCCAGCGCGAGGTCGCGAACGCCGAGGAGGAGGGCGTGGAGTTCGTGTGGCTCACGGCCCCCAAGGCCTTCGAGGGCGACGACCACGTCACCGGCGTGCGCGTGGCGAAGATGCGGCTGGGCGCACCGGACGTGACCGGGCGCCAGACGCCGGAGGAGATCGAGGGCGCGGACTACACGGAGCCCGCGGACCTGGTGATCAAGGCGCTGGGCTTCGATCCCGAGGACCTGGTGCAGCTGTGGGGCGTGGAAGGCCTGGAGGTGACCCGCTGGGGCACGATCAAGACCGACTACCGCACGCACCAGACGGCGCTGGATGGCGTCTATGCCGTGGGCGACATCGTGCGCGGGGCCTCGCTGGTGGTCTGGGCGATCCGCGACGGGCGCGAGGCGGCCGAGAGCATCATGCAGAGGCTCGACCAGCGCGCGCAGGCCATCGCGGCCGAGTGAGGCCGCGGCAAAAGGTTTCCGGGGCGTGAATCGCCTCGGTCAGGAAGGCTGACGGGATTTTCGGGCCGGTTCGCCGGCCGCCAGAGGCAGGGCCCATGCGCACCCCGTACACCGCACGTGCACGACCCGTATGCACAATCGTCACCGAAAGGTTGACGCGCGGGGCGGGCGGCAGGGGCCGCGAAAGGTCGGAGCGGAGGCCGCCGCGAGGCGCCGCCGGGCCGCCGGAAAGGAGCGAAAGATGACCGAGTTCGACGCGACCTGGGCCGAGCGCCACGCAGCCGAGCGCGCGCGGCTGGCCGAGACCGGCATGTACCGGGACGAGTTCGAGCACGCCTCCTGCGGGGTCGGGCTCGTGGTCACTCTGGACGGCAAGCCGCGGCGCGACGTGGTGGAGAGCGGGATCAACGCGCTCAAATCCGTCTGGCACCGCGGCGCGGTGGACGCGGACGGCAAGACGGGCGACGGCGCGGGCATCCATGTCCAGATCCCGCGCGCCTTCTTCGAGGAGCAGATCCGCCGCACGGGCCACGAGCCGGACGAGAACCCGATCGCCGTGGGCATGGTGTTCCTGCCCCGCGCCGATTTCGGCGCGCAGGAGATCTGCCGCACCATCGTGGAGACCGAGGTGCTGCGGATGGGCCATTACATCTATGGCTGGCGGCACGTGCCGGTGGACATCTCCGTGCTGGGGGAGAAGGCCAACAGCACGCGCCCGGAGATCGAGCAGATCATCATCTCCTGCGCCAACGGCGCGGACGAGGAGACCTTCGAGCGCGAGCTCTACGTCATCCGCCGGCGGATCGAGAAGGCGGTGGCGGCGAGCCAGGTGAACGGGTTCTACATCTGCTCGATGTCGAGCCGGTCGCTCATCTACAAGGGGATGATGCTGGCCGAGCAGGTCTCCGAGTTCTATCCGGACCTGAAGGACGACCGCTTCGAGAGCGCCTTCGCCATCTATCACCAGCGCTATTCCACCAACACCTTCCCGCAGTGGTGGCTGGCCCAGCCCTTCCGGATGCTCGCCCATAACGGCGAGATCAACACGCTGAAGGGCAACGTGAACTGGATGCGGAGCCACGAGATCCGCATGGCCTCGACCTATTTCGGGGAGATGGCGGAGGACATCAAGCCGGTGGTCCCGGCGGGCTCGTCCGACTCGGCGGCGCTGGATTCGGTGTTCGAGGTGCTGGTGCGCGCGGGGCGCTCCGCGCCCATGGCCAAGACGATGCTGGTGCCGGAGGCGTGGTCCAAGACGGCCTCGGCCATGCCGGAGACCTGGCGGGACATGTACGCTTATTCCAACTCCGTCATGGAGCCGTGGGACGGGCCGGCGGCGCTGGCCATGACCGACGGGCGCTGGGTGGTCGCGGGGCTCGACCGCAACGGGCTGCGGCCGATGCGCTATGTCGTCAGCGGCGACGGGCTGGTGATCGCGGGCTCGGAGGCCGGCATGGTGCCGGTGGACGAGAGCAGCGTGCAGGAGAAGGGGGCGCTCGGCCCCGGGCAGATGCTGGCCGTGGACATGAAGACCGGCCGGCTGCTGCATGACACCGAGATCAAGGAGGAGCTGGCGACGGCCCAGCCCTTCGGCGACTGGGTCGGGTCGATCACCGATCTGGAGTCGGTGGTGGAGGGGGCGCCCGAGCCGCGGCTGTTCGAGAAGGACGAGCTGCGGCGGCGCCAGATCGCGGCCGGCTACTCCATGGAGGAGCTGGAGGCGATCCTCCAGCCCATGGTGGAGGACGCCAAGGAGGCCATCGGCTCGATGGGCGACGACACGCCCTCCGCGGTGCTGTCGGAGCGCTACCGGCCGCTGAGCCATTTCTTCCGGCAGAACTTCAGCCAGGTGACGAACCCGCCGATCGACTCGCTGCGCGAGCACCGGGTGATGTCGCTGAAGACCCGGTTCGGGAACCTCAAGAACGTGCTGGACCAGGATTCCAGCCAGACGGAGATCCTGACGCTGGAGAGCCCGGTGGTCTCGAACGGGCGGTTCGAGGCGATGAGGAAGGCCTTCGGGGAGTCGGTGCGGGTGATCGACTGCACCTGGCCGGAGGGCGAGGGCCAGGGGGCCCTGCGCCGGCGGCTGGAGCGGGCGCGGACCGAGGCCGAGGAGGCCGTGCGGGCCGGCGTGAACCACCTGATCCTGACCGACGAGCATGCCGGGACGGAGCGGATCCCGATGCCGATGATCCTGGCGACCTCGGCCGTGCATGCCTGGCTGACGGAGAAGGGGCTGCGGACCTTCTGCTCGCTCAACGTGCGCTCGGCGGAGTGTATCGACCCGCATTACTTCGCGGTGCTGGTGGGCTGTGGGGCGACGACGGTGAACGCCTACCTGGCGCAGGAGTCGATCGCGGAGCGGATCGACCGCGGGCTGATCGACGGGCCGCTGGAGGTCGCCGTGGGGCGCTTCCGGGAGGCGGTCGACCAGGGCCTGCTGAAGATCATGTCGAAGATGGGGATCTCGGTCGTCTCGTCCTATCGGGGCGGGCGGAACTTCGAGGCCGTGGGGCTGAGCCGCGCCATGGTGGCCGAGTATTTCCCGGGGATGACCTCGCGGATCTCCGGCATCGGGCTGGCGGGGCTCCAGCAGAAGGTGGAGGAGATCCACGCGAAGGCCTATGCCGGGGGCGACGCGGTGCTGCCGATCGGGGGGCTCTACAAGCTGCGCAAGTCGGGCGAGACGCATGCCTGGGGCGCGCAGCTGATGCACATGATGCAGTCGGCCTGCGACACGGGCTCCTACGAGCTGTGG
>JBNJGE010000130.1:0-10281 GCA_051747505.1 Pseudomonadota bacterium | reverse complement strand
CCCGACGCCGCCCCCGGCAACGTCGCCTTCGACTGGGCCTTCGGCGACGAGGCGGCCACGAAGGCCGCCTTCGAGGCCGCCGATCACGTCGTCGAGCTGAACCTGATCAACAACCGCGTCATCGCCCAGCCCATCGAGCCCCGCGGCGCCCTGGCCGACTGGGACGGCGAGCGGCTGCATGTCGCCGTCAACGGCCAGGGCGTCTGGGGCCTGAAGGCCCAGCTCGCGAAGAAGCTGGGGCTGGAGGCCGAACAGGTGCAGGTCACCACGCCCGATGTCGGCGGCGGCTTCGGCATGAAGGCCTTCAACTACCCCGAGCATTTCGCGCTGGCCGAAGCCGCGCGCGCCTTCGGCCGCCCGGTGCGCTGGATGGCCGAGCGCAGCGAGGGCGCCGTCTCCGACGCCATGGGCCGCGACCATGTCACCGTCGGCCGCGCCGCTTTCGACAAGGACCTGAAGCTGCAGGCCATCCACTTCTCCATCATCGCCAATCTGGGCGCCTACAATTCCCAGAACGGCCAGTTCATCCCGGCCGAGGCCGCCAAGTTCGTCTTCCCCGGCGTCTACGACGTGCAGACCGGGCTGATGGAGGTGAAGGGCGTCTACACCAACACCACCCCCGTGGACGCCTATCGCGGCGCCGGCCGGCCCGAGGCCATCTACCAGCTCGAGCGCCTGATGGACTGGGCGGCCCGCGAGCTCGGCGTCAGCCCGGTGGAGCTGCGCCGGCGCAACTTCATTCCGCACGAGGCCTTCCCCTACGACACGCTCGTCGGCCAGACCTACGACGTCGGCGACTTCAAGCGCGTCATGGACCGCGCCCTCAAGGAGGCCGACTGGGACGGCTTCGAGGCCCGCCGCGAGCAGAGCGCAAGAAAGGGCCTGCTGCGCGGCCGCGGCCTCGCCTACTACATTGAATCCATCCTCGGCGCGCAGAACGAGACGGCGAAGATCGAGTTCGCCGAGGACGGCGGCATCCGCGTCTATGTCGGCACCCAGTCCAACGGCCAGGGGCATGAGACGGTCTACGCCCAGATCCTCCACCAGCGATCCGGCCTGCCCTACGAGAAGATCGAGGTCGTGCAGGGCGACTCCGACCTCATCGCCCAGGGCGGCGGCACCGGCGGCTCGCGCTCCGTCACCATGCAGGGGGCGGCGATCAACGCCGCCTCCGACGAGATGGTGGAGCGTTTCCGCCCGCTGGCCGAGGAGGAGCTGGAGACCGCCGCCGCCGACATCGTCTTCGAGGACGGCGCCTTCCGCGTCGCCGGCACCGACAAGGCCCTCACCCTGATGGAGCTTGCGCAGACCGCCCGCGACCGCGGCATGGCCGAGCTTCTGGTCCACGAGACCGAGAACACCGTCCCCGGCCGCTCCTTCCCCAACGGCTGCCACATCGCGGAGGTGGAGATCGACCCGGACACCGGCGAGACGCGGGTGGTGAAATACACCGTCGCCGACGACCTCGGCGTCCTCATGAACCCCCTGCTCGCCGAGGGGCAGGTGCATGGCGGCGTCGTGCAGGGCATCGGCCAGGCGATCAACGAGCGAGTCGTCTACGACGAGGACGGCCAGCTCCTGAGCGCCACCTTCATGGACTACTCCCTGCCGCGCGCCGACGACGTGCCCATGATCCCCTTCCACTCCGAGCCCACGCCCTCCACCGCCAACCCCATCGGCATGAAGGGCTGCGGGGAGGCCGGCACGGTCGGCGCGCTGGCCGCGGTGACCAACGCCGGGCTCGACGCCCTCTGGCACGTCGGCGTGCGCCATGTGGACATGCCGCTGACCCCGCAGCGGGTCTGGTCCTGGATCGACGCCGCCGCCCCCCGCAAGGCGGCGGAGTGACCCTTCGCCCCCGGGCCCGCGCCTTGACGGGCGCGGGCCGCGCCGGCAGGACGGGCCGCGTCGGGCACGGGCGGGGCCACCGCGGGGAGGACGGCGTGCAATGATCGGATTTTTCAGGCGTCTCATCGGCGGACGGGAGGGCGAACCGCGCCCGAGCCCCAAGACCTTCGAGGGCGCCCTGGAGATCGACAAGCCCACCTACGCCATCGGCGACGTTCACGGCCGCGACGACCTGCTGGCTCGCCTGCTCGGGATCATCGCGGCCGACGCCGAGGCGCAGGGCTACGACGACTGGCGCCTGGTCCTGATGGGCGACTACGTGGACCGGGGCGAGCAGTCGGCCGAGGTCCTCTCCCGCCTGCGCCGCATGCTCGCCGGCGACGGCCCGGCGCCGGAGACGCTCGCCCTGCGCGGAAACCACGAGGACATGATGCTCCGCTTCGTGGAGGAGCCCGAGCGCGAGGGCCCGCGCTGGCTGCGCAACGGCGGGCTTCAGACCCTGCTCAGCTACGGCGTGGGCGGCGTGACGCTCGCCGCCGACGAGGATGCGCTGCGCGACGCCGCCGACCGCCTCGCCGAGGCCGCGGCCGACGACCTGCCGCCCCTGCGCGCCCTGCCCGTCTGGCTGCGCTTCGGCACGGTCCTGTTCTCCCACGCCGGCGCGGATCCGGAGCTGCCGCCCGACCTGCAGTCCGAGCGCACGCTCACCTGGGGCACGCCGCGCTTCTTCCAGCTCCCCCGCAAGGACGGGCTGTGGAGCGTCTACGGCCACTACATCGTGGACGAGGCCGGCGTCAGCCAGGGCCGCATCGCGGTGGACACCGGCGCCTATTACTCCGGCGTCCTGTCCGCCGTGCGCCTGGACGGGCCGGAGCCCGCCTTCCTCACCACCTGAGGCGGCCCGCCCCCCGCGCAAGGTCGCGGAGGGCGCAGCCCGTCAGTTGGCCGCGTTCGCCAGGCTCGCGGCCTGGCTCAGCAGGTTCGGCGTGAGCTGGTTGATGACGCGGTTCCAGGTCGTGATCGGCTGCTCGGCCACGAACACGATGTCGTTCGGCCGCATCTCCAGCGCCGAGGCGTTGCTCAGATTGGCCGCGTTGGCCGCGTTCAGGTGATAGGCGGTCACGGCGCCGGCCGCTTCCGGGGCGGCGTCCCGGCGCAGGACGTAAATGGCGCTGTAGTCGGAGAAGTTGATGTTCAGCCCGTTGCCCTCGAAGAGGATGTCGGCCAGCGACATGCGCGTCTCGAAGGGCAGCGGCATGCGCCGGGGCTGGCGGACCTCGCCGGCGACATAGGCGTAGTCGCGCGCCACCGCGCCCAGGTCCACCCGGTCCTTGAAGGCGGCCCGCTGGTCCGCCGCCGCCTGCCTCCGGTCCTGGTTGCGGGCGATCTCGTAATCGGCCTCGTCCCGGCGCATCTGGGCGATCTGCTGGCGAAGCCGGGCCTTCTCGAGCTCGAACTGCGCCAGCGTCAGGTTGAACCGCACCTCGTCGATCTGCGCCTGGCGCTGGCGGAACTCGAACTCCCGCTCGGCCAGCTCGGCCTGGCGCAGGCGCAGCTGCTCCTCGAAATAGGCGCGGGCCTGGGAAAGGTCGTAGCTGGTGTCCACGAACACCGCGTCGCCGTCCTGCAGGAGCACGTCCCTCAGCCCCTCAGGGCCGAAGACGTCGCGGAACGGGGCCTGGTAGACCTCGCCCCCCCGGAACAGCCGGACAACCGCGTACTGGTCGTCCTCGGCGGCAAGTCCGCCGGCCATCTGCAGCGCCTCGGACAGGTGGAGCGGCTTGAGCGTGATCGGCGCCACCGACGGCTGACGCACCGCCCCGCCGACGGAGACGCGCTGGGAATTGAACTCCGCGATCTCGAGGCTGAACGAAGGATCCAGCCGCTGCTCCACCAGCGCGTTGAAGATCTCGGCCTGCGCCTCCTCCAGCGTCAACCCGGCCACGCGCACGCGGCCCACATCGGGGATCGCGATCGCCCCGTCGTCCTGCACGACGTATCCCTGACGCGAGGACTGCGCCGTGATCAGCGAGGGCACGTCCTCCAGCGTCGCGCCCGCGGTGTTGGCCGAAAGCAGCAGCACGTCGGCCACGCCGATGCGGTAGGGCTCGGGCTCCTGCGCGGGCGGCAGATCCACCGCCATCGCCTCGGCGCGCCGCTCGGGCTTCGTCGCCGCGTCGGGCAGCGCCCCGTCCCCGTCCGCGCCGCCCACGGCCGCCACGTCAGGCTCCGGCAGATCGGGCATGCTGGCCGCGCCGGCCGGCAGCGGCGGCGGCACGGCGCCCGCTTCGGGGCTGAAGGCCCCGGGAAGCCGCGCGGGCACGTATTCGTCCAGATTCGCTTCCAGCGCGGTCTCGAAGGTCAGGGGGATCACCTGCACCTCGGTGTCCGCCCCGCTGGAAAAGCCGGGGACCGACCCGCTCTCGTAAACGTCCGGGGAGGTGTAGACGACGCCGCAGCCCGCGAGTCCCAAGGCGGCGATCAGGACGGAAACCCTCATGAGCGGGACCTTTTGTTGCGCACGACATCCGCCGGACCACGCCGGCGGCCCTCCGGATATCACCGCTTCGCGTCCCCGTTAAGGCGAAAGCCGCGCATGGCGCGCGCCTTGCGCGGCGGCGTTGCCATGCTGCGTCAACATCGACCGTCGAAAAGCCCGCGGGGCCCCGGGAACGGCTCGGTAACCAAATTTGTCATTGAGTTGAGAACAACTCTTAGGATACTTGGCGGCAATGTGGCGAAATGTTGTGCGCCGTCTCGTCCAGGGGCGCGTTGGCGGGGTTCAGCGTTCGTAGGGGGGCTGCGTGTTTACGAAGCATGTTCAGGCTTATGAGTCCTGCGCTCCTGAAGCCAGCCTCGAGGGGCGCGGCGCGCAGCGTCTGTACGACGCATACGGCAAACGCGCCTTCGACATTCTTCTCGCAATTGCGCTGATGCCCATGGTTGCGCCGGTGATCGCCGGCCTAGCGGCGGCGGTGACGCTTCGCGAAGGAGGACGCCCGCTGTTCGGCCACACCCGGATCGGCCGCGGGGGCCGCCCCTTCCGCTGCTGGAAGATCCGCTCGATGGTCCCGGATGCCGAGGCCCGCCTGGCCCGGCATCTCGCCGAAAACCCGGGGGCGGCGGAGGAATGGCGGGCAACGCGCAAGCTCGCCGACGACCCCCGCGTCACGCGCTTCGGGGAGTTCCTGCGCAGGACCAGCCTGGACGAGCTTCCCCAGATCTGGAACGTCCTTCGCGGCGAGATGAGCTTCGTGGGC
The DNA here is from genome assembly GCA_051747505.1 of Pseudomonadota bacterium. Taxonomy (GTDB): domain Bacteria; phylum Pseudomonadota; class Alphaproteobacteria; order Rhodobacterales; family Rhodobacteraceae; genus Albimonas. The sequence continues at coordinate 5,173 of JBNJGE010000130.1, read as the reverse complement.
CCCCGCCCCGTCCCCGCGGACGAGCTCAAGCTCTACGGCGCGGCGCGCGCCGCCTACCAGGCCATGCGCCCCGGCATCACCGGGCTGTGGCAGGTCAGCGGCCGCAACGAAGTCGCCTATGCCGAGCGCGTGCAGCTCGACGTGAACTATCTGCGGCGCATGTCCTTCTGGTTCGACCTCAAGGTGATCCTGCTCACCGGGGGCGCCGTCCTCCGTTTCACCGGGCGCTGAGGCCCGGCGGGGCCCGGCCCCGCCCTCCGCTCGCGCGCCCGCTCCTCCTGATCGGAGCGCCGAATGCGCGTGGCCATCATCCACTACTGGCTCGTCGGCATGCGCGGAGGGGAGCGAGTGCTGGAGCAGCTCTGCCTGATGTTCCCGCAGGCGGAGATCTTCACGCATGTCTGCATCCCGGAGAATCTCAGCCCCCTGCTGCGCGGGCGCCGCATCCACGAAACCTTCATCGCACGCCTTCCCGGCGCGCGCAGGCACTACCAGAAGTATCTCGGCCTGATGCCCCGTGCGCTGGAGGCGCTGGACCTCTCGGACTACGACCTCGTCATCTCCTCCGAGAGCGGCCCGGCCAAGGGCGTGATCGCGCCGCCCGACACGCCGCATGTCTGCTACTGCCACTCGCCCATGCGCTATCTCTGGGACCAGGTCCACGCCTACCGCCGGGGGCTGGGGGCGCCGGCGCGCCTGGCCTTCGACCTGCTGGCCCCGCGGCTGCGCGTCTGGGACGTGATCTCCGCCAACCGCGTCGATCATTTCGTCGCCAATTCCGGCTTCGTCGCCAACCGCATCCGCCGCTGCTGGCGGCGCGAGGCGGAGGTGGTCCACCCGCCCGTCGATCTGGAGGCCTACCGCCCCGCCGAGGCGCCGCCCGGTCCCGACGCCCCCTATCTCTTCCTTTCCGAACTCGTCCCCTACAAGCGCCCGGACCTTGCGGTGGAGGCCGCGGGGCGGCTCGGCCGCCCCCTGCGCGTGGTGGGCCAGGGGCCGGAGCTGGAGCGGCTGCGCCGGTCAGCCCCCTCCGGCGTGGAGTTCCTGGGCCGGGTTCCGCAGGCCGAGATGCGCGCGCTCTACCACTCCAGCCGCGCATTGCTGTTTCCCGGCGTGGAGGATTTCGGGATCGTGCCGCTCGAGGCCATGGCCTGCGGCCGCCCCGTCATCGCCTATGGCCGGGGGGGCGCGCTCGACACCGTGCGCGACGGCGAGACCGGCCTGCTCTTCCATGAACAGACCGCCGAAAACCTTGCGACGGCGATGGAGCGCCACGAGCGCGAGCTGGAGCCGCGCCTCTCCCCGGCCGCGATCGCCGGGCACGCCCGCGACTTCGGGCCGGAGACGTTCCGCCAGGGCATGTGGTCGGCCATCCGCCGCGCCGCGCCGCAGCTCGCCCTGCCCGAGCATCCGCCGGAGCTCTGAACCCCCGGCAGGCCCCGCTCAGATGTAGTCGTACTCGTAGTAGGAGTAGGACTCGCTCTTCAGATCGTACTTGTTGAGGATCACCCCGGCGATCGGGATGATCTCCGAGAGCTGCCGCTCGCAGTCGTCGAGGTTGCGCGCCGTCGTGGTGCCCGCGGCGGCGATCAGCAGGGCGCAGTCCGCATAGGCCATGAAGGACATGGCGTCATCCGAGGCCAGCAGCGGCGGCAGGTCGTAGAGCACGATGTCCGGCTTAAGCGCCGCGTGCATCGCCCGGATCGCGCCGGCGGCGTCCGGGTGCTGCAGCAGCTCCGCCGAATGCCGGAAGGACTGCGAGGTCGGCCCGATGGCGAGGTTGTCGCCCAGACGGATGAAGTACTCCTCCGGCCGCACGCCGCCCATCAGGTAGTCGCCCATGGACAGCTGGCTGTCGACGCCCACCACCCGGTTCACCTGAGGGCGCTTGAGGTCGACATCGGCCAGGATGCACCGTGTGTTTCGCTGCCGCGCGAAGCTGAAGGCCAGGTTGGTGGCGATCATGGTCTTGCCGCAGGACATGGTGGGCGAGGTGACCGCGATCGACTTCCAGCCGTTCTGCTCCATCATGCGCAGGATCTTCGTGCGCATGATGTCGAAGGGCACATGCGCGGGATCGTCCTTGGAGAAGGTGACGATCCGGTTGCGGATCAGCGTCTCTTCGTCCGGCTCCAGCTGTTCCAGCGCCAGCCATCCGGGCGGCACGTCGTCCCGTCCGAGATCCGAGCGCTTCGGGGGGCGCGGATCGGCCCCGGCGGCCTCGCTCCGGGTCTGTTTCGCGCGGTCGATCGCGGCCTTGATGCGTTCCATGGGGCAAGCGCCTTCGGCTGCGCCGGCCCGGCCGCGCCGCCCGCGGGGCGGCCGCGCGCCGGGCGGGGCGGGTCACATGTTCAGACGGGTCTGCACGATCTCGAGCAGCGAGTCGATCTGGGTCCTCTCCATGATCCTGCGCGCCAGCAGGTCCAGCGGCAGGTAGTAGAGGTGGATCAGCGCCAGCAGCGCCGTTCCGCCGCCCACCGTCAGGATGATGATCGCCCATTTCACGCGCGAGCGGCGGCGCAGCTCGTCATCCGTGAAGATGTAGGGGATGACCGCCAGCGGCTGCTGGTCGATGGCCGCGATCACGTCGGAGGGCCGGCGCACCGCCTTGTTCAGGAACTCCAGCAGGACGATCAGGCCCAGCCCCGCGCCCGCGCCGCCGCCCACGCCCATGACGAGGATCATCATCCGGTCGGGCTTGTCGGGGGACTCGGGGACCGTGGCCTGCTCGATCACCTCGAAGCGCTCGGCCTGCTGCTTGAGCTCCAGCTGCTCGCCCGTGGCGGAGAGCGCCAGCTTGTCCCGCGCGGCGTTATACTGCTGCTGGAGGTTGTTGTAGTTGCGCTGCAGCGCGCGCAGCGCCATCTCGGTGTTCGGAGTCTCCGCGATGGAGCGTTCCAGCTCCGCCTCCTGACGCTCCAGGCTCGCCTGCTCGTCCTCGAGCTGGGAAAGCCGGGTGTCGATCCTCTCGAGCTCCGCGTTCACGCGCTCCATGCGTTCGGAGACCTGCTGGCGCACGGCCTCCTCACCCATCTCGGCGCGGCGCTCGGCCTCGGATTCGATCAGCCGCTCCAGCGAGCCGATGCGGGTGCGCAGCGCCCTGATTTCCGGGTGATCCTCCGAGAGCAGGGCGAGGCGCATCTCCAGCTGCCGCTCGAGCTGGGCCTTGGTCTTCTCGGTGTCGCTGAGCGTCTCCCCCTGATCGGCGAGGAGCTGGGGATTCCGCTGATACTCCGCCAGCTGGTCGCGCTGCTCGCTCAGATCGGCCTTCTCGCGGTCGATCAGTTGCAGCCGCTGCTGGATGCGCTGGAGGTCGTTGGTGCGGAACTGCAGCGTCTCCGGCAGGGTGTCGCGGTTGGCGCGCTTGAAGTCGACGATCTCGCCTTCGATCGCGTTGATCTCGTTGGCCAGCCTCTCGCTCTCCTGCTCGAAGAACTCGAAGGTGTTGGCCGCGCGCGCGGTGCGCAGCTTCAGGTTGTCCTCGAGGATCCGCTCCACATACTCGCTGGCCACGCGCGCCGCGATGTTGGGCCGGGTGGCGGAGAAGGAGACCGTGAAGGTCAGCGCCATGCCGCCGCCGCGGCCGCCGCCCAGGCCCACGATCTGGAAATCCGACGCGTCGCGCATCGCCTGCACCATCTCGCTGGGCGAGAGGTCCCGGCGCTCCCGGAACACGCCGAACTCGGAGGCGATTTCCAGAAGGTTCTCCCGCGTCATCAGCCGCTGCTGGATGACGCGCAGCCGCTCCGACGCGTGCGAGGTCACCGTGGATTGCACGAGGTTGGAGGGGATCTGCTGCGACTCCACCAGAATCTTGGCCGAGGAGGTGAAGGTCGCCGGCAGCAGCACCGCCGCCGCGGCGAAGCCGGAGAAGATCACCACCGCCGTCAGCAGGAAGATCGGGAACCGGCGGAAGAAGATCGACAGGAAGACGCGGGGGTCCAGGTCGTTCATGAGGGCGATCCTCGGGCTTGCATCGGGCGCGGGCTCATGCCTTGCGGTCCCAGACGCCGTAGAAAACGTTCTCGTCCGTCTCGCCCGGCTCGGGCTCCGGGTCAGGCTCGGCGTCGCCGGTCTCGGCCTCGTCCGGCGTGGCGAAGACGCCGGAGCGGCGGCGATCCTCCAGCACCTCGCGCACCACGTCGGCAGTAACCACCGACCGCTCCTCGGCGAAGCCGTAGACAAGGGCGTAGTCGCAGAGCTGGTTGATCAGTCGCGGGATCCCGCGCGCGGCCTCATGGATCAGCCGCACCGCCTCGGCGTCGAACACCTCCCGCTCGCCGCCGGCGTGGCGGACGCGGTGCGCGATGTAGTCGGCCGTCTCCTGCGCGTCGAGGCCGCGCAGATGGCAGTCGGCCGCGATGCGCTGGGCGAACTGCTGGAGCACGGGCTGGCGCACCAGGTCGCGCAGCTCCGGCTGGCCGACGAGGATGAGCTGCAGCAGCTCGTCCTTGTCGGCGTTGATGTTGGAGAACATGCGCAGCTCCTCGAGCGTCTCGGGCGTGAGGTTCTGCGCCTCGTCGAAGATCAGCGCCGTGCGCCGGCCGGCGGCGTATTCCTCGATGAGAAAGTCCTGGAACTGGCGGAACAGCTCGACATAGCCCTTGCCCGGCTCCACCGGCTGGTCGAGCGACATCAGCACCCAGTGCAGCAGCTCCCCCCGCCCGCCCTGGGCGTTGGAGATCAGGCCCACCGAGAAATCCTGCGGAATGTCGTCGAGCAGCTTGCGCACCAGCGTCGTCTTGCCCGAGCCGATCTCGCCGGTGATGACCGTGATCGGCGCGTGCGTGGCGATGCCGTATTCCAGCATCGTGTAGGCCTTCTGGTGCGGCGGCGCCCAGTACAGGAAATCCGGGTCCGGCAGAAGCGAGAAGGCGCGCTCCTTCAGGCCGAAGTGCTCGTTGTACAGCCTGGCCAGATCACGCATCCCGTTTCCCCACGCTCATGCTCGCGCCCCGCCCGCGGCTCACTGCGTCGCCGTCCCGTCGTTGCCCGATTTGTCGCCGCTCCGCTCGCGTCGGCGCGTCTCCTCGAGCTCGTCGATCCGCTCGAGAACCGCCCTGGCCCGGTCCGGATGCGCGAAACGGACCTGGTCCGACAGCTCCAGCGCGCGGTTGATGTATTGCCGCGCCTGGGCGAGCTGGCCGTTGGCCGTGAGCACCACCCCCGCATG
>JBNJGE010000129.1:0-10326 GCA_051747505.1 Pseudomonadota bacterium | reverse complement strand
GCCTGAGATCAGCAGGGGAGAGAGCATGGCCGTCCTCGTCGACGAGAACACGAAGGTGATCTGCCAGGGGCTGACCGGCTCCCAGGGCACCTTCCACACGGAGCAGGCGATCGCCTACGGCACCAAGATGGTCGGCGGCGTCACGCCGGGGAAGGGCGGGGGCGAGCATATCGGCCTGCCGATCTTCGACACGGTGATCGAGGCGCGGGACAAGACCGGCGCCGACGCCACGGCCATCTATGTCCCTCCCCCGTTCGCCGCCGACGCCATCCTGGAGGCGATCGACGCCGGGATCCGGCTGATCGTGTGCATCACGGAAGGCATCCCGGTGCTGGACATGATGCGGGTGAAGCGGGCGCTGCAGGGCTCCGACTCCACGCTGATCGGGCCGAACTGCCCGGGCGTCATCACGCCGGACGCCTGCAAGATCGGGATCATGCCGGGTCATATCCACAAGCGCGGCAAGGTGGGGGTCGTCTCCCGCTCCGGCACGCTGACCTACGAGGCGGTGCTGCAGACCACGCAGGCGGGGCTCGGCCAGTCCACCTGCATCGGCATCGGGGGCGACCCGATCAAGGGCATGGAGCACATCGACGCGCTGGAGCTGCTGCTGGGCGACGACGAGACCGAGGCGATCATCATGATCGGCGAGATCGGCGGCTCGGCCGAGGAGGACGCGGCGCAGCTGATCGCCGACGAGCGCAAGCGCGGCCGCGCCAAGCCCATCGCCGGCTTCATCGCGGGCCGCACCGCGCCCCCGGGGCGGCGGATGGGCCATGCGGGCGCCATCATCTCCGGCGGCAAGGGCGGCGCGGAGGACAAGATCGAGGCGATGAAGTCCGCCGGCTTCGCCGTGGCCGACAGCCCGGCCAGCCTCGGCGAGGCCGTTCTGGAGGCGATCGGCCGCTGAGCGGCCGGGAAGGAGGTCCGCCATGGGCATGATCGAGGCGACGAAGACCTGCCTTTCGAAATACGTCACCTTCTCCGGCCGTGCGCGGCGGCCGGAGTACTGGTGGTTCCTGCTTTTCGTCGTGCTGGGCTCCATCCTGGCCGGGGTTCTGGACCTGATGCTCTTCGGCGCGACGGAGACGGCGCGCATGAGCGGCCCGGGTGCCGAGGGCATGGCGATGGAGACGAGCGGGCCCTCGCCCCTCAACGCCATCTTCAGCCTCGCGATGTTCGTTCCGCTTCTGGCCGCCGGCTGGCGGCGGATGCACGACACCGGGCGGCCGGGCTGGTGGCTGCTGATGCCGCTGGGCGTGTCGCTTCTGGCCGGGCTTCTGGGCGGCGCCTTCATGGGCTTCGGCTCGATGGGCGGCCCGATGACCGGGGAGGGGCCGATATTCGGCGGCATGGGGATGGTCATGGGGCTCCTCGTGTTTCTGGCGCCCCTCGTCGCCTATATCGTGCTCATCGTCTGGCTGGCGTCGCCGAGCCAGCCGGGGGAGAATGACTACGGCCCCGCGCCGCCCGTGGCCTGATCGCCGCGTCTCTCAGCAGGGGCGGACCGCCGCCCCCGCGCCATCGAAGGGCAGGCGCCGGAGCGCCTGAAAAGAGCATGACCGACCAGAGCTCGAACGACGCCTTCCGATCCTCCTCGTTCCTTCAGGGACAGAACGCGGTTTTCGTGGAGAGCCTCTACGCGCGCTACGCGAAGGATCCTGCCTCGGTGGACGAGAGCTGGCGAAAATACTTCGCCTCGCTCGGCGATGACCCCTCGGCCGTGCGCGCGGAGGCGGAGGGCCCCTCCTGGGAGCGCGAGGACTGGCCGCCCACGGACTACTCCGACCTCACCGGCGCGCTGACCGGGGAGTGGGGGCCGGTCGAGGCGGAGAGGACGCCGCGGGAGCTGGGCGACAAGATCAAGGCCAAGGCGGAGAAGACGGGCGCCGAGGTCACGGATTCCCAGATCCGGCAGGCGGTGCTGGATTCGGTGCGCGCGATCATGCTGATCCGCGCCTACCGCATCCGCGGGCACCTGGCGGCCGATCTCGACCCCCTGGGGCTGACCAAGAAGCAGCCGCACCCGGAGCTCGACCCGCGCACCTACGGGTTCGCCGAGGCCGACATGGACCGGCCGATCTTCCTCGACAACGTCATGGGGCTGGAGACGGCCACCATGCGCGAGATCGTGGCGCTGGCCAGCCGGACCTACTGCGGCACCTTCGCGCTGCAGTACATGCACATCTCCAACGCCGAGGAGGCGGCCTTCCTCAAGGAGCGGATCGAGGGCTACGGCAAGGAGATCCAGTTCACCAAGCGGGGCCGGCGCGCGATCCTCAACAAGCTGGTGGAAGCCGAGGGCTTCGAGAAGTTCCTCCATGTCAAGTACATGGGCACAAAGCGTTTCGGCCTCGACGGCGGCGAGGCGGCGATCCCGGCGATGGAGCAGATCATCAAGCGCGGCGGCGCGCTGGGGGTGAAGGAGATCGTCATCGGCATGCCCCATCGCGGGCGGCTGAACATCCTGGCCGCGGTGATGGGCAAGCCCTACCGGGCGATCTTCCACGAGTTCCACGGCGGCTCGGCCACGCCGGACGAGGTCGAGGGTTCGGGCGACGTGAAGTATCACCTCGGCGCCTCCTCGGACCGGACCTTCGACGAGAACGAGGTGCATCTGTCGCTGACCGCCAACCCCTCCCACCTGGAGGCGGTGAACCCGGTGGTTCTGGGCAAGGTGCGCGCCAAGCAGGCCCAGCTGAAGGACGAGGACCGGCGCGCGGTGCTGCCGATTCTGCTGCACGGCGACGCGGCCTTCGCCGGGCAGGGCGTGGTGGCGGAGTGCTTCGGCCTGTCGGGCCTGCGCGGGCACCGGACGGGGGGCACGATCCATCTGGTGGTCAACAACCAGATCGGCTTCACGACCTCGCCGCACAACTCGCGGTCCTCGCCCTACCCGACCGACATCGCCCTGATGGTGGAGGCGCCGATCTTCCATGTGAACGGCGACGACCCGGAGGCCGTGGTGCACGCCGCCAAGGTGGCGACGGAATACCGGCAGAAGTTCGGCAAGGACGTCGTCATCGACATCTTCTGCTACCGCCGGTTCGGGCACAACGAGGGCGACGAGCCCATGTTCACCCAGCCGGTGATGTACAAGGGCATCAAGCGCCACAAGACAACGCTGCAGGTCTACACCGACCGGCTGATCGAGGATGGCCTGATCCCCGAGGGGGAGATCGAGGACGCCAAGGCGCGGTTCCAGTCCTTCCTCAACGAGGAGTTCGAGGCGGCCAAGGAATACCGCCCCAACAAGGCCGACTGGCTGGACGGCCGCTGGTCCGGCATGGGCGCGGGCGAGGGCGAGTACCAGCGCGGCGCGACCGCGGTGCCGATGGAGCGGCTGCGCGAGGTCGGGGAGGCGATGACCCGCATTCCCGACGACGTGAAGCCTCACCGCACGCTGACGCGCGTCCTCGAGGCGCGCCGCCAGATGATCGACAGCGGCGAGGGGCTGGACTGGGCCACCGCCGAGGCGCTGGCCTTCGGCACGCTGCTGACCGAAGGCTACCCGGTGCGCCTGTCGGGCCAGGACTCGACCCGCGGCACCTTCTCCCAGCGCCACAGCGCGATCATCGACCAGGAGACGGAGGAGCGGTACCTGCCGCTCAATCACATAAGGCCGGAGCAGGCGACCTACGAGGTCGTGGACTCCATGCTCTCGGAATACGCCGTGCTGGGCTACGAGTACGGCTATTCGCTGGCCGAGCCCAACGCGCTGGTGATGTGGGAGGCGCAGTTCGGCGACTTCGCCAACGGCGCGCAGATCATGATCGACCAGTTCATCAGTTCGGGCGAGCGGAAATGGCTGCGCATGTCCGGGCTGGTGATGCTGCTGCCCCACGGCTATGAGGGCCAGGGGCCGGAGCATTCCTCGGCCCGGCTGGAGCGGTTCCTGCAGCTCTCGGCCGAGGACAACTGGATCGTGGCCAACTGCACCACGCCGGCCAACTACTTCCACATCCTGCGCCGGCAGATCCACCGCACCTTCAGGAAGCCGCTGGTGCTGATGACGCCCAAGTCCCTGCTGCGTCACAAGAAGGCGGTCTCGACGCTGGAGGAGCTGGCGACGGGCTCCTCCTTCCACCGGGTGCTGTGGGACGACGCGGAGATGGGCGGCGGCTCGGAGCTGAAGCTGCGGCCTGACGAGGAGATCAGGCGCGTCGTGATCTGCTCGGGAAAGGTGTATTACGACTTGCTGGACAAGCGCGACTCCGAGGGGCGCGACGACGTCTATATCCTGCGGCTGGAGCAGTTCTATCCCTTCCCGGCGATGTCCCTGACCCGGGAGCTGACCCGCTTCAAGCAGGCCGAGATCGTCTGGTGCCAGGAGGAGCCGAAGAACCAGGGCGGCTGGACCTTCGTGGAGCCCAACATCGAATGGGTGCTGGGGCGCATCGGCGCGAAGACCCAGCGGCCGCGCTACGCGGGCCGGCCGGCCTCCGCCTCCCCCGCCACGGGGCTGGCCTCGAAACACAAGCAGGAGCAGGAGACGCTGGTCTCCGACGCGCTCGGCTGAGGGAGAAGTCGAAGATGACAGTCGAAGTGAGGGTGCCGACCCTCGGCGAAAGCGTGACCGAAGCGACCGTGGCGACCTGGTTCAAGAAGCCGGGCGACGCGGTGGCCCAGGACGAGATGCTCTGCGAGCTGGAGACCGACAAGGTGACGGTGGAGGTCCCCGCGCCCGCCGCCGGCACCCTGGGCGAGATCGTGGCGAACGAGGGCGACACGGTCGGGGTCGATGCGCTGCTGGCCACCATCGCCGAGGGCGAGGGCCCCGGCGAGACGCCCGCCGCGCGCGAGGACAAGGCCGAGGAGGCCGCCCCCGCCGAGGAAAAGGCGGAGGCGAAGGGCGAGCCGTCCCCGGCCCCCGCCCATGCCGGCGCGACCATCGACGTCAAGGTCCCCTCGCTGGGCGAGAGCGTGACGGAGGCCACCGTCTCCACCTGGTTCAAGCAGGTCGGGGACCGGGTCGAGGCCGACGAGATGCTCTGCGAGCTGGAGACCGACAAGGTCTCGGTCGAGGCGCCGAGCCCGGCCTCGGGGACGCTGACCGAGATCCTCGTGGCCGAGGGCGAGACGGTGCAGGCTGGCGGCTTGCTGGCGAAGATCGCCGAGGGCGAGGGGGCGGCGGCGAAACCCGCGCCGAAGGCGGAGAAGAAAACCGAGGCGGAGGCCGCGCCCGCCGGGGGCCGCAAGGACGTCGAGGACGCGCCGTCCGCGAAGAAGATGATGGAAGAGCAGGGCCTGAGCCGCGACCAGGTCGAGGGCACCGGCCGCGACGGGCGCGTGATGAAGGAGGATGTCCAGCGCGCCGCCGCCGGGAAGGCCGAGGCCGCCGAGACGAAGGCGGAGCCTGCGCCGACGGCGCGCGCCCCCGTGGCCGCGTCGGACGCCGACCGGGAGGAGCGGGTGCGCATGACGCGCCTGCGACAGACCATCGCGCGCCGCCTGAAGGACGCCCAGAACACCGCCGCCATGCTGACCACCTACAACGAGGTGGACATGACGGAGGTCATGGCGATCCGCAACGACTACAAGGCCTTGTTCGAGAAGAAGCACGGCGTGCGGATGGGCTTCATGTCCTTCTTCGTGAAGGCCTGCATCCACGCGCTCAAGGAAGTGCCGGAGGTCAACGCCGAGATCGACGGCCAGGACGTCGTCTACAAGAACTACTACCACGTCGGCGTCGCCGTCGGCACGCCCAACGGCCTCGTGGTGCCGGTGGTGCGTGACGCCGACCACATGGGCTTCGCCGGGATCGAGAAGAAGATCAACGAGCTCGGCGCCCGCGCCCGGGACGGCAAGCTGTCCATGGCCGAGATGCAGGGCGGGACCTTCACGATCTCCAACGGGGGCGTCTACGGCTCCCTGATGTCCTCGCCGATCCTGAACCCGCCGCAGTCGGGCATCCTCGGGATGCACAAGATCCAGGAGCGGCCGATGGTCGTGGACGGGGAGATCAGGATCCGCCCGATGATGTATCTGGCGCTGAGCTACGATCACCGCATCGTGGACGGCAAGGGCGCGGTCACCTTCCTCGTGCGCGTGAAGGAGGCGCTCGAGGATCCGCGCCGGCTGCTGATGGACCTGTGACTCCCGGCCGGCGCGCGCGGCCCCGCGCGCGCCGCCGCTTGCGGCCCCTGCCCGGGCCGCCACTCTGCCAATGCGCGCCCTCGCGGCGCAGGAGGACCGGATGTCTGACTACGACCTCATCGTCATCGGCGGCGGCCCCGGCGGCTACTACTGCGCCATCCGCGCCGCCCAGCTCGGGCTCAAGACCGCCTGCGTGGAGGGGCGCGGGACGCTGGGGGGCACCTGCCTGAACGTCGGGTGCATCCCCTCCAAGGCGCTGCTGCATTCCTCGGAGCTCGTGCACGAGGCGCAGGGCGACTTCGCCAAGATGGGGATCAAGGCGGAGAAGGTCTCCGTCGATGTCCCGAAAATGCTCGAGTACAAGCAGGGGGTGATCGACTCCAACACCGGCGGCATCGAGTACCTGTTCAAGAAGAACAAGATCGACTGGCTGAAGGGCTGGGGCAAGGTCACCGCCAAGGGCGAGGTGACGGTGGAGGGCGACTCGGCCGGGACCTACAAGGCCAAGAGCATCGTGATCGCCACCGGCTCCGACGTCTCCGTGCCGCCCTTCGTGGAGCTGGACGAGGAGCGCATCGTCAGCTCCACCGGGGCGCTGGAGCTGTCCGAGGTCCCGAAGACCATGGTGGTGATCGGCGCTGGCGTGATCGGGCTCGAGCTCGGCTCGGTCTGGAAGCGGCTGGGCTCGGAGGTGCACGTGATCGAGTATCTCGACCAGATCACACCCGGGATGGACGCGGAGGTCTGCAAGTCCTTCCAGAAGATCCTCAAGAAGCAGGGGCTGAAATTCACCCTCGGCGCCGCCGTATCGTCGGTGGAGAAGGGCGACCGTCTGACGGTCAGCTACAAGCTGCGCAAGAACGACCAGGAGAAGAGCCTGGAGGCCGACGTCGTCCTCGTCGCCACCGGGCGCAAGCCCTACACGGACGGGCTCGGTCTCGACGAGATGGGAATCGAGCGCGACGACCGCGGGCGCATCAAGGTGGACGAGCACTTCCGCACGCGGCTGGAGGGGGTCTATGCCATCGGGGACGTGATCGAGGGCCCGATGCTCGCGCACAAGGCCGAGGACGACGGCGGCGCGGTGGCCGAGATCATCGCCGGTCAGGCGGGGCATGTGGACTACAACCTCGTCCCCTCGGTCATCTACACCGCGCCGGAGGTGGCGGCGGTCGGCAGGACCGAGGAGGAGCTGAAGGAGGAGGGCCGCGCCTACAAGGTCGGCAAGTTCCCCTTCATGGGCAACGGGCGGGCGAAGTCCATGTTCGCCACCGACGGTTTCGTGAAGATCCTGGCGGACAAGGAGACGGACCGCATTCTGGGCGCCCACATCATCGGGCCGATGGCTGGCGACCTGATCCACGAGATCTGCGTCGGCATGGAGTTCGGCGCCGCGGCGGAGGACATCGCGCGGACCTGCCACGCCCACCCGACCTTCTCGGAGGCGGTCCGCGAGGCCGCGCTGGCCTGCGGGGACGGAGCGATCCATGCCTGACGAGCCGGGGGCATACGAGGGCTCGCTCGCCTTCCGGATCGTCGAGACGACCGGGGAGGTCTGCTGGGGCGAGATGGAAATCAGCCCCGGCTGCCTCAACCCCTTCGGCACCGTCCATGCCGGGGCGCTGGTCTGGTTCGCGGACGTGACCGCGACGCGGCTGGCGCTGGGCGGGGAGGCGGTGACGGAGGGGATGGAGAGCTTCCCGGTGGCCGTCACGCTCAACGCGCAGCTGCTGTCGAACCGCAGGGACGGGGTCCTGACGGCGACCGCGCGCTGGGTGAAGAAGGGGCGGCGGGTCTCCACCGTGCGGACGCTGGTGGAGGGGCCGGACGGGAAGGTGCTGCTGGACCTGACCTCCACGCATGTGAGCGCGCGCTGAGGGCAACCCTCGGGGCGGTCGGGCGTTGGGCGGGGGAGGCCTGCGAGGGAGACGCCCCATGTCCGACCGGAGCCGGGAAATCGTGCGCGAGGTGCTGCGCCGGCGCCCCGAAAGCCGCGCGGACGCGCTGGGGATCGACCTCAGCAAGGACGAGCCGGCCCAGCATTTTCAATGGCTTGTGGCGAGCCTGCTGTTCAGCGCCCGGATCTCGGCCGACCAGGCGGAGCGGGCGGCGAAGGCGCTGTTCGACCAGGGCTGGACGACGCCGGAGAAGATGGCGGCGACCTCCTGGGAGGAGCGGGTGAAGGTGCTCAACGCCAACGGCTATGCGCGCTATGACGAGAGCACATCGCGCTATCTGGGCGAGGGGCTGGCGCTGCTGCGGGAGCGGTGGGGGAACGACCTGCGGAACCTGCGCGAGGAGGCGGGGCGAAAGCCTGCGAAGGAGCGCGAGCTTCTGAAGGAATTCAAGGGGATAGGGGATGTCGGGGCCGACATCTACCTCCGCGAGGCACAGCTGGCCTGGGAGGAGAACCACCCCTTCGCGGACAGGCGCGCGCAGGCGGCGGCGGAGGCGCTGGGGCTCGATCCGGCGCCGGAAAGGCTGGCGGAGCTGGCGGGGAAGCGGGACCTGCCGCGGCTGCTCGATGCGCTGGTCTGGATCGATCTGAACGACGAGGCGGAGGCGGTGAAGGCCGCCGTCTGACATCCGTGCGCGGCCCGTGCACAACCTGTATGCACAATCATTGAGAAAAGGTTGAAGTCCGCGCCCGCCCGCCCCGGCGGAGGCGGGGCGGGTGGGCGGGGGCCTCCGCCGGGGCGGGCTCAGACCTCGGCCACCAGGATCTCGCGCTTGCCGACCTTGTCCGCGGGGCTGACCACGCCCTGGTCCTCCATCTGCTCTACGAGGCGCGCGGCCTTGTTGTAGCCGATGGCGAGCTTGCGCTGGATGTAGCTGGTCGAGCACTTGCGGTCGCGGGCGACGATGGCGACGGCGCGGTCGTAGAGGGCGTCGTCGGAGCCGTCGTCGGACAGGCCGAGCACCGCGTCGATCTCGGAGCTCGCCTCCTCGTCGGGGCCGTCGGTGACGCCGCCGACATAGTCGGGAGCGCCCTGCGCCTTGAGACGGGCGACCACGTCCTCGACCTCCTCGTCGGAGACGAAGGGGCCGTGCACGCGGGTCACGCGCCCGCCGCCGGCCATGTAGAGCATGTCGCCCTGGCCCAGAAGCTGCTCGGCGCCCTGCTCCCCGAGGATCGTGCGGGAGTCGATCTTGGAGGTGACCTGGAAGGAGATGCGGGTCGGGAAGTTCGCCTTGATGGTGCCGGTGATGACGTCCACCGACGGGCGCTGGGTGGCCATGATCAGGTGGATGCCCGAGGCGCGGGCCATCTGGGCGAGGCGCTGGATGCAGGCCTCGATCTCCTTGCCCGCGACCATCATCAGGTCCGCCATCTCGTCCACGACGACGACGATGTAGGGCAGCTCCTCGGGCTCGAACTCCTGCGTCTCGAAGACGGGCTCGCCGGTCTCCTCGTCGAAGCCGGTCTGCACCGTGCGCGAGAAGCCCTCCCCGCGCTTCATGGCATCGCGCACGCGGGCGTTGTAGCCCTCGATGTTGCGCACGCCCATGCGCGACATCTTCCGGTAGCGCTCCTCCATCTCGGCCACGACCCATTTGAGGGCCACCACGGCCTTCTTGGGGTCGGTGACCACCGGCGACAGCAGATGGGGGATGTCGTCGTAGACCGACAGCTCCAGCATCTTGGGGTCGATCATGATCATCCGGCATTCCTTCGGGCTGAGCCGGTAGAGGATCGACAGGATCATCACGTTGATCGCCACCGACTTGCCCGAGCCGGTGGTGCCCGCGATCAGCAGATGGGGCATGCGCGAGAGGTTGGCGACGACCGGCGCCCCCGCGATGTCCTTGCCCAGCGCGATCAGCAGCTTCTCCTTGGCGTCGCCGAAGGCGCGGGCGGCGAAGATCTCGCGCAGCAGGACCTTCTCGCGCGTGTCGTTGGGCAGCTCGATGCCGATGATGGAGCGCCCCGGCACGGTGGAGACGCGCGCGGCCAGCGCGGACATGGAGCGCGCGATGTCGTCGGCCAGGCCGATGACGCGGGACGCCTTGAGGCCGGGGGCGGGCTCGAGCTCGTACATGGTCACGACGGGGCCGGGGGAGACCTTCACGATCTCTCCGCGGATGCCGTAGTCGTCCAGCACGGCCTCGAGCATCCGCGCGTTGCTCTCCAGCGCCTCCTGCGAGAGCTGGGGCTGGTCGATCCGCTCCGGGTTCTGGAGCAGGGAGAGGGGCGGGGGCGCCCAGTCGGCGTCCTCGGTCAGGCCGTCG
>JBNJGE010000128.1:4246-10398 GCA_051747505.1 Pseudomonadota bacterium | reverse complement strand
GGAGAGCGGGTCGATGGCCGGGTAGAGCCCCTGCGACGCCTTCTTGCGCGAGAGCACGATGGAGGCGGAGAGATGGGCGAAGGTGTGGGTGGCGGCCGGGTCGGTCAGATCGTCGGCGGGGACGTAGACGGCCTGGATGGAGGTCATGGCGCCGTGGTCGGTGGAGCAGATCCGCTCCTCCAGCTCGGCGAGGTCGGAGGCGAGCGTGGGCTGGTAGCCGACGCGCGAGGGGATGCGGCCCAGCAGGCCGGAGACCTCGGTGCCCGCCTGCACGAAGCGGAAGATGTTGTCGATCAGCACCAGCACGTCGCGGCCCATGCGGTCGCGGAAATGCTCGGCCATGGTCAGGGCGGCGTGGCCGACGCGGAAGCGCACGCCGGGGCTTTCGTTCATCTGGCCGAAGACCATGACGGTGCGGTCGAGCACGCCGGCCTCCTGCATCTCGCGCCAGAGCTCCTCGGCCTCGCGGCAGCGCTCCCCGATGCCGCAGAAGAGGCTGACGCCCTCGTATTCGGCGACCATGTTGTGGATCATCTCGGTGATCAGCACGGTCTTGCCGACGCCGGCGCCGCCGAACAGGCCGGCCTTGCCGCCACGCTCCAGCGGGCTGAGCAGGTCGATGGCCTTGATGCCGGTGGCGAAGACCTCGCCCTCCACCCGGCGGCGGGAGAGGGGCACGGGCTCGCCATGGATCGACCGGCGCTCGGCCTCGCCCAGCGGGCCCTTGTCGTCGATGGCGTTGCCGTAGACGTCGAGCATGCGGCCCAGCACCGCCTCGCCGACGGGGGCGGTCAGCGGTTCGCCCGTGTCGTGGACGGGCATGCCGAGAATGAGCTGGGAGGCGGGGGTGAGGACGAGGCCGCGAACGACCTCGGGCGAGGTGTAGGCGGCGACCTCGATCACCACCTCCTCGTCCTCGCCGGCGGTGAGGCGCGTGCCGATGGCCGGCGCCCGGTCCTCGAAACGGATGTCGGCGACGCTGCCCTCGATGGCGATCAGACGTCCCGGCGCCCTGGTGCGGGTCATTCCTGCGCGCTCCTGCATGGCGGTCGCGGCCAACAGGGCCACGGATCCCCGTTCGCGTCCTTGATCAAGCGCAAGTCCCGATGCGGGACGGATGCGGACCGGGGGCCGGGCATGCAACGCGTGGGCGGCGCGGCGGGTTTCGCGGCGGCGCAGCCGCGGCCTTCGGGCGCCGGCGCGGGGTCGCGTCGCGACTCGATTGACAGGCGCGGGCGGGCGCGTAGTGTCGGACAAACGGACACTAAGGGCGGGGCGAACCCGTCCCGGCGCGGAAACCTCCGCGCCCTGGGGAGAGAGATGGTCATGGGGCTGAAGGCCAGGCCGCTGCAGGCGTCGCACGCCTATGAGCGGGTGTCCTCCGAGATCGAGGCGCAGATCCTGGACGGCCGCCTGCGCCCGGGCGAGCAGCTTCCGGGCGAGGTGGAGATGGCCGCGATGTTCGGGGTCAACCGCTCCACCGTGCGCGAGGGCATCCGGCGGCTGGAGAGCGAGGGGCTGGTGCGCCGCGCCTCGCCGCGCAAGCTGGTGGTCAGCGCGCCGCGGGCCCGCGACCTGGCCGACCGGCACACCCGCGCCCTGCGCATGCTGGAGGTGACCTTCGACGAGCTGTGGACCGTCGCCTCGGTGACCGAGCCGCTGGCAGCGGAGCTGGCCGCGCGGCATCGCGACGCGGCGGACCTGGAGAAGCTCGACGCCAACCAGGAGCGCATGGCGCGCGCGCTGGAGACGGGCGAGGACCCGGTGGCGCTGGACCTGGAGTACCACACGCTGATCGCCGGCGCCTCGAAGAACCGGGCGCTGCACCTGGCGCGCGAGCCGATCGGCTTCCTGCTCTATTCCGGCCTGTCGGCGCTGCTGCCGCATCTGCCGCAGGCGGCGGGGCGCCAGCTGGAGGCGCATGGCCGCATCATAGAGGCGATCCGCGCGCAGGACGCCGCCACGGCGGGCGAGTGGATGCGCCGGCACATCCGCGACTTCCGCCGCGGCTTCGAGATGGCCGGGCTGCCGATGGACGCGCCCATCGCGCCGCTCGCCGAGCCGGAGGGGCGGCGATGACCGGCCCCGCCCCCGAGAGATCCGGGAGGCCCCGCGGGGGCCGCCCCCTGACCGCCTGAGCCCCGAGAGGACGCCATGGAATTCGACTACAGCCCCAAGACGATGGCCATGATCGACCGGCTGGAGGACTTCATGCAGTCCCATGTCCTGCCGGCGAACCAGAAGTTCCACGAGATCGCCGCGCGGGGCGAATACCCGCTGGAGGTGATCGAACCGCTGAAGGCGAAGGCCTGGGAGGCGGGTCTGTGGAACATGTTCATGCCCGAGCTGGGCGACGAGGACCCCGGCACTCGGCTGACCAACCTGGAATACGCGCCGCTGGCCGAGATCATGGGGCGGGTGCCGTGGTCCTCAGAGGTCTTCAACTGCTCGGCCCCCGACACGGGGAACATGGAGATCCTGAAGCGTTTCGGGACGGAGAAGCAGAAGAAGGAGTGGCTGGAACCCCTGCTGGTGGGGGAGATCCGGTCGATCGTGGGGCTGACGGAGCCGGACACGGCGTCCTCGGACCTGACCAACCTGTCCACGACGATCATCCGGGACGGGGACCACTATGTGATCAACGGGCGCAAGTGGTTCTCCACCGGGGCGAAGCACCCGCACGCCAAGCTGGCGATCGTCTTCGGCGTGTCGGACCCGAGCCCGGAGGCGGACCGGCACCGCAAGCACTCCTTCATCCTCGTGCCCATGGACGCCGAGGGGGTGGAGGTGGTGCGCGACGTGCCGATCATGCACCACCACGCGCCCGAGGGGCACTGCGAGGTCGTTTATCGCAACGTCCGGGTGCCGGTGGAGAACATCCTCGCGGAGGAGGGCGACGGCTTCATGCTGGCCCAGGCGCGGCTGGGGCCGGGGCGCATCCATCACTGCATGCGCACCATCGGGCAGTGCGAGCTGGCGCTTGAGCTGATGTGCGAGCGGGCGATGGAGCGCCACACCTTCGGCAAGCCGCTCTCGGACCGGGCGAACATCCAGGACTGGATCGCCGAGAGCCGCATGGCCATCGACCAGGCGCGCCTGCTGATGCTGCGCGCGGCCTGGAAGATGGACCGGGAGGGGCCGAAGGGCGCGCGCGTGGACGTCTCGGCCATCAAGGTGGTGGCGGCGCGGCTGCAGACGCAGGTGACCGACCGGGCCATGCAGGTCTTCGGCGCGGCGGGGATCACGCCTGACACGCCTCTGAGCTTCCTGTGGACCTGGGGGCGGGCCCTGCGCTTCGTGGACGGGCCCGACGAGGTGCACAACATGGTCGTGGCGCGCGACGAGCTGAAGCGCGCCAAGGGGCGCGTGGGGGCCAACATGGCGCACTACGTGCGCGCGCAGCACTGACGGGCGTGGAGGAGCGCGCGTCATGAGGGCAGGCATACCGGAGCTGAGGCGGGAGCTGCATTTCGGGGACCGGGTGGTGAGCTGCTTCGCCGAGCGTCCGCGCCATGTGCACGCCATGCTGGAGGCAGCCGTGGCCGCGCGGCCGGAAGCGGAGGCGCTGATCTGCGGGGAGGAGCGCCTTACCTGGGCGGAGCTCGACCGCGAGGTGCGCGCGCTCGCTGCCGGGCTGGCGGCGCGCGGTGTCGGGCCCGGGGACCGGGTGGCGCTGCTGCTTGGCAACGGCGTCCCCTTCGTCACCCTGCTCTACGCCGTGGCGCGGCTGGGCGCGGTGGCGGTGCCCCTTTCGACGCGCGAACAGACGCCGGGGCTGCGCCATGCGCTGACCAACTCCGGCGCGAAGCTGCTGGCGGCCGACGCCGAGGTCGCCGGCGCGGTCCCGCCGCCGGAGGAGACGCCGGAGCTGGCGCATCGCGTCACGCCCGGCGAGGCGGTGGGATTCGAAGGGTGGGCGGCGCTGCGGGGGAACCCGGACGCGGCGCCGCCCGCCGCACGGCCCGGGGAGGAGGACCCGGCGACGATCCTCTACACCTCCGGCACCACGGGGACGCCGAAGGGGGCGGTGCTGACGCATCTGGGGATCGTGCACTCGGCCTCGGCCTATGTCGCCTTCATGGGGCTGGGGCCTCAGGACCGGGGGGCCGTGGTGGTGCCGCTGTCCCATGTCACGGGGCTGGTGGCCTGCCTGCACGCGGCGGTGCGCGCGGGGGCGGCGCTGGTAGTGGAGCGGGAGTTCAAGGCGCCGCGCTTTCTGGAGATGGCGGCGCGGGAGCGGATGAGCTTCACCGTCATGGTCCCGGCCATGTACAATCTGCTGTTCGTGCAGGACGACCCGGGACGCCACGACCTGTCGACCTGGCGGATCGGCGCCTTCGGTGGGGCGCCCATGCCCGGGCCGACGGTGGAGCGGCTGGCGGAGGCGATCCCGAGCCTGGGCCTGATGAACTGCTACGGGGCGACCGAGACGACCTCCCCCGTCACCATGATGCCGCCCGAGCGGACGGCGGACCGGCGCCTTAGCGTCGGCCTGCCCTCGCTCGGCGCCGAGGTGGCGGTGATGGACGAGGACGGGCGCGAATGCCCGCCGGGCGAGCACGGGGAGCTCTGGCATCGCGGGCCGATGGTCGTGCCTGGCTACTGGAACAACCCCGAGGCCACGGCAATGGAGTTCGTCGCCGGCTTCTGGAAGTCCGGCGACATCGGATCGAAGGACGAGGAGGGCTTCGTTTACGTCCATGACCGGAAGAAGGACATGATCAACCGGGGCGGCTACAAGATCTTCACCGCCCAGGTGGAGAGCGTGCTGCAGGGCGTGCCCGGCGTGGTGGAATCCGCCGTGATCGCCCGGCCCGATCCGGTGCTGGGCGAGCGGGTGCACGCGGTCGTCGTCACCGACGGATCGGTGGGAGAGGCGGAGATTTGCGCCCACTGCGCCCGGGAGCTCGCGGACTACCAGCGCCCCGAGAGCTACACGCTGCGCGAGCAGCCTTTGCCCCGCAACGCCAACGGCAAGATCATGAAGCGGGAGCTGCGCGCGGAGCTGGAGACCGCCGGCTGAGGGCCGGCCAAGAAAGATCCCGGGTCGAGGCGGCCCGGGACGGACGGAAGACGCGACAACCAACACAGGGAGAGAGACATGCTCAGGACCATCGCCAGAGGCGCCGCCGCCGCGGGGCTGATCCTCGGGGCCCAGGCCGGGACGGCCGCGGCCGAGGACTTCATCATCTCCGGCCCGCTGGGCCAGGTGCATTTCTGGATCGGCGAGTACATGGACAACTTCGCCGACGAGGTGGAGGCGACCACGGACGACACCTTCACCCGCTTCTACGCGGGCGAGCTGGTCAGTCTCGGCCAGGGCCTCGACGGGCTGCAGGGGGGGGTGGCGAACGTGGCCATCATGGCCGCGCCCTATCACCCCGGGCGCTTCCCGCTGTCGGACATCACGCAGCTGCCGGTCTATGACACCGACTCCCCGGCGATCACCCGGGCCTTCCAGAAGCTGCTCGACAGCGACGCCGAGCTGAAGGACGGCAAGACGTTCTACCAGTACGAGCTGGGCGACAAGAACGTCCATGGCTGGGCGCTGGGCGCCACCGGGGCCTACGCCATCTCGTCGACCGGCAAGGTCATAGACGAGCCCTCCGACTTCGAGGGCATGCCGATCCGCGCGGGCGCGGCTCTGCAGACGATGACGCTGGAGAATCTCGGGGTGAACCCGGTGACGATCCCGGCGGCGGAGGCCTACGAGGCGCTCAGCCGCGGGACGCTGGAGGGGATCCTGCTGTCGGTGGCGGACTGGAAGTCCTACTCGCTGCAGGACCTGCTGAAATACACCATCGACGGCGTCGCGCTGGGGCACTGGGAGTCCTACCTGGCCGTCTCCGGCGAGACCTGGGACGCTCTGAGCGACGAGCAGAAGGCCGCCTGGGACGCCGCGGCGCGCAAGGTGATGATCCAGAACGCCGAGTTCATCGAGGCGCAGGAGGCCGAGGTTCGCGAGAACGTCGCGGACAAGGGCTCCGAGTTCGTGGACGTCGCCGACATGTCGCAGGAGATGCGCGACCACATCTCCGGCGCCGCGCTGCAGACCTGGAAGACCTGGATCGAGCGGCTGGAGGAGGACGGCCACCCGGCCCGGGCCGCGGCGCGGCTGTGGGCCGACCTCGTGAAGGAGGATGGCGGCCGGC
>JBNJGE010000128.1:0-4236 GCA_051747505.1 Pseudomonadota bacterium | reverse complement strand
GGGAGGACTCCCTCGCGCAGTGCGCGCGGGCGCGCCCGCCTGCCAACCGGCCGGAGCGGCGGCGCGCCGCTCCGGCCCCCTTGTCCCGCCGCATCTCTCGCCGGAGCCGCGCATGTCGCAGCATGAATCCCTGTTTCTGGTCGCCGTCTGGTTCGGCCTGTTCCTGGTGCTGGGCCAGAGCGTCGCCACGGTCCTGATGGGGGCGGGGCTGGTCGGCATCGCCGTGCTGATGGGCACGCGCCTGTTCGACGGGCTGCTGGCGCCCGACATCATAGGGGCGGCGTCGTCCTACTCGCTATCCATCGTGCCGCTCTACCTGCTGATGGCGCAGTTCCTGCTGCGCGGGCGGGTGGTCGAGGACATGTTCCTGGTCGGCTACCGGATGTCGGGGCGGCGGCGCTTCCCGCTCGGGGCGGCGACGATCGTCTCGGGCGGGCTTCTGGGGGCGGTCTCGGGCTCGGGTGCGGCGACCTCCGCGGCGCTTGCGGTGATGGCGGGGCCGCAGCTTCAGACGGTGGGGTATTCGCGGCGCTTCTCGATCGCGCTGGCGGCGATCGCGGGCTCGCTGGCGGCGATCATCCCGCCCTCGATCATCATGATCATCTACGGCTCCCTGACGCTGGTGCCGGTCGGCCACCTGTTCATCGGGGCGCTGCTGCCGGGGCTGCTGTGCATCGCGGTCTATATCGCGATGCTGCATTTCCTGGGCGAGACGGACCCGGAGGCCGCCGAACGGGCCGCGGGCGAGGCGGAGGCGGAGGTGACGCGCAGCGCCATGGCGGCCTTCCTGTTCGTGCTGGCGCTGATGTTCGTGATCTTCGGCGGCATCTATGGCGGCGTGTTCACGGCCGGCGAGGCGGGCGCGCTGGGCGCCTTCACGGCGCTGGCCGGCATGCTGGGGATGCGCCGCATCGGGGTGCGCGACCTGTTCGACGCGCTGACGGACTCCGTGAAGGTCACCTCCATGCTGATGTTCATCGTGATCGGCGCGCAGGCCTTCGGGCGGTTCCTGTCGCTCTCGCGCGCGCCGCGGGAGTTGCTGGCGGCGGTGGAGCCGATGCTGGCGACGCCCACGATCCTGGTGGCGTTGCTGCTGCTGGCCTTCTTCATCGGCGGGCTGTTCCTGGAATCGGCGGCCGTGATGGTGCTGCTGATCCCGATCTTCATGCCGGTGCTGGAGGCCGCGCAGGTGGACCTGCTGTGGTTCGGCGTCATGGCCTGCTTCATGATCTCGCTGGGCCTGCTGACGCCGCCGGTGGGGCTGGCGACCTACGCCGCCTGCGCGGCGGTGCGGCACCCGGTGGGGCCGATCTTCAGACAGACGGGGCTGTTCGCGCTGGGCGCGGCGATCGTCGTCTCCTTTGTCATGGTGGAGTTCCCCGGCGTCGTCACCTGGCTTCCGGGCCAGATCCAGTGAGGGAGGGCGGCATGATCAAGGCGCTTGGACGCTTCGAATGGGGCCTGGCCGCGCTGGGCGGCGGGCTGTGCCTGATGGCCATTCTCGTCATCACGGTGGGCACCGTGTTCGGCCGCTATGTGCTGCACACGGACCTGATCCCGGGCGGCTACAACATCATCGAGGGGGCGCTGTTCCCGCTGCTGGTCTTCTGGGGCCTGCCGCTGGCGCATCGCGAGGGCTCCTTCCCCCGGCTGGAGGTGCTGGAGACGCTGGCGCCGGGGCCGGTCGGGCGGCTGCTGGGCGTTCTCGTGCTGATCGTGGAGCTGGGCGTCTACGCCATCGTCACCTGGTATTGCGGCAAGTTCGCCTGGGCGGCCTGGGAGACGGGCCGGCAGCTGCAGATCGGGACCGGCTACTGGCAGGCCTGGCCGGTGTTCATGATGGCGCCGTTTTCCTTCGGGCTGATGCTGGTCGAGGTGGTGCGCCTGCTGGTGCGCGACGCGCGCAAGGTCGTCGGGATATGACCGGGAGGCCGGGTTGACGGAGGTCAAGGCCCTGCTCCCGCATCCGCGGGATGAGGGGGCGAGGGCGGCGCGGGCCGCCCCCGCAGAGGAGGGCCGGCGATGACCCGACGCATCGAGGACGTGGACATGGAGGCCGATCTTTCGATCTCCCTCGAGACGGTCTGCTGGGTCATCGGCAAGGCGCGGGAGTTCGACGAGGCGGCCGATTTCATCGAGCCGCTGAACGGGGAGCTGTCGGAGGACGACCCGAGCCTGCATACGGACGAGACGCTGCCCGATCCGGCCTTCCGGGAGGTCACGGCGCTGATCCGATCGCTGTCGGAGGACGAGCAGATCGACCTCGTCGCGATCGACTGGCTGGGCCGGGGCGACCACGACGCCGAGACCTGGGACGAGATCCGCGCCCAGGCCGCGGGCGCGCGCAACGAACGCACCGCCGAGTATCTGTGCCGCGACCCGCTGCTGCCGGACAACCTGGAGGCCGGGCTCGCGGCGCTGGGACGCTCCTGCGAGGACTACGACATCGTCTGAGAGGATCTGTCCGCGAGGGGCGTGGCGGTCTCCAGCAGCTCCCGCAGGAGGGGATTGGGGAAGCGCCGGGCCTGGGTGACGGCGTAGAAGGTCTCGCTGACGCCGGGCAGGGGGTGGGCCTCGACGAGGCGGCCGTTTGCGAGCTCGTCCTTGACGACGATCGGCGGGACGACGGCGAGGCCGGCGCCTTCCCGCGCGAGCAGGCGCATCATGGCCATGTCGTCCACCTCCGCCGCGATGCGGGGGCGCAGGCCGAGGCGGTCGGCCAAGGCGTCGAAGCCGGTGCGCACGCCGCTGTCCAGCGTGGGCAGGATCACAGGATGGTCGCGCAGAAGCTCGGCCAGGGACGCGCCGGCGTCAAGGCGGGCGGGGGCGCCGACGAGGCTCGCCTGCTGCTCGGCCAGGCGGTGGGAGATCCAGGGCGTGGCGGCGTCGCGCGCGGGCGGGCGGGTGATGAGCACCACGTCGAGGCGCATCGCCTCCAGCGACTGGAGAAGGTCGGCCGGCTGGCCGGAGCGCAGGACGACCTCCACGTCGGGGCGCCCGAGGAGCGGGCGCAGGAAGCCCACCTGGAAGTTGCGCGAGAGGGTGGCGAGGGCGCCGACGCGCAGCACCCGGCGCGCGCCGGCGCCGCTTTCGCGCAGGGTGGCGACCAGCTCCTCCCCCGTCGAGAAGATCGCGTCGGCGTGGTCGAGGGCGATGCGGCCGGCCTCGGTGAGGAAGAGCCGCTTGCCGCGTCGCTCGAACAGGGGATGGCCGAGCCGCTCCTCCAGCTTGCGGATCTGGGTGGAGAGCGCGGACTGGGAGACGTTGAGGCGCTGGGCGGTGCGAGTGAGATTGCCCTCATGCGCCACCGCCCAGAAGTAGCGCAGATGGTTGTAGTTCAGCGGGGTCATGGCATCGTTCCAGTTTTGAGAACGATATCCTTGGAACAATGAATTTCAAAGATTGATCCGGGGGCGCTATCGCCTTTCGCAGCCGCGAAGCGAAAGGAGGCGCCGCATGACCCCGATCCTCGTCCAGGCCCTGCCGGCCGCCCCCGTCCTCCTGCTGGGGGCGGGGCTGATCGCCTGGCGCCTGCCCGGGCCGCGCGGGCGCAACGCGCGGCGCGCCGCCCAGGCGGCGACGCTGGCCGTTCTGGGGCTGGCTGCGGCTGCGGGGGCGCAGGCGGCCGCGGGCGGGCCGGGCGTGGCGCGGCTGATCGGGTTGGAGGGGCTTGGCCTGTCCTTCCGGCTGGACGCGCTGAGCGCGGTGATGTTCGGGGTCGTCGCGGTCGTGGGGGCGGTCGTGGCCCGGTTCTCGGCTTCGTATCTGGAGGGGGATCCGCGACAGGGGGCGTTCCTGGGACGGCTGTGCCTGACCCTGGCGGCGGTGACGACGCTGGTGCTGGCTGGGAACCTGGGCCAGCTGGTCGGCGCCTGGATCGCCGTCAGCCTGGCGCTGCACGGATTGCTGGTGTTCCGGGGGGAGCGGCCGAAGGCGGTCCTGGCCGCGCGCAAGAAATTCATGACGGCGCGGCTGGGCGACGCCTTCCTGATCGGGGCCGCGGCCGTGCTGTTCGCCGCCTTCGGGACCGGCGAGATCGGCGCGCTGAACGCGGCGGCGGCGCGGGCCGCGGAGGCGGGGAAGGTTCCGGCCGGGGCCGGCTGGGCGGCGCTGCTGATCGCGCTGGCCGCGCTGCTGAAGTCGGCGCAGTTCCCCTTCCATGGCTGGCTGCCGGAGGTGATGGAGACGCCGACGCCGGTCTCCGCCCTGCTGCATGCGGGGATCGTCAATGCGGGC
>JBNJGE010000127.1:0-10427 GCA_051747505.1 Pseudomonadota bacterium | reverse complement strand
GGGTTGAAGAGGAAGAACATGCCGCCCGTCGCGCGGAAGAAGCGGTGGCGGTCGCCCTCGGACATGATCAGCTCCAGCCCCACGACGTCCTGATAGAAGCGGGCGGTCTCGTCGAGATTGACCGCGTAGAGGCAGGTCTCGAGGAGGCGGGGGGCGGTCATTCGGGCTCCGGCGGCCGGGGGATCAGCGAGGCGAAGTCGAAGAGCTGCGGGTCCGCGAGGTGGGAGGGGCGGACATTGGTCAGCGCGCGGAACATGACCTGGCGGCGGCCGGGGGATCGCCGCTCCCACTCGTCGAGCATGGCCTTGACCTGCTGGCGCTGGAGGCCTTCCTGGCTGCCGCAGAGGTCGCAGGGGATGATGGGGTAGTCCATGGACCGGGCGAAGCGGTCGCAGTCCTCCTCCGCGACATAGGCCAGCGGGCGCAGGAGGGTGAGGTCGCCCTCCTCGTTGACCAGCTTGGGCGGCATGGTGGCGAGGCGGCCGCCGTGGAAGAGGTTCATGAAGAAGGTCTCGAGGATGTCGTCGCGGTGATGGCCGAGGACGACGGCCGAGCACCCCTCCTCCCGCGCGATGCGGTAGAGATGGCCGCGGCGCAGGCGCGAGCACAGGGCGCAGAAGGTGCGGCCCTGCGGGATCTTGGAGGTCACGATCGAGTAGGTGTCCTGATACTCGATCCGGTGGGGGACCTGCATCCGGGTGAGGAAGTCGGGCAGGACGGTGCCGGGGAAGCCGGGCTGGCCCTGGTCGAGGTTGCAGGCGAGCAGCTCGACCGGGAGCAGGCCGCGCCATTGCAGCTCGGTCAGGGCGGCGAGGAGGGTGTAGGAGTCCTTGCCCCCCGACAGGCAGACCAGCCAGCGGGCGCCGGGCTCGACCATGCCGTAGGTCTCCAGCGCCTCGCGCGTCTGGCGCAGGATGCGCTTGCGGAGCTTGCGGAACTCGGTGGTTCCGGGGGCGCCCGCGAGAAGCGGCGGCAGGTCTGCGGCGTCGTCGAGCATGGGCTTCGGGTTAGGGGATGGGGATGCGGCGCGCAACCGGATTTCGGGGCGGGCGGTTGAGGGGCTACACTGAGCGCTTCGGGCGGGGCGCGAGCACGGGAGACTCGAAATGACGGGGGAGACGAGCGCGAGGCGGCGGGCGGTTCTGGCGGCGCTGGCGGCGGTGCTGGCCGTGGGAGCGTGCACGGTGACGCCGGACGGGAGTTGGCGCCGCTGGCCGCCGCCGTCGCGGGAGCGGGTGATCTACCTGTCGCCGGCTCCCTGGACGGCCGTCTACTGGCGCTGGCCGCGGGGCTGCGACATCCGCTGCCAGCGGGAGTGGCGGGAACGGGAGCGCCGCTGGCAGGAGCATCACCGGCGGATCGAGCGCCAGCGGCTGGAGCTGATCCGCCAGGACCGGCTCACCCGGGCGGAGCGGGCGCGGCTGGAGCGGCTGGAGCGCGAGCGGCGGGAGCTGCTGCGCGAGCGGCAGCGGCAGTACGAGCGGCTGGAGCGCGCGCGGCCGGACTACCGGGACGACCGGCGGGGGCAGTTGGAGCGCGACCGGCGGGAGCGTCTGGAGCTGGCGGAACGCGAGCGCCGGGAGCGGATCGCGCAGGCCCGCCGGGACCGGATGGAGCAGGACCGCCGCGAGCGGCTTGAGCGGGACCGCCGCGAGCGGCTCGAGCGGGAGCGCGCGGAGCGGGACCGGGACGAGCGCGAGCGGCTGGAGGAGCGCCGCGAGGAGCGACGCGAGCGCATGGAGCGGGATCGCGAGGATCGCGAGGAGCGCGAACGGCTGGAGGAGCGCCGCGAGGAGCGGCGCGAGCGCGTGAACGGACAGGGCGAGGACCCGCCGCGCCGGCCGGAGGAGCGGCGGCGCCGGGACGAGGCGCAGGACCAGGAGCGGCGCGAGCGCGAGGCGGAGCGGCGCGAGGAGAGCGAAAGGCTGCGGCGCGAGGAGGAGGAGCGGCGGCGGCTGGAGGAGAGACAGGATTGATCCTCGCCCGGGCCGCTCCGTGGCCGGGGCGGGCGCCGTCGTTTCCCCGAAGGGCCGTCTCCGGCGGCTCGCGCGCCTGTCAGTCGGCGGGGTCGCGCCGCGGGGGCACGGGGTCGTGGCCCTCGCCGCCCCAGGGGTGGCAGCGCGAGACGCGGCGCAGCGCGAGCCAGGTTCCGCGCAGGGGGCCGTGGGTCTCCAGCGCCTCGAGCGCGTATTCGGAGCAGGTCGGCGCGAAGCGGCAGTTGCGGCCGAGCCAGGGGGAGACCAGCAGCCGGTAGGCGTGGATCGGCAGGGAAAGGAGGCGGGAGAGGAGGGTCATTTCTTCCGGCCCCTGCGGGGCGCGCGGCGCTCCGGCTCTCCGCGGTCCTCGCGGGCGTGGAGCTTGGCGAGGCCGGAGCGGAGGTCAGCGAGCAGGTCGGGGAAGGGGCGGGCCCCGGTCTCGTCCGCGCGGCCGATCAGGACGTAGTCCCAGCCGGGGCGGGCGGCCTCTGGCAGGACCTCGGCGGCGGCGGCGCGCAGGCGGCGCTTGGCGCGGTTTCGCCGCACGGCGTCGCCGACCTTCTTCGAGCAGGTGAAGCCGACGCGCACGGGTGTGGGGCTGGGTTCGTCCTCGCGCCGGCGGCGGGCCTGGAGCATCAGGCCGGGCAGGCCGAGGCGGCGGCCGCGATTCGCCGCGGCCAGGAAGTCGGCGCGGCGCTTGAGCACGGAGATGTCCGCACGGGACAGGCGCGCGTCCCCGGCCTCCGGCGCGGAGGCGGCCTGGGGGGCGGGGGACGCGGCGCTCGTCATGCGGCGCGCCGCGGGCCGGCGGGGCGGCCCGGGCGGCGTCCTCAGGCGCTCAGGCGCTTGCGGCCCTTGGCGCGGCGGCCGTTGATGATCTTGCGGCCCTGCTTGGTCGCCATGCGGGCGCGGAAGCCGTGGCGGCGGGCGCGGACGAGCCGGCTCGGCTGGAAGGTGCGCTTCATCGCTCTCGTTCTCCTGCTTCGCGGACCGCGCCGCGGGCGGGCGGCGGCGGGGCGTGAAATTCAGAATGGGCCGTCTACTGCGCGGCCCCCCTCCTGTCAATGCGCGCGAGGCGGACGTCAAGGCGCATCAAGGCGGCGTGATGGGGGTTACGCGGGGCCGCGGCGCGCGGGCATATGGCGGGACGCGCCCCCGCCGACGGAGCCAGAGATGCCAGAGCCCCTCGCCGACCCGACCGCGCCGCCGCCGAAGTCAGGCCTGCGGCGCGCGCTGCCGCTGGCGGTGGTGCTGGTCGGCGCCGTTCTGGGCTGGTGGTGGCTGGGCGACCGGCTGAGCTTCGAGACGCTGCGCGAGAACCGCGAGGCGCTGCTGGCCTGGCGGGACGCGGCGTACTGGCAGGCGGCGGGGGCTTATGTGCTGGCCTATGTGGCCGTGGTGGCCTTCTCGCTGCCCGGGGCGCTGGCGATGACGCTGACCGGGGGGTTCCTGTTCGGGCTGGTCGCCGGCGCGCTTCTGACGCTGACCGGCGCCACGCTGGGGGCGGTGGCGATCTTTCTGGCGGCCAAGACCTCGCTGGGCGACCGGCTGGCGGCGCGGCTGGAGGGGCGCGGCGGGTTCATGGCGCGGATGCAGAAGGGGATGCGGCGCAACCAGGTCTCCGTCCTGCTGCTGATGCGGCTGGTCCCGGTGGTGCCCTTCTTCCTGGCCAACCTGGCGCCGGCCTTCCTGGGGGTGCGGCTGTGGACCTACGCCTGGACGACCTTCTTCGGCATCATGCCGGGGACGGTGGTCTACACCTGGGTCGGGGCCGGGCTGGGCGAGGTGTTCGAGCGGGGCGGGACGCCGGACCTGTCGATCATCTTCGACCCGATGATCCTCGGGCCACTGCTGGGGCTGTGCGCGCTGGCGGCGCTGCCGATGGTGCTGCGCCGGGTGAGGGGGGCGGGCCCTCTGGAGGCGGAGGAGGGGACGGAATGAGTGTGCTGAAGCCGGATCTGTGCGTGATCGGGGCGGGCTCCGGGGGGCTTTCGGTGGCCTCGGGGGCGGTTCAGATGGGCGCCTCGGTGGTGCTGGTCGAGGGCGGCGAGATGGGGGGGGACTGCCTGAATTACGGCTGCGTGCCCTCCAAGGCGCTGCTGGCGGCGGGGAAGGCGGCGCAGGCGCGGCGCACGGGCGCGCGCTTCGGCGTGGCGGAGGCGGAGCCGGAGGTCGATTTCGCCGCCGCCAAGGATCATGTCGGGCGGGTGATCGCCTCGATCGCGCCGCATGACTCGCAGGAGAGATTCGAGGGGCTGGGGGTGACGGTGATCCGCGACTGGGCGCGGTTCGCGAGCCCCGAGGAGGTGGTGGCGAGGGAGACGCGCATCCGGGCGCGGCGCTTCGTGATCGCCAGCGGCTCCTCGCCCGCGGCGCCGCCGGTCCCGGGGCTGGAGGATGTTCCGTATCTGACCAACGAGACCGTGTTTTCGCTGCGCGAGCGGCCGGAGCGGCTGCTGGTGCTGGGGGGCGGGCCGATCGGGATGGAGATGGCCCAGGCGCATTGGCGGCTCGGCTGCGAGGTCGTGGTGATCGAGGCGGACCGGGCGCTGGGGCGGGAGGACCCGGAGGCGGCGGAGGTCGTGGTCGCGGCGCTGCGCGGCGAGGGCGTGGAGATCGTGGAGGGGGCGAAGATCGCGGCCGCACGCGCCGAGGACGGGGGCGTGGCGCTGGAGGACGCCGAGGGGCGCGTCTGGCGCGGCTCGCACCTGCTGGTGGCCGCGGGGCGGCGGCCGAACCTGGAGAAGCTGGACCCGGCGGCCGGCGGCGTGGAGGTGACGAAGGCCGGGGTGAAGGTGGACCGGGGACTGCGCAGCGTCTCCAACCGGCGGGTCCATGCGGTGGGGGATGCGGCGGGCGGGCTGCAGTTCACGCATCTGGCGGGGTGGCATGCGGGGCTGGTGATCCGCTCGGCGCTGTTCCGGCTGCCGGTGACGGCGGAGCCGTCGGGCTTTCCGCGGGTGACCTACACCGACCCGGAGCTGGCGCAGGTGGGACCGACGGAGGCGGAGGCGCGCGCGGCGCATGGCGGGCGGCTGGAGGTGATCCGCGTGGACTATGCGGAGAACGACCGGGCGCGGGCCGAGGGTGCGGAGACCGGGTTTCTCAAGCTGATGGTCGTGCGCGGGCGGCCGGTGGGGGCGACGATGGTCGGCCGCTCGGCGGGGGAGCTGTGCCAGGTCTGGGCGCTGGCGATCTCTTCGGGGATGAAGCTGTCGAAGGTGGCGGGGATGATCGCGCCGTATCCGACGCTGGGGGAGATCAGCAAGGCGGCGGCCGGGAAGCATTTTGCGCCGAAGCTGTTTGGGAGCCCCTGGGTGAAGCGGGCGGTGCGGCTGCTGGCGAAGCTGGGCTAGGCGCCGCGCGCAGGCCGCGTCAGTCGGAGGCGCGGGCCTTCGCGGCCCGGACGCGGCGCATCAGCGTCCCGGCGGTCACGACCCCCTCGGGCGAGACCTCCAGGCCGGCGGCCGCGAGCATGCGCGCCGTCCAGGCGTTGCAGTTGTTGAGCAGGTGGAAGCGGCCGCGCGCCGGATAGAACCGGCTGTCCGCCCCGAGGCCGGGCGCGATCGGCGCCGCCGCAGCGCCGGCCGCGGGCCGGTCGAAGGAGGCCGAGACGGCCTCGATCAGCCGGCGCAGGGATCGCTCCGACAGGCGCAGGCGGATCGCGCGGCCGGACGCCTCCGCCGGGGCGGGGGAGCCGACCGCCGCGACATGCATGACCGCCGGCGTGGGGCGCAGCGCCGCCGCCAGCGTCATGCCCACCGTCGTCTCCGGCGCCATGTAGTAGGCGCGGTCGCCCCAGCCGAACTCCAGCAGGCGGGCGCGCGGAAAGTCCGCCGTCTCCGGCAGACGCCCGCTTGCCGCCAGCGCCGCCCGCCCGATCACGAGGCCGGTGTGCCAGCCGTGGCTGACGACATGAACCTCGTGCGGGCGGGGTCCGGGCCGGGTGTCCTCCGCCGGGGGCGGCGGGCCGGAGCAGGCGGCGAGCGCCGCGGCGCAGAGGCCGGCGACGACGCCCCGGCCCGGGCGCTGCGGGGCGCGGCGGATGCGGGCGGAGGCGATGGCGGGATCCCGGTGGCGCACGCGGGTCCAATGCGCGGCGTCGCCCGCCCGTTCCCCGGACCCGCCTCCTGAGCAGGGTGCGGCGCGTCATCGCCCGCCGGTCTGCGGCCCGGGGCTGACGTCCTGGCCGGCGATCTCCACCGCGAAGTCGCGGATGCTGCCGAAGCCGGGGCCGAACTGGGCGCGCAGGGCGGCGGGGTCGAGCGGCTGGTCGGATCCCGACAGGCGCATGGGCAGGCCGGCGAAGGCGGCCAGAAGGGCGCGGGTCTCGGTCCAGGTCTTGCGCCGGGCGAAGGGGACGAGGCGGCGCGCCTTGGCCTTGTGCAGCTCCTTGGGATGGATGGAGAGGTGCATGGCGGCGCCCTCGCCGTCGCCGAGACGGGCGCGCAGGGCGGCGAGCTCGTGGGCCAGCGCGAATTCGTGGCCCTCGATGTCCACCTTCAGGACCGCCGGGCCGGGGCCGGCGCGGGCGACGACCTCCTCGGGGGTGATGGTGGGCACATGCAGGGGCTCGGCCCGGCTGTGATCGAGCGCGGAGGTCATGGAGGAGCCCAGCCCCTTGGCCCCGCCATAGAGGGTCAGCCCCCCGCCCGTGGCGTGCAGGGCGGCGGGAACGACCTGCGCGCGCAGCCCGTTGAGGGCGAGATTGTCCTCGAGCGCGAGGCGGGCGACCGGGTCGGGCTCGAGCGCAAGCACGCGCGCGCCCTTGCGCGCGGCGAGCAGGGAGAGGGGGCCGATCCAGGCGCCGATATCGACGAAGACCCCGCCGGGCCGGGCATGGCGCGCGACAAAGGCCAGCGTCTCAGGCTCCCAGCCCGGGCCGCCGGGGGCGAGCCTGGCCCAGAAGCCGGCCTCGCCCTTCGAGCGCGGGCGCACGCGGAAGCGTTCGCCGGCGAGGACGACCTGCATCTGGTCGGGCAGGGTGGCGGGCATGGGCGTCTCCGGGCGCGGCGCGGCCGGGGGGCGCGGCCTCTGGCGCGGGGTCTAGCGCAGCACTAGGATCGCGGCAATCTCGCGGCGATGGGGAGGACGCGCGTGCGACGCCGGGCGAGCCAGAGCGCAGGGACGGGGCCGGGATGCTGATCCGCAGCCTCTCGGGGCGGCTGCTGCTGCTGACGGTGCTCTTCGTCATGCTGGCGGAGGTGCTGATCTTCGTCCCCTCCATCGCCCGTTTCCGCGAGGACTATCTGAGCGAGCGGCTGGAGCGGGCGCAGATCGCCTCGCTGGCCGTGCTCGCGGCCCCCGGCGACATGGTCACCGGGGAGCTGGAGCGGGAGCTGCTGGCCACGGCCGAGGTGCTCAACATCGTGCTGCGCCGCGACGTGGTGCGCGAGCTGGTGCTCTCGGGACTCATGCCGGGGCCGATCGACGCCACCTACGACCTGCGCCAAGCCGGCGCCTGGGAGCTGGTGCGCGACGCCTTCGCCTGCCTGCTGGCGCCGCCGGGGCGGATCATCCGGGTGATCGGCACGCCCGCCGAGGGCGGGGGCGTGGCGATCGAGGCGACGCTCGAGGAGGACCGGCTGCGCGCGGCGATGCTGGCCTACGGGCTGCGGGTGCTGGCGCTGTCGCTGGTGATCTCGGCCATCACCGCGGGGCTGATCGCGATGAGCCTGCGGCGCTTTCTCGTCCGCCCGATGACGCGGGTGATCGACAACATGCGGGCCTTCGCCCAGGACCCGGAGGATGCGAGCCGGGTGATCCGGCCCTCCTCCGGCATCTCGGAGATCGCGCAGGCCGAGAGCGCGCTGGAGCGGCTGGAGACGGAGATCCGCGGCGCCCTGCGCCAGCGCGCGCGGCTGGCGGCGATGGGCGAGGCGCTGGCCAAGGTGGCGCATGACCTGCGCAACCTGCTGTCCACCGCGCAGCTGCTGGCCGACCGGCTGGAGGGCAGCGAGGACCCGCGGGTGGCGCGCGTGGGGCCGAAGATCGTGCGCTCCCTGGACCGGGCGGCGGCGCTGTGCGCCTCCACGCTCGACTACGGGCGGGTGGAGGAGCCGCGCCCGGTGATCCGGCGCGTGGCGCTGCGCGCGCTGGCCGGGGAGGTGGGCGAGAGCGTCTTTCCCGACCGCGGCGACGGGGAGGGGACGGTGCGCTTCGTCAACGCCGTGCCCGAGGGGATGGAGGCGCCGGCGGACCCGGACCACCTGCATCGCATCCTGGCGAATCTGGCGCGCAACGCCCGCCAGGCGATGGAGGGCGCCGGGCGCGCGGGCGAGGTCCGCCTGAGCGCGGAGAGAGAGGGGGACGAGGTGATCCTGGAAGTGAGCGACGAGGGCCCCGGCCTGCCCGAACAGGCGCGGGCCAATCTGTTCACGCCCTTCAAGGGCGGCGCGCGGCGCGGCGGCGCCGGGCTGGGGCTGGCCATCGCCGCGGAGCTCGCCCGCGGGCATGGCGGCGCGGTGGAGCTGGCGCGCTCGACCACCGAGGGCTCGGTCTTCCGGGTGCGCCTGCCCGCCCGCGCGGCGGAGGACGCGGCATGAGCGCGGCGGCGCCGGGGCGGCGCAACCTGATCACCGACGTGGCCGGCCTGCGCGTGGGCTGCGCCGCGGACGAGGCCGCGCGCAGCGGCGTCACCGTGCTGCTGTGCGAGCGGCTGACGCCCGCCGGCGTCGATGTGCGCGGCGGCGGGCCGGGCACGCGGGAGACGGAGGCGCTGGCCGCCGAGAACTCCGTGGGCGCGGCGGACGCCGTGGTGCTCTCGGGCGGCTCGGCGCTGGGGCTGGGGGCGGCGGACGCGGTGGCCGCGGCGCTGTCGCGGCGGGGGCGGGGGGTGCAGGTGATGCCGGGCCATCCCAGCGTGCCGATCGTGCCGGCGGCCATCCTCTACGACCTCGGGCCGCACAGCGTCGAGGCGTTCCGCGAGGGGCCGCCGCATCCGCGGCTGGCGCGCGCGGCGCTGGAGGGCGTGGCGGAGGACTTCCCGTTGGGCTCGGCCGGCGCCGGGCGCGGGGCGCGCGCGGGGACGCTGAAGGGGGGGCTGGGCTCGGCCTCGCTGGTCATTCCGGGCGCGGGGGCGGCGGGGGAGGCCGTGACGGTCGGGGCGCTGGTGGCGGCGAACCCGGTCGGCGCCGTGACCATGCCGGGAAGCCGGGTGTTCTGGGCCTGGCCCTTCGAGCGGAATGTCGACGGCGTCTGGGAGTATGGCGGGCTGCGCCCCGGGGCGGAGACCGCCCGGGCGGAGGCGCCGATCCCGGCGGAGAGCAAGCTGGCCGGCGGGCCGGTCCCGCCGGGGACGCAGACGGCCATCGGCGTGGTGGCGACCGACGCCGATCTGGGCGCGGCCGAGTGCCGCCGCCTGGCGATGATGGCGCAGGACGGGCTGGCGCGCGCCATCCGCCCCTCGCACATGCCCATGGACGGCGACACGATCTTCGCGCTGGCCACGGGGGGCGTGGGCTTGGGCGCGGGCGGGGAGCGGCTGGGCCGGCTCTCGGCGCTGGGCTCTGCGGCGGCGGACTGCGTGGCGCGTGCCGTGGCCCGGGCGGTCTATGAGGCCGTCGCGGACTTGGACGGCCCGCCCGCCTGGAGGGGCTCGGCCTGACGCTGAGCGGGGTCGAAAACGGCCCTTGCATCGCCCCGCCCGCGCCGCTACACACCCGCTCGCGCCACGGCACAGCCCGCGGCGCTCCGCGCCGGTAGCTCAGCTGGATAGAGCACCAGACTACGAATCTGGGGGTCGGGGGTTCGAATCCTCCCCGGCGCGCCAATTAAAACAAAAACTTAGGCGGAATGTTGGAAGCCGGCGGGATAGGCTGGCTACCACATGGCTATCCCGGAGCCGACGCGTGACGCTTGCTGGTCCCTGCGTCCATGAGACGAGCGCCGACCGATCCGCCAGGGAAAGCCAGGGTTCGCTTGAGCCGCCCTGCACGCTCCGCCGGGGGGCGGTTCGGGGAAGGAAGGCGCGCCCTCGCCGGAATTTTCAGACACCGAAAAAGGTCGGCGCCTCTGTCAGATGAGGTTCGGCTGTCTCGGGTCGGACGAAGTCGGCGCGTCGGAGCCGGAAGCCAGCGCGCCAGCCTCCTGAAGCGCCTGTTCGGAGATGATCGGGCCGGCAGGGCGCGGGCGAGAAGATCGTCCTGGGCGGGCTCCAGGCGAACGAGCCGCCCGAGAACGTGGAGCAGGTTGAGCAGATCCTCCGTGTATTCGGGAAGGCAATGGTCGGGCTGCACCTTGTCCAGCGGCAAGGGCGGGCGCTTGTCGCCGATAAGGGGGCGGCTGCGATCCTTCCGGCGACAGCTGAACCATTGGCGCAGGACGTTCTTGAAGCCGCAGGGCTACTTCAACGGTAAGCGGTGCGGGAGGGCCCTGAGCGGATCAGGTTGACGCCGGCTGGAAGTTCCAGGGCGGGAGTTCGTCGATGCGGCCGGCGGGATGACCGGCGGC
>JBNJGE010000126.1:0-10442 GCA_051747505.1 Pseudomonadota bacterium | reverse complement strand
CCCGCCCCCGCCCCCGACTCCGACGTCATGCCGAGGCCGACGAGGCGACCCCCGCCGCGGATCCCTCCGAGGACGACTCCGAGACCGCCGAGGCCCCGGAGGAGCCCGCCGCCGCCCCGGACGCCGCCACCTCCCAGATCGTCACCGAGGCGGACGAGACCTCCGACGAATCCGCCCTCGCCCCCGTCGCCTCCGCCCCGCCCGTAGGCCGCCCCGAGGCCCCGGAGCGCCCGACGGCCCCGGCCCCCGACGAACCCTCGCCCCGCGAGGTCGCCGCCGCCGAGCAGGAGGAGGAGACGGAGGACGAGACCGGCGACGCCCCCGCCGCCGAGCCGGAGTCCGAGACCGAAACCGCCGAGACCGAGAGCGAGACCGAAAGCGAGACCGAAAGCGCCGACGCGGACTCCTCGGCCGAGACGGAGACCGCCGAGGCCCCCGCTCAGCCCACCTCCGCCCCCCGCGGCCCCGCCCTCACCGAGGGCGAGGTGGAGGGCGTCAAGCTCGGCATCCAGCAATACTGGCGCGAGGATCGCGTC
This sequence comes from Pseudomonadota bacterium, assembly GCA_051747505.1. GTDB lineage: Bacteria > Pseudomonadota > Alphaproteobacteria > Rhodobacterales > Rhodobacteraceae > Albimonas. The sequence goes on along the minus strand of JBNJGE010000126.1, from coordinate 9,906 downwards.
ACCCGTCTTCCGAATCCCGAGGAGCTGAAGGTCGTCCTTCGGGTGCCCCTCGACCGCTCCGGCAAGCGCGCCGGCCCGGTCGAGTTCGTCCAGCCGACCTCGCCCCCCGACGACCGCTGGCGCATCGCCATGCAGACCGCCCGCATCGCCCTCGAGCGGGCGGCCGCCAACGGCTTCGACCTGCCTGCCGACAGCTATGGCCGCTGGCAGGTGATCGAGGTCACCTTCAATCCCGCAGGAGGGGTTTCGTTTTGACCATGCCCGCACGCGCCCTGCGCGCCCTCGTCGCCGCGCCTCTTCTCGCCCTTGCCCTGGCCGCCCCGGCCCCGGCGCAGGAGCCCCTGCGCATCGAGATCACCGAGGGTGTGGTGGAGCCCATGCCCATCGCGCTCCCCGCCCTCGCCGCCTCCTCCGACGCCGCCGCGCAGGGGCTGGCCGAGGAGGTCCGCTCCGTCATCGTCGCCGACCTGGAGAATTCCGGCCTCTTCCGCGTCATCGACCCGGACGCCTATCTGTCCCGGCCCGCGGACGCGGAGGCCCGCCCCGAATTCGACTCCTGGCGCGCCGTCAACGCCGAGGCGCTGGGCGCCGGCGACGCCCGTCTCGACGCCGACGGTCGCCTCGCCGTGCGCTTCCAGCTCTGGGACGTCTTCGGCGCCCGCGCCCTGGGTCAGACCCTCGGCCTGCGCGCCAGCCCCGACGACGCGCGGCGCATCGGCCACCGCATCGCCGACGCCATCCACCTCCAGCTCACCGGGGAGCCCGGCTACTTCGACACCCACGTCGCCTTCGTGGCCGAGAGCGGCTCCAAGGGCGCGCGCACCAAGCGCATCGCCGTGATGGACTATGACGGCGCCAATGTCCGCTACATCACCGACGGCGGCAGCCTCGCGCTGACCCCGCGCTTCTCTCCGCAGGGCGACCGGCTCGTCTACATCTCCTGGGCCACGGGCGCGCCCAAGGTGGTGCTGCACGACCTGCGCACCGGCGACCGGGAGGTGCTGGGCAGCTTCCCGGCCATGTCCTTCGCCCCCCGCTTCTCGCCGGACGGGAGCAAGGTCATCATGTCGCTCTCCGACGGCGGCAACACCGACCTCTACGAGATGGACCTGTCCTCGCGCCAACTGCGCCGCCTCACCACGGACGGCGCGATCGAGACGGCGCCCTCCTACTCCCCCGACGGCTCCCGGATCGTCTTCGAATCGGATCGCGGCGGCTCCCAGCAGCTCTACGTCATGCCCGCCTCGGGCGGGGAGGCCACCCGCATCTCCTTCGGCGAGGGCAGCTACGGCACCCCCGTCTGGTCGCCGCGCGGCGACCAGATCGCCTTCACCAAGATCCTGCGCGGCCGATTCCATGTCGGCGTCATGCGCACCGACGGCTCGCGGGAACGCCTCCTGACGGCCTCCTTCCTCGACGAGGCCCCCACCTGGTCGCCCAACGGCCGCGTCCTGATGTTCTTCCGCGAAAGCGCGGGCGAGGACGGCGCGCCGCAGATCTGGCGCGTGGACGCGAACGGGCGCAATCTGCGCCGCGTGAACACGCCCGGCCCCGCCTCCGACCCCTCCTGGTCCCAGCTCCTGCCCTGACCCTGAAAGCGAAAGGCCCTCACCCATGAAACCGCTCAAGATCCTCGCCGCCCTTTTCGCCGCCATCGCCCTGTCGGCCTGCTCCAGCACGACCGGAGATCAGGCGGGCGCGGACGGCGCGGGCGCCAACGGCGCCGGCGCGTCGGGCGCCGCCACGGCCGGGACCGCCGGCGCCCTCGACCCCTCCACCGTCGAGTACTTCCGCTCGGAGATCGGCGACCGGGTCTATTTCGCCACCGACAGCTCCTCGCTGGACCCCGAGGCCCAGGACATCCTCCGCCGCCAGGCCGCCTGGCTGATGGAGAACTCCGCCCGCGCCGCCACCATCGAGGGCCATGCCGACGAGCGCGGCACCCGCGAATACAACCTCGCGCTGGGCGCCCGCCGCGCCTCCGCCGTGCGCAACTTCCTGGTGGAGGAGGGCGTCCCCTCCGACCGCCTGCGCACCGTCACCTACGGCAAGGAACGGCCGGAGGCCCTGTGCTCGGAAGAGAGCTGCTGGCGTCTGAACCGCCGCGCGGTCACCGTGATGGCCGACGCGCCGGTGAGCTGAGGCCCGCCATGCCCGCCCGCCGCCTCTCCCTCGCCCTCCCGGCCCTCGCGCTCGCGCTGGCCGGGCTCGGCGCCGTCCCCGCCGCCGCCCAGTCGGGCGGCGGCGCCACGGTCGCGCAGGTCCAGTCGCTGGAGGAGCAGGTCCGCCGCCTTCAGGGCCGGGTCGAGGAGCTCGAGCACCGGCTCGACCGCATCGCGCAGGACGCCGCGCGCCGCATCAACGACCTCGAATACCGCATCACCACGCTCGAGGGCGGCGACCCCTCGCTGGTCGGCGACCCCGTCCCCCTCGGCGAGTCCCCCGCCGACGAGGGCCCCGTCGTCCCGCTCTCCGACCAGATGGCCCTGAAGGAGGCCCGCGCCGCCCTCGACGCCGGCCGCCCGGCCGAGGCCCGCGACCAGCTCACCACCTATCTCGCGCAGAACCCCGACGGCCCCCTGACGGCGGAGGCCGAATACTGGCTCGGCCGCGCCCAGTGGGACCTCGGTGAGCCGCGCGAGGCCGCGCGCACCTTCCTCACCAATCTCGGCGCCTATCCCGAGGGGCCGAAGGCCCCCGACAGCCTGCTGATGCTCGCCCGCGCCCTGGGCGAGATCGGCCAGACGAACGAGGCCTGCGAAACCCTCGACGAGCTCTCGCGCCGCTTCCCGGACTCGGACCCCGCTGAGGCCTCGGATGACGTGCGCACCCACCTTGCCTGCCCCTGAGCCGCCCGCCGGCTTCCCCGCCCCGCCCCCGGCGGAGGCGGACGACGCCGGGGCCGCCGCACGCGTCGGCCGGGCCCTCGCCGCCCGCCTCGCGGACCTCGCCCCGGGGGCCTTCGGCGTCGCCGTCTCCGGCGGCGGCGACAGCGTCGCCCTCCTGCTCGCCGCCTCCGACCACGCCGCCGCCACGGGCGCCCGGATCGAGGCCGTGACCGTGGATCACGGCCTGCGCCCCGCCTCCGCGACCGAGGCGGAGGCCGTCGCCGCCCTCTGCGCGCGCCTCTCCATCCCCCACACGACCCTCCGCTGGACCGATCGCCCCCGCGGCAACCTCCCCGCCGCCGCCCGCGAGGCCCGCGCCCGCCTGATCTCCGCTTGGGCGGCCGCGCGCGCGTTGCCCGCCGTCGCCCTAGGCCACACCCGCGACGACCAGGCCGAAACCGTCCTCCTGCGCCTCGCCCGCGGCTCCGGCCTCGACGGCCTCTCGGCCATGCGCGAGACCGCCCGCCGCGAGAACCTCCTCTGGCTCCGCCCCGCCCTCGCGCTTCCCCGCGCCGATCTCCGCGCCTTCCTGCGCGCCCGTCGCCAGGGCTGGTTCGACGACCCCACCAACGAGGACCCGGCCCATGACCGCGTCCGCGCCCGCCACGCGCTGACCGCCCTCGCCCCCCTCGGCCTGACCGCCGGGGGCCTCGCCGAAACCGCCGGGCGTCTGGCCGGGGACTCCGACCATCTCCGCGCCGAGTCCCGCGCCCTCACCCGCGAGATCCTCACCATCGGCGCCGCCGGCGAGCTGCGCCTCGACCGCCCCCGCCTGCGCGCCGCGCCGCCGCCCCTGCGCCGCCGCCGCCTCGCCCGCCTGCTCCGCCTGCTCCCCCACGCCCCCTATCCCCCGCGCCACGCCGCCCTCGCCGCGCTGGAGGCCGCCCTGACCGCCTCCGAGGACGCCCCCCCGCGCACCCTGCATGGCTGCCTCGTCTGGGCGCAGGGCGAGACCGTCCTTCTCTGCCGCGAGCCCGCCGCCCTTCCGACCGGCCAGCCCCCGAACGCCCTCTGGGACGCGCGCTGGCGCCTGACCTGGACCGGCCCGCCGCCGCCCGCGCCCCTGACCGCCGGCCCCCTGGGCGAGCCCGGCCTCGCCGCCCTGCGCGCGCTGGAGCGGGCCGGCGACTGGCCGCCGCCCCCCGCCTGGGCCGCCGCCCCCCGCGCCGCCCGCCTCGCCGCCCCCGCCCTGTGGGCGGGGGAGGCGCTGGCCGCCGCCCCGCTCGCCGTCCACGGCCCCGCCCGGGCGGAGGATCGCCTCGCCCCCCGCCTGCTGGGGCCTTCGCCCTGATCCCCCGCGGCTCCCCGCCGCGCCGCGCCCCGCCCGGGGCGCGTTGAAAGCCGGCCTGTGCTACTTATCTGGTATCCAGGCCTCCAAGAGACCCGAATCGGAGAGAATCCTTGGGCAACGCCAAGAACCTTGCCTTCTGGGCCGTCGTCATTCTCCTGCTCGTCGCGCTGTTCAGCGTGTTCCAGGAAGGCGACGGGTCCGGCGCGGGCGCGCGCATCACCTTCTCGGACTTCCTCGAGCGCGTCGAGAACGACCAGGTCACCTCCGTCGTCATCGACGGGGAGCGGATCACGGGACGCCTCGCCTCCGGCGCCGAATTCCAGACCATCCAGCCCGGCAACGCCGACATCCTTCCCGACCTGCGCGCGCAGGGGGTGGAGATCCAGGTGGAGCCCCAGCAGTCCTCCGGCCTGCTGTCGACGCTGGGCTTCTGGCTGCCCATGCTGATCCTGATCGGCATCTGGATCTTCTTCCTCAACCGCATGCAGGGCGGCGGCCGCGGCGGCGCCATGGGCTTCGGCAAGTCCAAGGCCAAGATGCTGACCGAGCGCACCGGCAAGGTCACCTTCGACGACGTCGCCGGCATCGACGAGGCCAAGGACGAGCTAGAGGAGATCGTCGAGTTCCTCAAGGACCCGCAGAAATACTCGCGCCTCGGCGGCAAGATCCCCAAGGGCGCCCTGCTGGTCGGCCCTCCGGGCACGGGTAAAACGCTGCTCGCGCGCGCCATCGCGGGCGAGGCCGGCGTGCCCTTCTTCACCATCTCCGGCTCCGACTTCGTGGAGATGTTCGTGGGCGTGGGCGCGTCCCGCGTGCGCGACATGTTCGAGCAGGCGAAGAAGAACGCCCCCTGCATCGTCTTCATCGACGAGATCGACGCCGTCGGCCGCTCCCGCGGGGCCGGCTACGGCGGCGGCAACGACGAGCGCGAGCAGACCCTCAACCAGCTGCTGGTGGAGATGGACGGCTTCGAGTCGAACGAGGGCGTCATCCTCATCGCGGCCACGAACCGCCCCGACGTGCTCGACCCCGCGCTGCTGCGCCCGGGCCGCTTCGACCGCCAGATCACGGTCCCCAACCCCGACGTGGCGGGGCGCGAGAAGATCCTGCACGTCCACGCCCGCAAGGTGCCGCTGGCCCCGAACGTGGACCTGCGCGTGATCGCCCGCGGCACGCCCGGCTTCTCGGGCGCCGATCTGGCCAACCTGGTCAACGAGGCCGCGCTGACCGCCGCCCGCATGGGCAAGCGCCTCGTGACCATGGACGATTTCGAGGTCGCCAAGGACCGCGTCATGATGGGGGCGGAGCGCCGCTCCATGGTCATGACGGAGGACGAGAAGAAGCTGACGGCCTATCACGAGGCCGGCCACGCCATCGTCGGCCTCCACGTGCCCGAGCACGACCCGATCCACAAGGCGACCATCATCCCGCGCGGCCGTGCGCTGGGGCTGGTGCTCTCGCTGCCGGAGCGCGACCACCTGTCGGTGAGCTTCACCAAGTACCGCTCGAAGATCGCCATGGCGATGGGCGGAAAGGTGGCCGAGGAGCTGGTCTTCGGACCGGACAAGGTGACGTCGGGCGCGGCCTCCGATATCCAGCAGGTGACCAAGATCGCCCGCGCGATGGTCACCCAGTTCGGCATGTCCGAGAAGCTCGGCAACATCGACTACGGCTCCGAGCAGGAGAGCTTCCTGGGCCCGGTTCCCGGCTCCGCCCACGTCTCGCCCGACACGCAGCAGGTGATCGACGCCGAGGTCCGCCGCCTGGTGGACGAGGGCTACGAGACCGCCAAGCGCATCCTCACCGAGCATCGCGACGAGCATGAGCGCCTCGCCCAGGGCCTGCTGGAATACGAGACGCTGACCGGCGAGGAGATCTTCAAGGTCGTGCGCGGCGAGCCGCTGGACCGCTCCGACGACCAGGGCGGCGCCCCGGGCGTGGAGGGCGAGGCCCCCAAGACGGGCATCGCCGCCATCCCCAAGACCGGCAAGCGCCCCCGCGGGGGCGAGAGCGGCGGCGGGCTGGAGCCCCAGCCCCAGGGCTGAACTCCGCCGCGCCGAGAAACCCCGACGCCGCCGCGCCTACGCGCGGCGGCGTTTCGCTTTCCGGCCTCAGGCCCAGCCCAGCTCCCGCAGCGACCAGGGCGCGTTCCAGATCTTGGTCATGTGGCGGATGCGGTCGCCGTCGAACTCCATGACATAGACGTAGTCCGCGGCCACCTTGCGCCCCGTGGGCGGCACCGGCCCGCCCTCGCCGGTATGCGTGCCGTGAAAGACCGCGAAGGCGCTGACGCTGTTGCGCTCCGGGTCATGGGCGAAGGCCTTCAGCTCGTAGCGCCCGTCGGGCATGGGGCCAAGCAACCCCTTCATCCACTCCGCATAGCCCTCGACGGTGTCGATCCCCTCCAGCGGCTCGGCCTGCGAGGAGAAGGTCGCCCCCTCGTGGCAGAACTCCCGGCAGCCCGCCCAGCCCTTCCCGGTCTCGCAGGCGTCGAAGAATTTCCAGGCGGTTCCGGTGATCGCCGGCGCTTCCGTGACGGTCATGATCTCCCTCCCTTGTCGTCGCGCTTCCCCGCGCGCGGTCCGCGAGGCTAACGCAGCGGCAGCCTCGCGCGGATGAACGCCGCGCCCGGTTGCGCCGCCGCCGCGCGCCCCTATTCTGGCCGCCCGTCCGCGCCCCAGGGGAAGGAGAGGCCGCGCCATGACCGAGCACGAGCACCACCGCAAGACCGACCGCGTCGAACGCTGGGTGGATCTTTCCGCCCCCGCCGGGGAGGTCTGGGGCCTGATCGGCGACTTCGCCGGCTTCGACCGCTGGTATCCCGGCGTCGACAGGGTCGAGAAGCTCGAGCTCGAGGGCGAGATCCACCGCCACATCACCCTGCCCAACGGCGCCCTCTTCCTGGAGAAGCTGGAGGAGCAGGGCGACGACTATTACCGCTACTCCATCTCGGAGGGCCCGCTGCCGGTGGAGAACTACCTTGCCACCCTCACCTGCTTCCCGCTGGAGGAGGGCGGCTGCCGCGTCTACTGGTCCGCCAGCTTCGACTCCGACAGCCGCAAGGCCGACGAGATCGTCGCCAGCATTTTCGAGTCCGGGCTGGAGGCCCTGCGCGACCGCTTTTCCTGACCGGGGGCCCGCGGCGCAGGGGGCGTCGAGCCCCCCGCGCCGCGGCCGGCCCCCTGCGGGGTCCGGCGGGCGCTCAGCTCTCCCGCCCGCGCGCCGCGCCGAGCGCCTCGAAGCGCGCCAGGAAGGCCCGGCGCGCCTCGGCCGGGGGCAGGGGCGCCAGCCGCATCTCCTGCCAGCCCTCGAAGCGCGGCCTGCCGAAGAAGCGGCCGGCCTCCCGCTCCGAGAAGCCGGCGAGCTGCGTGGCCTCCAGCCAGGCGCAGGCCCGGTCGGCCCGCTTGATGCGGTCCCGCACGGTCTTCGGCAGCTCCGCCGGCAGGGCGAAGCGGATATGCACGGCGCGCGACAGCCGCGCCTCGAAGGCGTGATAGTCGAGCCCGATCGCCGCCTTGAAGGGCGAGATCATGTCCCCGATCACGTATTCCGGCGCGTCGTGGAGCAGCGCGGCCAGCCGCCAGCGCGCCGGCGCGTCGCCCTTCGGCGAGAGGCGCGCGAAGATCTCCTCGACCAGCAGCGAATGCTCGGCCACCGAATAGGGCCAGTCGCCCCGCGTCTGCCCGTTCCAGCGCGCCACGAAGGCCAGCCCGTGGGCGATGTCCTCGATCTCGATGTCCAGCGGCGCGGGGTCCAGCAGGTCCAGCCTGCGGCCCGAAAGCATCCTCTGCCAGGCGCGGGGGGGCGGGCTCATCCATGCTCTCCGTTCATGAGTCGGCGCGAATGGGTAGGGCGCCCGGCTCCCGCGGCCAAGGGGGCGCGAAGATTTCGCCGCGGAATTCGCCCGCCGTTCAGGCGCTTGCCCGCAACGTCACGATCTCTTCGCAGCCGCCGCATTGTAGCCCGACCCCCCGCCTGTTATGCACCCCGCGCATACGCGAAGATCGAAACGGAGCACCGAATGACCGACTACGTCGTCAAGGACATCGAACTGGCCGACTACGGCCGCATGGAGCTCGACATCGCCGAGACCGAGATGCCCGGCCTGATGGCGCTGCGCGAGGAGTTCGGCGACTCGAAGCCGCTGAAGGGCGCGCGGATCGCCGGCTCCCTGCACATGACCATCCAGACCGGCGTCCTGATCGAGACGCTGGTCAAGCTCGGCGCCGATGTCCGCTGGGCCTCCTGCAACATCTTCTCCACCCAGGACCACGCCGCCGCGGCCATCGCGAAGTCCGGCGTGCCCGTCTTCGCCGTCAAGGGCGAGACGCTGGTCGAGTACTGGGACTACATCGACCGCATCTTCCGCTTCGAGGACGGCACGGCCAACATGATCCTCGATGACGGCGGCGACGCGACCCTCTACATCCTGATGGGCGCGCGCGTGGAGGAGGGCGAGACCGACCTCCTCGCCAAGCCGGAGTCCGAGGAGGAGGAGGCCCTCTTCGCGCAGATCAGGAAGCGCATGGCCGAGACCCCGGGCTGGTTCGTCAAGCAGCGCCACGCCATCCAGGGCGTGTCGGAGGAGACGACCACGGGCGTCCACCGCCTCTACAAGATGATGGAGAAGGGCCACCTGCCGTTCCCCGCCATCAACGTCAACGACTCCGTCACCAAGTCGAAGTTCGACAACAAGTACGGCTGCAAGGAGTCGCTGGTCGACGGCATCCGGCGCGCCACCGACACCATGATGGCCGGCAAGATGGCGGTCGTCTGCGGCTATGGCGACGTGGGCAAGGGCTCCGCGGCCTCGCTGCGCGGCGCCGGCGCGCGCGTCGTGGTGACCGAGATCGACCCGATCTGCGCCCTGCAGGCCAGCATGGACGGCTTCGAGGTGGTCACGCTCGAGGACGTGGTGAAGAAGGGCGACATCTTCATCACCACGACGGGCAACAAGGACGTCATCCGCGTCGAGCACATGCGCGAGATGAAGGACATGGCCATCGTCGGCAACATCGGCCACTTCGACAACGAGATTCAGGTCGCCGGCCTGAAGAACTTCAAGTGGACGAACATCAAGCCGCAGGTGGACCTGATCGAGTTCCCGCAGGGCAACCGCATGATCCTGCTGTCTGAGGGGCGCCTGCTTAACCTCGGCAACGCCACCGGGCACCCGTCCTTCGTGATGTCGGCCTCCTTCACCAACCAGGTGCTGGCGCAGATCGAGCTCTACTCGAAGGGCGACCAGTACAAGAACGAGGTCTATGTGCTGCCCAAGCACCTCGACGAGAAGGTGGCGGCGCTGCACCTCAAGAAGCTGGGCGTGAACATGACCCAGCTGACCGAGGAGCAGGCCGAGTACATCGGCGTCACCCCGCAGGGCCCCTACAAGCCCGAGCACTACCGCTACTGAGCGGCGGGAGGCCGGGGCGGGGCGTCGAGCCCCGACCCGCCCTCGCGGCCCGCCCGCGACCCAGCCCGCCCGCCCCGTCGCGGGCGGCCGCGGGGCGCAGCTTCCGCGCCGTCCCCTCAGGGGGGCGGCGTTTCTGCGTCGCAGGCCGGATACTTCGACCTTGAGCCATGGCGGCGCCATGATCCGGGCGGGAACGTTCGCACGCGCGTAAAGTAATACTCCTTTGCGCTGTTTCGGACTCGCCGGAGGGGATTCCCATCTGCGCCGATCTCTGACTCTATTCCGGAAACGGCAGGGAGGCAGGCATGGGACGA
>JBNJGE010000125.1:0-10543 GCA_051747505.1 Pseudomonadota bacterium | reverse complement strand
ACCGGCATGACGGAGGCGATGCCGGTGCCCGGCGCGATGGGCAGGATATTGACGATCGGCTTGCCGCGCGCGTTGCGCCCGCCGGAGGGGAGCTGCCAGGTCTTCAGCTTGTAGACCATGCCGTCATTGGTGAAGATCAGCAGCGGCGTGTGGGTGTTGGCCACGAAGAGGGTGGTGACGACGTCCTCCTCCTTCGTGGACATGCCGGCGAGGCCCTTGCCGCCGCGGGCCTGGGCGCGGAAGTCGTCGAGCGGCGTGCGCTTGATGTAGCCATGGGCGGTGATGGCCACCACCATGTCCTCGCGCTCGATCAGGTCCTCGTCCTCGAGCTCGCCGTCGTATTCCACGAACTCGGTGCGGCGCGGCGTGGCGAACTCCTCGCGCACCTCGCGCAGCTCGTCGGAGATGATGGTCAGGATGCGCTCGCGGCTTCCGAGGATGTCGAGGTAGTCGCGGATCTTCGCGGCCAGCTCCTCCAGCTCCTCGGTCACCTCGCGCACGCCCATGGCGGTGAGGCGCTGCAGGCGCAGGTCGAGGATGGCGCGGGCCTGGGTCTCCGACAGGCGGTAGGTGCCGTCGTCCGCCACCTTGTGGAGGGGGTCGTCGATCAGGCGGATGTAGTCGGCGATCTGGTGGGCGGGCCAGTCCCGCTCCATCAGCCGCTGCCGGGCGGTGGCGGGGTCGGGGGAGCCGCGGATCAGCGCCACCACCTCGTCCACGTTCTCCACCGCCACGGCGAGGCCGCACAGGACATGGGCGCGGTCGCGGGCCTTGCGCAGCTCGAAGGCGGTGCGGCGCGCGACGACCTCCTCGCGGAAGGCGATGAAGGCGGTCAGGAACTGCTTGAGGTCCAGCTGCTCGGGCTTGCCGCCGTTGAGCGCCAGCATGTTGCAGCCGAAGGAGGTCTGCATCGGCGTGTAGCGGTAGAGCTGGTTGAGCACCACGTCCGGCGTCGCGTCTCGCTTGAGCTCCACGACCACGCGGATGCCGGTGCGGTCGGACTCGTCCTGGACCAGCGCGATGCCCTCGATCCGTTTCTCCCGGGCGAGCTCGGCGATCTTCTCGATCATGGTCGCCTTGTTCACCTGGTAGGGGATCTCGTCCATGACGATGGCGTAGCGGTCCTTGCGGACCTCCTCGATGCGGACCTTGGCCCGCATCAGGACCGAGCCGCGCCCGGTGTGATACGCCTTGCGCGCGCCGCCGCGCCCGAGGATCACGCCGCCGGTGGGGAAGTCCGGGCCGGGGATGTATTCGATCAGGTCGGAGATCTCGAGCTCCGGGTCCTCGATCAGCGCCAGCGTCCCGTCGATGACTTCCCCGAGATTGTGGGGCGGGATGTTGGTGGCCATGCCCACCGCGATGCCGCCCGCGCCGTTGACCAGCAGGTTGGGAAAGCGCGCGGGCAGGACGGAGGGCTCGCGGTCTTGGCCGTCATAGTTGGGGACGAAATCGACCGTGTCCTTCTCGATATCCGCCAGCAGGGCCTGGGCGGCCTTGGCCATGCGGACCTCGGTGTAGCGCATGGCCGCCGGCGCGTCGCCGTCCATGGAGCCGAAATTGCCCTGGCCGTCGAGCAGGGGCAGGCGCATGGAGAAGTCCTGCGCCATGCGCACCAGCGCGTCGTAGATCGCGGAGTCGCCGTGGGGATGGTAGGTCCCCATGACGTCGCCGACGGGACGCGCGGACTTGCGGTAGGGCTTGTCGTGCGTCGCGCCGGTCTCGTGCATCGCGTAGAGGATGCGCCGGTGCACGGGCTTGAGGCCGTCGCGCAGGTCGGGCAGGGCGCGGCTGACGATCACGCTCATGGCGTAATCGAGGTAGCTGCGCTTCATCTCCTCCTCGACGGTGATGGCCGGGCCGTGATGGGGCGCGCGGCCGGCGCCGCCGGGCTCGGGGCCGTCTTCCGGGATCTCGGGATCGTCGTTCAAGTCGGGCCTGCTGGGATGGGAGTTCGGACCGCGCCCTTAGTAGCGGCGGGGCGGGGGAAGGGCAATCGCGCGCGGGGTCTCAGAGGGCCTTGAGGTCGGTTTCCGGGTCGGCCAGCGCGTCGGGGTCCGGGCTGCGCCCGGCCTCCAGCCATCGCTTGCCGGTCATGTAGGCGCGCGGGTCGTTGAGGGCGTCCACGGCGATCAGCTCCGGGCCGCGGAAATACCAGTGGGCGAGGGCGCCCTCGCGCGCGCCGGGGCGGACCACGATGCGGTCCCAGTCCAGCGCGAGGCCCGCGATCTGGAGCTTGGCGTCGTACTGGTCGGACCAGAACCACGGGACGGGGTCGTAGGTCACGTCCTGGCCCAGCATGGCGCGGGCGGCGGCCTCGCCCATGTCGATGGCGTTCTGCACGCTTTCGAGCCGGATGCGCCGGCCGCGCCAGGGGAAGCTGGCGCAGTCGCCGGCGGCGAAGATGTCGGGGTCGGAGGTGCGGCAGGCCGCGTCGGTGGCGACGCCGTTGTCGGTCTCCAGCCCCGCCTCGCGGGCGAGGTCGTCGGCGGGCGCGACGCCGATGCCGGTGATGACGAGGTCGGCCTCAAGCGTCTCGCCCCCGGCCAGCACGGCGCGGGCGACGCGGCCATCGGGGCCGGGCTCCAGCCGCTCCAGCCCGACGCCCTCGCGCAGGTCCACGCCGCGGGCGCGGTGGAGGTCGGCGAAGCACGCCGCCGTCTCGGCGCAGGCGACGCGGCCGAGGATGCGGGGGGCGGCCTCGATCAGGGTGACCTGCAGGCCGCGGCTGGCGGCCACCGCCGCGGCTTCCAGCCCGATATAGCCTCCGCCCACGACCAGGGCGCGCCGTCCCTCCGCGACCTCCGGCGCCAGCGCGTCCACATCGGCCAGCGTGCGGATGACATGGACGCCGGGCAGGTCGCCGCCGATTTCGGGGGGCAGGCGGCGGGGGCGGGCGCCGAGCGTCAGGGCGAGGCGGTCCCAGGGCAGGCTTTCGCCGTCCTCCAGGCGGACGGTCTTCGCCTGCCGGTCGATGCGGGTGGCGCGGCGGCCGGTCACAAGCGTGATGCGCGCCTGCTCGTAGAAGCTTTCGGGGCGCAGGAACAGGCGCTCGCGCGGGAGCTCGCCCAGCAGGTATTTCTTGGAGAGCGGGGGGCGCTGGTAGGGGGGCGCGGGCTCCTCCCCGATCACGGTGATCGGGCCCTCGTGCCCCTCGGCCCGGAGCTTCGCCGCCAGCGCCGCGCCCGCCTGGCCCGCGCCGAGGATCACCATGCCCGCCATCGCCGCCGCCTCTCCGTCCGGTTCTCGCGCGCGGAGCGTCGCATTCCGCGCGGGCGGGGACAAGCGGCGGGCGGGTCGCAAGGCGGGAGGGCAGAGGGTATCATGGGTCGGGTCGGGGGCCGGCCCCGTGGCGCGCCGGGCGGCGCGCGGGGGCCGGTCAGGCCGGCGACGGGAACAGGGAGGTTTCCAGATGTTGCTCCAGACCACCGCGCAGGGCGGGCTCTCGCGCCGGCGCTTCCTTCAGACGACCGCCGCCGCAGGCGCCGCGGCGGGCCTGCTGGGCGCGCCCGCCAAGGCGCAGCCGAAAAAGGGCGGGACCCTGCGCTGCGCCAAGGGCCACGGGCAGACGACCGACACGCTGAATCCGGGGACCTTCGAGAACGGCTTCACCATCGCCATGTCCTACGGGATGCACGGCTTCCTGACCGGGGTGGCCCCGGACGGCACGGTGGCGCCGTCGCTGGCCGAGAGCTGGGAGGCGACGCCGGACGCGAAGACCTGGCGCTTCCGCATCCGGCGCGGCGTGACCTTCCATTCCGGCAAGTCGCTGACGCTGGAGGACGTGGTCAACTCCATCAACTTCCACCGGGGTGAGGACTCGACCTCCGCCGCCGGGCCTCTGGTCGCGGGGATCACGGAGATCCGCACGGAGGGCGAGGACACGGTGGTGTTCGAGCTGGAGTCCGGAAACGCCGACTTCCCCTTCACCTTCACCGACTATCACCTGGCGATCTGCCCGGCGGACGGGGACTCGATCGACTGGCGCTCTGGCGATGGCTGCGGACCCTACCGGCTGATCGAGTTCAACCCGGGCGTGGTCGCGCGCTTCGAGCGGTTCGCGGACGACTGGACGGACGAGCGCGGCCATTTCGAGGTGGTCGAGATGCTTTCCATCGTCGATCTGAACGCGCGCACCACGGCGCTCGTCTCGGGCGACGTGCAGGCGATCGACAAGCTGGACCTCAAGACCGTGGACCTGCTGGCGCGCAACCCGGGGGTCGAGATCAGCTCGGTCGCGGGCAACCAGCACTACACCTTCGCGATGCGCTGCGACCGCGACCCCTACACCGACCTCCATGTGCGCCAGGCGCTGAAATACGCCGTGAACCGGCAGGAGCTGGTGGACAAGATCCTGTTCGGCTACGGCACCGTGGGCAACGACCACCCGATCGGGCGCGGGCAGCGCTTCTTCAACTCCGAGCTGGAGCAGACGGAATACGACCCCGACCAGGCCCGCTTCCATCTGCGGCAGGCGGGGCTGACGAGCCTCGATGTGCGGCTGTCTGCGGCGGACGCGGCCTTCCCCGGCGCGGTGGAGGCGGCGGTGCTCTACCAGAACTCCGCGCGCCCGGGCGGGGTCGAGATCGACGTCAACCGCGTGCCGAACGACGGCTACTGGTCCGACGTGTGGATGAACCACCCGTTCTGCGCCGTCTACTGGGGCGGGCGGCCGACCGAGGACGCCATGTTCACCACCGCCTACAAGTCGGGCGCGGCCTGGAACGACACCTTCTGGTCGAACGAGCGTTTCGACGAGCTGCTGCTGGAGGCCCGCGCCGAGCTAGACGAGGAGAGGCGGCGCGACATGTACTGGGACATGCAGGCCATCCTCAACCGGGACGGCGGCGCGGTGATCCCGATGTTCGCCAACTACGTCTTCGCCACCACCGACGGGGTGGCGCATGGCGACTTCTCCTCCCACTGGGACATGGATGGCGAGCGCTGGATGGAGCGCTGGTGGTTCGCCTGAGGCGACAGGAAAGGCCCCGGCCGGGGGATCGGCCGGGGCCTGCTGCGCGCCCCCTCAGAACGGGATGTCGTCGTCCAGGTCGGACCGGCCGCCGCCGAAGTCGCCGCCCTGGCGGCCGCCGCCGCCGCCCCCGCCGCCGAAGCCGCCGCGGTCCTCGGGGGGGCCGCCTCCGCCGAAGTCGCCGCCCCCGCCGCCGCCGCCCGGGCCGCTGTCGAGGAACGTCATCTCGCCCTTGTAGGGGCGCAGCACGACCTCGGTGGTGTAGCGGTCCTGCCCGCTCTGGTCCTGCCATTTGCGGGTCTCGAGCTGGCCCTCGAGATACACCTTGGAGCCCTTCTTGAGATACTGCTGGGCGAGGTCGGCGAGCCGCTCGTTGAAGATGGCCACGCGGTGCCATTCCGTGCGCTCGCGCCGCTCTCCGGTGTTCTTGTCGCGCCAAGTCTCGGAGGTGGCGACGGCCAGGTTGCAGACCTTGCCGCCGTTCTGGAAGGTCCGCACCTCCGGGTCGCGGCCGAGATTGCCGATGATGATGACCTTGTTGACGCTTCCCGCCATGCGCGCGCTCTCCTGCTTCGCCGCCCCCCGCAAGGCGGGGCCATTCGACTCGGACTCGGGTTAGGGCGACGTTAACCGCCGCCCGGGCGGGAGGCCATGCCCCGCCTTGACCGCGCCCGCAAGGGGCCGGAGAAGGGGGGAGGAGGAGGCCCCCATGCCCGAGCCCGCCGACCTGCCGCGGCTGCCCAAGCGTGTCTACAAGCGCCGCCTGCGCGCGCTGCAGATCGAGCTGACGAAGGTCCAGCAATGGGCGCGGGCCGACGGCGAGCGGATCGCCGTGCTCTACGAGGGGCGGGACGCCGCCGGCAAGGGCGGGGCCATCAAGCGCTTCCGCGAGCATCTCAACCCCAGAGGCGCGCGGGTGGTGGCGCTGGCGAGGCCGACCGAGGCCGAGCGGGGGCAGTGGTACTTCCAGCGCTACCTCCAGCATCTGCCCCCGCCGGGCGAGATCGCGCTGTTCGACCGCTCCTGGTACAACCGCGCGGGGGTGGAGCGGGTGATGGGCTTCTGCACGCCCGCCGAGCACGCCGCCTTCCTGCGCCAGGCGCCGGAGCTGGAGCGGATGATCACGCAGGACGGGGTGCGGCTGTCGAAATACTGGTTCGCCGTCTCGCGCGAGGAGCAGCGGCGGAGGATCGCGGCGCGAAAGGCCAACCCGCTCAAGCGCTGGAAGCTGTCGGAGATCGACCTCAAGGCCATGCAGCTGTGGGACGACTACAGCCGGGCCTTCGAGGACATGCTGGCGGCCACCGACACGGCGCACGCCCCCTGGACCGTGATCGCCACCGACGACAAGCGCCGGGCGCGGGTGGAGCACCTGACGCATTTCCTGCACGGGCTGGATTATCCGGAGAAGGACGCCGCCGCCGTCGGCGCGCCCGACCCGCGGGTGGTGGAGGAGGGGCCGCGCCCCCGGGCCTGAGGCGGTGCGCCGCGGGCGGCTTGCGTTGATGTTCGCGTTTCGTTTACGTCTGGTCCCCCTCGCCCCCCGCGGCGCGCGCCTTATGTAGGGGGCTGGCGAGACCCGGGAGCGACTCATGGCCGAGCTGAAGACCCTCTCCGTCCGGGGGGCGCGCGAGCACAACCTGAAATCCGTGGACGTGGACCTGCCGCGCGACCGGCTGGTGGTGATCACGGGGCTGTCGGGCTCGGGCAAGTCCTCGCTCGCCTTCGACACGATCTATGCCGAGGGACAGCGGCGCTACGTCGAATCGCTCTCGGCCTATGCCCGCCAGTTCCTCGACATGATGCAGAAGCCGGATGTGGACCACATCTCCGGCCTCTCGCCCGCCATCTCCATCGAGCAGAAGACGACCTCCAAGAACCCCCGCTCCACCGTCGGCACGGTGACGGAGATCCACGACTATCTCCGCCTGCTCTTCGCCCGCGCCGGCACGCCCTATTCGCCGGCCACGGGCCTGCCGATCGAGGCGCAGCAGGTCTCCGAGATGGTGGACAAGGTGATGGCGATGGAGGAGGGGACGCGCGCCTACCTCCTCGCCCCCATCGTGCGGGACCGCAAGGGCGAATACCGCAAGGAGTTCGCGGAGCTTCGCAAGCAGGGCTTCCAGCGCGTGAAGGTGGACGGGGAGTTCCACGAGCTCGACGAGCCGCCCGTGCTCGACAAGAAGTTCCGCCACGACATCGACGTGGTTGTGGACCGCATCGTGGTGCGCGAGGGGCTGGCCCAGCGGCTGGCCGACAGCTTCCAGACGGCGCTGGGGCTGGCCGACGGCATCGCGGTGATCGAGACCGCCCCGCGCGACGGGGAAGGCGAGCCGGAGCGCGTCGTCTTCTCCGAGAACTTCGCCTGCCCGGTCTCCGGCTTTACGATCCCGGAGATCGAGCCGCGGCTGTTCTCCTTCAACGCGCCCTTCGGGGCCTGCCCGGCCTGCGACGGGCTGGGCGTCGAGCTGTTCTTCGACGAGAACCTGGTGGTCCCGGACATCTCGCGTTCGCTCTGGGACGGGGCCATCGCGCCCTGGGCGAAGTCGCGCAGCCCCTATTTCCGCCAGACCATCGAGGCGCTGGGCCGCCACTACGAGTTCGACATCCACGCCCCCTGGCGGGATCTGCCGGCGCATGTGCGCCAGGTGCTGCTGCACGGCTCGGGCGGGGAGGAAATCAGCTTCCGCTTTGACGACGGCGGCCGGGTCTACACCGTCTCCCGCCCCTTCGAGGGGGTGGCGCCCAACCTGGAGCGGCGCTTTCGCGAGACCGACAGCGCCTGGGCGCGCGAGGAAATGGAGCGCTACCAGAACACCCGGGCCTGCGGGACCTGCGGGGGTCACCGGCTGAAACCCGAGGCGCTGGCGGTGAAGATCGGGGACGATCATATCGGCGAGGTCTCACGGAAGTCGATCCGCGAGGCGCTGGCCTGGGTCGAGGCGGCGCCGGAGAATCTGTCAGCCCAGAAGAACGAGATCGCGCGGGCGATCCTCAAGGAGATCCGGGAGCGGCTGGGCTTTCTCGTGAATGTGGGGCTGGACTACCTGACGCTCTCGCGCGGCGCCGGCACGCTTTCGGGCGGGGAGAGCCAGCGCATCCGGCTGGCCTCCCAGATCGGCTCGGGGCTGACGGGGGTGCTCTATGTGCTCGACGAGCCCTCCATCGGGCTGCACCAGCGCGACAACGGGCGGCTGCTGGAGACGCTGAAGAACCTGCGCGACCAGGGCAACACGGTGATCGTGGTCGAGCACGACGAGGAGGCGATCCGCGCCGCCGACCATGTCATCGACATGGGGCCGGGGGCCGGCGTGCATGGCGGATACGTCATCGCGGAGGGGACGCCGGCGGACATCGCGGCGGCGGAGGACTCGCTGACCGGGCAGTATCTTTCGGGCGCGCGGGAAATCGCGGTGCCGGCCGAGCGGCGGCCGGGCAACGGCAAGACCGTTACGGTGGAGGGCGCCACCGGCAACAACCTGCGCGACATGACCGCGGAGTTCCCGCTGGGGACCTTCACCTGCGTCACCGGCGTCTCGGGCGGGGGGAAGTCCACCCTGACCATCGAGACGCTGTTCAAGACCGCGGCCATGCGCCTGAACGGGGCGCGCGCGACGCCGGCGCCGTGCAAGACGCTCAAGGGGCTGGAGCACCTGGACAAGGTGGTGGACATCGACCAGTCGCCCATCGGGCGGACTCCGCGGTCCAATCCGGCCACTTACACCGGGGCCTTCACCCATATCCGCGACTGGTTCGCCGGCCTGCCGGAGGCCAAGACCCGCGGCTACAAGCCCGGGCGCTTCAGCTTCAACGTCAAGGGCGGGCGCTGCGAGGCCTGCCAGGGCGACGGCGTCATCAAGATCGAGATGCACTTCCTGCCGGACGTCTACGTCACCTGCGAGGCCTGCGGGGGCAAGCGCTACAACCGAGAGACGCTGGAAATTCTTTACAAGGGCAAGAGCATCGCGGACGTTCTTGACATGACGGTTGAGGATGCTCAGGCGTTCTTCAGGGCCGTGCCGCAGATCCGCGAGAAGATGGACGTGCTGATGCGCGTCGGGCTCGGCTACATACGGGTCGGCCAGCAGGCGACCACGCTTTCGGGGGGCGAGGCGCAGCGGGTGAAGCTGGCCAAGGAGCTCTCGCGCCGGGCGACCGGGCGCACCCTCTACATCCTCGACGAGCCGACGACGGGGCTGCATTTCGAGGATGTGCGCAAGCTGCTGGAGGTGCTGCACGAGCTGGTGGAGGCCGGCAACACCGTGGTGGTGATCGAGCACAACCTCGACGTCATCAAGACCGCCGACCACATCATCGACATCGGCCCCGAGGGCGGCGACGGCGGGGGCGAGATCGTGGCCGCCGGAACGCCCGAGGACGTGGCGCGGGCGCCGCGCTCCCACACCGGGCGCTACCTGCGCCAGATCCTGTCGGAAAAGGGGCGCGTGGCGGCGGAGTGAGCGTCGGGTGAACGCGGCGCGCGGCGCGCTTGACGGCGCGTCGCGCTCGCCCGCAGGGTGAGGGATCGACATCCCGCCAGACCCCGGGGAGGAGCCGCATGACCGTCGCCCAGATCCTGCGCCAGAAGGGTTCGACCGAAGTCGAGACCATCGCGCCCTCCGCCACCCTCTCCGAGGCCGCCGAGCGCCTGTCGAGCCGCCGGATCGGCGCGCTGATCGTCTCCTCCGACGGGACCGGGGTGGAGGGCATCGTCTCCGAACGCGACCTCGTCGCCTGGCTGGGGCGCGAGGGGCCGGGCTGCCTCAGCCGGCCGGTGGCCGACGTGATGACCGCGAAGGTGGTCGGCTGCGCCCCCTCCGACGACGTGCGCAACATCATGGAGCGGATGACCGGCGGGCGCTTCCGCCACATGCCGGTGATGGAGGACGGGCGGCTGACCGGCCTGATCTCCATCGGCGACGTTGTGAAGTTCCGCATGAACGAGCTGGAGCACGAGACCGAGGCGCTGGCGGAGATGATCAAGGGCCGCTGAGCCTTCGCGCCCGGGCGGCCTTGACCCCGGGGCGCGGATGGTGTCGCTTGCCCCCCGCTCAGCCGCGCGGCCCGCGCGGCCTTTCAGCGGGGAGGGGAGATGACGGGCACGCACACACGCACCGGGCTCTATCCGGGCACGTTCGATCCGGTCACGCTGGGCCATCTCGACATCATCAGCCGGGCGGCCAAGCTGGTTGACCGGCTCGTGATCGGGGTGGCGGTGAACCGCGACAAGGGTCCGCTCTTCACGCTCGAGGAGCGCACGGCGATGATCGAGCGCGAATGCGCCCCCATCGCCGAGGCGGCCGGGGTCGAGATCGTGGCCGAGCCCTTCGAGAACCTGCTGATCCATTTCGCCGAGCAGGTCGGGGCGAACGTGATCATCCGCGGGCTGCGCGCCGTCTCGGATTTCGAGTACGAGTTCCAGATGGTCGGCATGAACCGGGCCATGAACGACGAGATCGAGACGCTGTTCCTGATGGCCGACGCGAACCACCAGGCCATCGCCTCCAAGCTGGTCAAGGAGATCGCGCGGCTGGGCGGCGACATCGGCAGCTTCGTCTCCCCCCCCGTCGC
>JBNJGE010000124.1:0-10552 GCA_051747505.1 Pseudomonadota bacterium | reverse complement strand
GAGAGCCCGCCCGCCGCCAGCGCGTCGGCCGTGGCCTCCAGCTCGTCGAAGAAGGCGCCCGAGGCCTGCGCCAGCCGGTCCATGGCGCCCTCCCCGGCCTGCCCCGCAACCGGCCGGGTGAAATCTCCCCGCGCCGCCCCGTCCAGCCAGGCCTCGATCGCCCCGCCCGTCCGCGCCTCCGCGTCGGCGTCGCGCAAGGTCGCCGCCCGGCCGATCAGCGCGCCCCCGGCGTCGCGCAGCTCGCGCAGGTCCAGCACGAAGCGCCGCCCGCCGAGCTCGATGCTCTGCGCCTCCCCGCGACCGGCGTCGCGGAACAGGTCCTCGTCGGGGTGAAGCTGGCGCGCCCGAAGCCCGACCAGCGTCCGCGTCCCCGCGGGGACCTCCGGCAGGTCCCGCAGCAGGGGGCGCAGGCCGGCCTCCATCGCCGGGCTGGCGAAGACGACCCGCATCGCGGGGTCGAGGACCATGACCATCCCGTCGCCCGCCCGCAGCGCCTCGGCGAGCCGGCGATCGGCGAGGCCCGCCGCCCGCAGCTCCGCGAGCGCCCGGGCGAGGGCGCCCAGCTCGTCCCGACGCCCGGTCTCCGGCATGTCGGCCGCGCGCCCCCGCGCCATCTCGGCCGCCGCGCCGGTCAGCCGCCGCAGGGACCCGGCGGCCGCGCGCCCGGCCAGCCAGCCCAGCCCCAGCGCCGCGGCCAGCGCCAGCAGGCCGGCCAGCGCCAGCCCCCCGGCCGTCGAGCGCATCCCTCCGGCCAGCGCCGAGGCCGGCGCGGTCGCCGCCACGCGCCAGTCGAGCCCGGGACTCTCCACCGCCCGCTCCGCAACCGGCCCCGATCCCGCCGGGGGCCCGTCCGACCCCGCGGCATCCCCGGCCGCGGCGCGCAGCCGCCCCCCGGGTCCGACCAACGCGAGGCGGGCCGCCCCCTGCGCGCTCGCCCCGCCCAGGATCGCCCCGAGCGTCCCGGGCGAGAGCCGCAGCGCGATCACGCCGCCCGGGACCTCCCCGGCCGCGCCCGCGCGGATCGCCGCGAATGCCTCCCCCGGGCCCTCGCCCCCCGCGCCGGGCCCCCGATCCGCGAAGACCACCCGCCCGCGCGGCGCGGCCTTCGCGCGGCGCACCGCCTCGGCCAGCGGCCCCTGCGGCGGGACGGCCCCGAGTTCGGACCCTTCGGCCGAGCTGTAGATCACCTCGCCCTGCGGCGAGATCAGGAGGAGGTCACCGTAGCCGCCCCGCTCCGCGAAGGCGCGCAGATCGGTCTGCCGCCGACCGCGGACCGCGCTCCGGCGCGCGCCGTCGGGGGCGTCCGACAACCCCGGACCGCCCCCCGCATGCAACTCCCGCAGCCCTTCCCGCCGACCGGCCCGGACCTGCACGAACTCCGCCAGCGCCCCGGCCCCCAGCTCCGAGCCCGCAAGGAAACGCATATCCCGCGCCACCTCAGCCAAGCGCCGCTCCAGCCCGCGCGCCGCCGCCTCCGCCGCGGCGTCCAGCCGCCGCTCGGCCGCCGCCGAGAGCTCCGCGCGTTGCGACAGAAGGGCCGCGCCGCCCACCGCCAGAGCGGCCAGCAGCGCCGCGCCGGCCGCCGCGAGCGTCAGCCGGCGTCCCAGGGTCAGGCCCGTCGCCGCGGGGGCGTGGCTCTCGGCCGTCATCGTCACCTCCGATCCTCAGGACAGGGGCGGGCGCCCGGCGGCGCGCCGGGGGCCCGGGCGCCGCCGTCCGGCCGCGCGTTGCGCGCGGCGCTCACATCAGGCTCATGCGCTCGCCGAACAGCGCGTCGAGATCGAGCAGGGCGACCATCCCGCTCTCGGCGTTGACCAGGCCGTTGATCGCCGAATGGTCGAGATCGCCCTCGGAGCTCGGGACCGGCCGGATGTCGTCGGAGGAGAACGAGATGATGTCGCTCACCGCATCCACCAGCACGCCCACGGTCTGGTCCCCGATCCAGACGATCACCACCACATGGGTCTCGGTCGCCTCGGTCAGCTCGCCGGAAAAGCGCGCGCGCAGGTCGTGGACCGGCACGATGGTGCCCCTCAGGTTCAGCACCCCGCGCATGTAGTGCGGCTGGTTGGGCAGGGCGGTGGTCGGCGACCACTGCTTGATCTCGCGCACCAGGACGATATCCACGCCGTAGGCGCGGTCCCCCACCAGGAAGGTGACGTACTGCTTGTAGGCGGCCGGGGCCGCCGCCGCGGCCTCCTCGCTCTCCGGCGCCTGCCCGGCGGCCAGCACGGCGGCGGCCGCCGCGCCCTCGGTCTGCGTCGCGTCGGTCAATGGATCGTCTCCTGCAAGGCGGCGCGGGGGCCCGCGCCCATGGACATGAGGGAGGGGATGTCGAGGATCAGGGCCACGCGCCCGTCCCCCAGGATGGTGGCGCCCGACACGCCGTCCACGCGCCGGAAATTGGCCTCCAGGCTCTTGAGCACCACCTGCCTCTGGCCGATCAGCTCGTCGACCAGAAGCGCCACGAGGCCGCTCGTCTCGGTGTCCACGACGATGGCCATCTCGTCCCGCTCCTCCCGCGCGCCCGGGCCGGTCACGCCGAGGCTGTCGCGCAGGGAGAGCAGGCGCAGATAGTTCCCGCGCCGCACCAGCACGCGGGCGCCGTCGGGCAGCGTCTCCACCCGCTCGGAGTCGATGCGCAGGGCCTCCACCACCGAGCTCAGCGGCAGGATGAAGCGCTCGTCGCCCACGCAGATCGTCATGCCGTCCAGCACCGCCAGCGTCAGCGGCAGGGTGATCTGGAAGCGCGTGCCGCGCCCGGGCTCCGAGCGCATGTGGCAGCGCCCGCCCAGCGCCTGGATCTTCTTCTTGACCACGTCCATGCCCACGCCACGGCCCGAGACGTCGCTGACCTCCGCGGCCGTGGAGAAGCCGGGATGGAAGATCAGCTGGTCGATCTCCTCGGGCGAGGGCGCGTCGTCGGGGCCGACCAGGCCGTTCTCGACCGCCTTCTGCAGCACGCGCTCGCGGTTCACGCCCCGCCCGTCATCCTCGATGACGATGATCACCCGCTCGCCCCGGTGCTCGGCGCTCAGCCGCAGCTCGCCGGTGCGCGGCTTGCCGGCGGCCTCGCGCTCGTCGGGGCCCTCCAGCCCGTGATCCATGGAGTTGCGCAGCATGTGGGTCAGCGGCTCGGCCAGCTCCTCGATCACGGTGGTGTCCACCTCCGTGTGCTCGCCCGAGACCACCAGCCGCGCGTCCTTGCCCAGCTTGTCGGCCAGGTCGCGCACCACCCGCGGCATGCGGCTGAAGACGGACTTCACCGGCTGGGCGCGGATCGCCATGACGCTTTCCTGAAGCTCGCGCGTCTGGCGGCTCATGGCCTCGACCGAGGCGCCGACCTCCAGCGCCGTGGCCGCGTCGGTCTCCGACAGCTTCTGAGCGAGCACGGCCTGCGTGATGACGATCTCGCCCACCTGGTTGACCAGCCGGTCGATCCGCGCGAGCTCCACCCGCAGGGTCTTGGAGGCCGAGACGCGCCCCGGCTCCCGCCCCCCGACCGAGGGGTTGGCGGCCGCCCTGCCCGGCCCGCCCTGCGCGGGGACTTCCGACGCCGCCTCCGCGGCCCCGGCCTCCGGCGCGGCGGGCGCCTCCGCGCCCTCGCCCTCGCCCGCGTCCTCGATCTCGATCTCCGCGGCGTGCTCGTAGACCGCGAAGAAGGCCTCGAAGGCGGCGCGCGGCTGGTCGCTCTCGAAGCGCAGGGTCCAGCCCAGCGGGCAGGACTCGGCGCTCAGCTCGGTCAGCGGGGGAAGCTCGCCGAAGGGCTCGGCGCCGACGAGGTCCAGCTCGCGCGCCGCGCGGATCACGCGCAGCGGGTCGTGCCCGGCATGGATGAAGTCCGGCCCCGGGCGCAGGCGCACGATGACCTCGCGCATCCCCCCGGCTTCGGCCTCCGCCTCCGCCGGCGGGGCGGGATCGGCCTGCGCC
This sequence comes from Pseudomonadota bacterium, assembly GCA_051747505.1. Lineage (GTDB taxonomy): Bacteria > Pseudomonadota > Alphaproteobacteria > Rhodobacterales > Rhodobacteraceae > Albimonas. Next base: position 6,622 of record JBNJGE010000124.1, on the reverse strand, counting down.
GGCGCCGCCCCGGCGCCGGGGGCGTCCGTCTCCTCGGCGGTTCCGCGCCCGGTCAGCTCGTCGAGCTCGGCGCGCACGCGGGCGACATGGCCCTCGTCGATCTCGCCGCCGTCGCGGGCCTGCTCGATCAGCGTCTCCATCACGTCGCCGGAGCGCATGAGCAGGTTCACCACCTCCGGCGTCAGCGCCAGCGTCCCGGAGCGGCAGGAATCCATCACCGTCTCGAAGACATGGGCGAAGCCGATCAGCGCGTCGAAGCCGAAGGCCGCGGCGCCGCCCTTGACCGAATGCACCGCGCGGAAGGCGGCGTTGACGATCTCCGCGTCGCGCTCGCCGTCCATCAGCCGGTCGAGCTGCTCCTGCAGGTCGCCCAGAAGCTCCCCGCATTCCGCGAAGAACAGCGCCTGATAGTCTTCGGTGTCGTCCGTCACCGCGGGTCCTCCTGCGAATGCGCGCTCAGGCCAGGCGGTCCACCAGGCCGAGGATCTGGTCGGGGTCGAAGGGCTTGGTCAGCCAGCCGGTGGCCTTCACCTGCTTCGCGCGGTCCTTGAGCTCCTGCGCCGTCTCGGTGGTCAGCAGCAGCATGGGCAGCGCCCGGCCCTCGGGCTCCTGCCGCGCGGCCTCGATGAACTCCAGGCCGTTCATGCGCGGCATGTTGAGGTCGGTGATGACCAGGTCGGGGCGATGCTCGCGCAGCATCTCCATCGCCTCCGCCCCGTCCCTGGCGGTGACCACCTCGTGGCCGCCGCCCTCCAGGCAGGACTTGAGCATGGTCAGGAGCGCGCGCGTGTCGTCCACGGCGAGGATGCGGCTCATGGGCGGATCTCCATCTGCATCAGGTCCCCGAACAGGCCGAGGTCGGAAAAGGCGTCCACGAGGGCGGGCGAGGGGCTGACCAGCGCCGCGGGCCGACCGGCCTCCGCCCGCGCGCGCGCGGCGGCGACGATGGCCAGCACGAGCGGCGTCGGCGCGCTCTCCACCGCGTCGGCCTGCAGCGCCAGCGGCGCCTCGGCAGGCGTCGCCTCGCGCAGCCAGTCGATCAGCGCCTCGGTGTCCTCCAGCCGGGGGCGGGGATCCAGGCGGAACTCGCCCGGCCCGACCGGCCCCGGGGCGGCGGCCCCGTCCGCCTCCGCCGCCTCGGTCCCGTCCGCCTCCGCCCCGGCGTCCCCGGGCTGCGCCGCGGCGTCCGGCGCCTCCGCCCCCGGCCCGGCCTCCGCCAGCGTCTCGTCGGTTGCGGCGTCATCGGCGTCCGGCGCCGCCTCCGCGCCCTGCGCGGTCGCCTCCGCGGGCTCGGCCGCGGCCTCGGGCGCGCCATCCGCGCCCTCCCCGCCCTCGGCGGACGCGTCCGACCCGCCCTCGGCCGGCGCGGCGACGGCCGCCGCGTCCGCCGCCGGCCCGGCCTGCGGCGCGTCGCCGGAGGCCGCCTGCGCCTCCGCCGCGGTCGTCTCGGCAGCGTCCTGCGGCGTCTCCGCCGCGGCCACGGGCGGGCTCTCGGGGGTCTTCTTCCTGCTCATGCGCTCTCGTCCCTTCCTCCTTGGCAGGCGGCGGCCCGCCGCCGCCGCGGCCTCAGCCGCGCCCGTCCCGGTGGCTCAGAATGCGCCGCAGCCCCTCCGCCCGGTCCGTCTCGGGCGGGTCGGCGATCTTCACGGCCTTGTCGCCCTCCACGGCGCCCAACCGGCCGCGGGCCAGCGGCGCGGCGTCGGGAGAGCCCTCGATGCGCAGCTCCACCGCCTCGCGCGCCTCGCGCGGCAGGGGCAGGATCGAGCCGACCTCCAGCGCCTGCAGATCGGCCAGGCGCATCCGCTCCCGATGCAGCTCCGCGCGCAGGCGAACGGGGGCGTCGGCGGCCGCGCTGGCCATGCGGCGCGACCAGATGTCGGGCCGGGCGCGCTCGGCGGCGTGCGAGGTCCCCGTCGCCGCGGCGCGGTAGGAATCGAGCACCGCCAGCGGCAGGACGAGGTCGAAGTCCCCGCTGCGCGCGGCCTCGCCCATGTCCAGGCTCAGCCGCACCACCAGCACGTCGGAATGCTCGGGCGCGATGCGCACCATGGTGACGTGCTGCTCGAACCGCTCCAGCGTCATGGCGGAACGGAGCCCGGCGCCCAGATGCAGCCGCAGCGCGGCCTCGAAGGCCTCCAGCGTCAGGCGGATGAACTCCTCGCACAGGGCGCAGTCGATGGCGGTGACCGAGCGCGCCGTGGGCATGGGCGCGGCCGCCGCGTCGCCGCCCATGCGCAGGTCCACGATGTGGAACATCAGGTCCGAGCCGATGTTGATCATCGCCGCGTTCTGGGAGCCGCGCACATCGACCAGCGCCAGCATGGCCGGCACCGGGATGTCCTCCAGCACGGCGGAGAGCTTGCGCACCTCGCAGTCCAGCACGATGGCCGAGGTGATGGTGCGCACCAGCCCGCGCAGCCGCTCGTCCAGCAGCTTGGCGAAGTTCTCGCCGATCTCCTCCACCTCCGGGATCGGGGCGCGCCCCACGCGCGCGCCGGACAGCTTGCGGCGGATCGCGGTCTCGGCGGTGGTCTCCATTCGCGCGCTCCCGGCATGGGGGTGGGGTCGGCTCCGGGGTCGGACCCTGCGCGGCATTCGTTAGAAACGGGTGAACGGGGCGCCGGGGCCCGGCCCGGCGCGCGGAAACCTTCCGGAAACCGCCTTCGGAAACCGCGCCCTAAGCTTCGGGGTCTAGACCGTCGTGACGGGTGAGTGGCGTATCGCAGCGGGAGCGTGAGCATGGCCGCGGACAACGGCGTGACGATCATCAGGCGCAGGAAGGTGATGGCGGCGCCGCCCCATCACGGCGGCGCCTGGAAGGTGGCCTACGCGGATTTCGTCACCGCGATGATGGCCTTCTTCCTGCTGATGTGGCTGCTCAGCGCCACGACGGAGGAGCAGCGCGAGGGAATCGCCGAATACTTCAACCCCAGCGTCCCGATGGCCCGCACCTCCGGGGGCGGCGCCGGCGCGCTGGGGGGCGACAGCGTGTTCACGGAGAAGACCCTGGCGCGCAACGGCGCCGGCGCCTCCGACAAGCGCCCGACGCAGGAGCGGCAGGCCCGCGGGGAGCGGGGCCTGGCCGACTCCGCCGAGGAAAGGCCCGAGGGCGTGGCCGAGGAGCTCAGCGAGCTCGACAATCTCTTCCGCGGCATGAGCGGGGAGAGCGACCGGGCCGACGCGCTCCTGCAGCATATCCGCACGCGCATCACCGACGAGGGGCTGATCATCGAGCTCTTCGACGTGCCGGGAAAGCCGCTCTACGCGGACGGCTCGGCCCGTCCCACGCCGCGAATGCGCGCGCTTCTGAAGATGATCGGGGAGACCGCGGCGCTGGTCACCAACCGCGCGGCGATCCTCGGCCATGCCGATTCGCCCGGGCCGGAGGCGCCCGCCGAAGACTGGCGGACCGCCATCGCCCGCGCCGACGGCGCCCGCCGCGCGCTGGTCGACGCCGGGGTGGCCGCCGATCGCATGGCCCGCGTGACCGGGGAGCCCCGATCGGGGGCCGAGGCCCCCGACGCCCCCGGCGCTCCCGCGCGGGAGCGTCGCCTGGCCATAACCCTGCTCCGCTCCGACCTCTGAGGGGGTTCGGCGCCGAGGGGGCGTCGAGCCCCCTCGGCGCCGGCCGCGCCCCCGGAGGGCCGCGGCGGCGGCGCCCGGCCCCGCCGCCGGCCTTGCGCGGGCGCGCGGTTCGGCTAGGACTGCGGCAGGAGACGGGCGCGCCCCCGGGCCCGCGCGCGCGCCCCAGACGAACGCCAAGGGAGGCCGCCGCCCATGTTCCACGCCACGCTCGACTTCGCCCTGGGCGAGGAGATCGACGCCATCCGCGAGCAGACCCACCGCTGGGCGCAGGAGCGGGTCAAGCCGATCGCCGCCGAGATCGACCGCAGCAACGAATTCCCCCCCGGCCTGTGGAAGGAGATGGGCGATCTCGGCCTGCTGGGCGTCACGGTGGAGGAGGAGTTCGGCGGCCTCGGCCTGGGCTACCTGGCCCACACCGTGGCGGTGGAGGAGGTGGCCCGCGCCTCGGCCTCCGTCGCGCTGTCCTACGGCGCCCATTCCAATCTCTGCGTCAACCAGATCAGGCTGAACGGCACGCCGGAGCAGAAGGCGAAATACCTGCCCAGGCTCGTCTCCGGAGAGCATGTCGGCGCGCTCGCCATGTCCGAGCCCGGCGCAGGCTCCGACGTCGTCGGTTCCATGAAGCTGAAGGCGGAGAAGCGCAACGACCGCTACGTGCTCAACGGAAACAAGTACTGGATCACCAACGGCCCCGACGCCGACGTGCTGGTCGTCTACGCCAAGACCGATCCGGAGGCCGGCCCCCGCGGCCTGACCGCCTTCCTGATCGAGAAGGAGATGACCGGCTTCTCCCAGGGCCCGCATTTCGACAAGCTCGGCATGCGCGGCTCCAACACCGGGGAGCTGATCTTCGAGGACTGCGAGGTCCCCTACGACAACGTCCTGCGCGAGGAGGGCAAGGGCGTGAACGTCCTGATGTCCGGCCTCGACTACGAGCGCGTGGTGCTCTCGGGCATCGGCACCGGCCTGATCCACGCCATGCTGGACGAGGTCATGCCCTACCTGCACGAGCGCAGGCAGTTCGGCCAGCCGATCGGCGACTTCCAGCTCATGCAGGCCAAGATCGCGGACATGTACACCGCCCTGAACACCGCGCGGGCCTATCTCTACGCCGTCGCGGGCGCCTGCGACCGCGGCGAGGTCACCCGGCAGGACGCGGCCGCCTGCGTGCTCTACTGCTCGGAGGTCGCCATGCAGCAGGCCGTGCAGGCCGTGCAGGCCTTCGGCGGCGCCGGGTATCTGACGGACAACCCCGTCAGCCGCATCTTCCGCGACGCCAAGCTGATGGAGATCGGCGCCGGCACCTCCGAGATCCGCCGCATGCTCTGCGGGCGGGAGCTGATGAAGGCCACCGCCTGACGCGGGGGGCGAGGCCCCGCCTCGCCCCCTCGCCTTACGTAGCGTCGGAAAACTCTCGCAATCCTGACCGAAACATGAATAGACTGTCCGGGCGACTCGGGCGGTCCGGCAAAGCGCGGCCGCGCCGCTTCCATTGCGTTATTCCCGGCGCGCCCGCCGCGCCGCGTAGATCGAAAGGACCGGCCATGTCCCGATCCCGCGCCCTGTTCGCCGCCGCCTTCGCCGGGCTGGCCCTGCTCGCGGCCTCCGCCGCGGCGCCCGCGCGCGCCAACGAGGCCGTCGATTCCCGCTTCGTCTCCGCCTGCCTCGACGCCAATCTGCGCTCCGGCGCCGCGGCGGCCGAGCGGCGCTGCGTCGGCCTGATCTCGCGCGCCTGCATGAACGGCGCGGCGGCGGGCGCCGACGCCGGCCGCGCCCGCTGCCTGCGCCGCGAGACGGCGGCCTGGGAGAGCGTCAGGCATGCCGCCTGGTCGCAGCTCGAACCCCGCGTAAAGGCCCATGAGGCCGCCGCCTCCGCCGGCCGCGCCCATGACGCGCTGCGGGCCGCCCAGGCGGCCTGGGAGAGCTTCGCCCAGGCGGAATGCGGCTACGCCCGGGCGCTGTGGGGAGAGGGCTCCTTCCGCGAGGTGGCCGGGGCCGACTGCCGCATGAACCTCTCCGCCCGCCGGGCGATCCAGCTGCGCGCCCAGCTCGGCGCCGAGGGCTGAGGCCGCCGGGGATTTCCCTCGACGCGATTTTGGGGAATTGTCGGCCCGGCGCGCCCCGCGCGCCGGCCGTCCCCTGACCGCGTCGCAAGGAGCCCGCCCGCGATGAGCATCCTCGCCTCCGCCCTCTCCCCCGCCTCCGAGGAGGCCCGCGCCAACCGCGCCGCGCATCTGGAGGCGATCGAGACCGTCCGGCAGGCCGCCGACCTCGCCCGCCGCGGCGGCGGCCAGGCCGCGCGCGAGCGCCACGAATCCCGCGGCAAGATGCTGCCGCGCGACCGCGTCTCCGCCCTTCTGGACCCCGGCGCCCCCTTCCTCGAGATCGGCATGACTGCCGCCCACGGCATGTATGACGACGCCGCCCCCTGCGCGGGCCTCATCGCGGGCGTGGGCCGCGTCATGGGCCGCGAGGTCATGGTCGTGTGCAACGACGCCACCGTGAAGGGCGGCACCTACTACCCGATGACGGTCAAGAAGCATCTCCGCGCGCAGGAGATCGCCCTGCAGAACCGCCTGCCCTGCATCTACCTGGTCGACTCCGGCGGCGCGAACCTGCCCCAGCAGGACGAGGTCTTCCCCGACCGCGAGCATTTCGGCCGCATCTTCTACAATCAGGCCAACATGTCGGCCGAGGGCATCCCACAGATCGCCGTCGTCATGGGCTCCTGCACCGCCGGCGGCGCCTATGTGCCCGCCATGTCCGACGAGACCATCATCGTGAAGGAGCAGGGGACCATCTTCCTCGGCGGCCCGCCGCTGGTGAAGGCCGCCACCGGCGAGGTCGTCTCGGCCGAGGATCTCGGCGGCGGTGACGTCCACACCCGCCTGTCGGGCGTCGCCGACCATCTGGCCGAGAACGACGCCCACGCCCTCGCCCTCGCCCGCCGCATCGTCGCCAATCTCAACCGCCCCAAGCCCGACCGGGTGGAGATGGCGCCGCCCGAGCCCCCCGCCTACGCGCCCGAGGAGATCCT
>JBNJGE010000123.1:0-10554 GCA_051747505.1 Pseudomonadota bacterium | reverse complement strand
TTCGGTTTCGGCTGCCGGGGGTTCCGGATCAGCTGCTGAATGGTCGGCATCGGGCGGAGACCCTCTCGCTGCTTCCCTTGTCCGCGTCGCGAGCGGCCCTCTGGCCGGCGACGCCCAAAACTTGCTCACCGCGCCCCGCCCGGGAGCGAAACGCGAAACGCCGCAGGACCCCGGCTTGGGGGCCGTTTGCGGCGAATTCCAGAGGATCGGGGCGACGGGGCCCGGATCGTGACCGCCAATGGCTGGCTATGCGTTCGACTCGGCGACGACTCGCCGTTCCGAAAGTTTGCGGAAACTAGACAGGCCCGCGGGGGGTGTCAACACGGGGTTTCCGGGCCGTCGCCCCGGCGCGGATCAGCCCTCGGCCGGGGCGTCCTCGCCGAGATGGAGCTCCCGCACCGCTTCGCCCAGGGCCGCGTCCACCATCGAGAGCGCGAGGGCCAGTCGGCGCGCCCGCGCGGGGGGCATCGCGGCCCTGCTCTCCTGGATGCGGCGGCGCAGCCCCTCGATCCCCTGAAGGGCGTGCGCGAGGTCCTCCTGGACCGGGTCGGCGGGGTCCCGCATCGGACGCGCATCCTCCCCCTCGGCTCCGAGGGCGCGCCGGCTCGCGCTGGGCTTCATGGGCTCCTCCAGGGTGGCAGACTGTCCGCAGCTCGCCCCGGCACTTTAAACAGAACATGAACGCACGCAACAGGCGAGCCGAACTCTCCGAAGCGGCGCGCGCTCGCGACCGCACCTGTTGCCGAAATGACCCGGGCCCGCCCTCCGGGGGAGGACGGGCCCGGCCGCGTCGTCGTCAGGCGCGCGCGGGGCGCGGGCGCTCAGCCCTGGTCCTCGGGGCTGTCGCCGCCCTCGGGCGGCAGGTCCGTCGGCTGCTCCAGGGCGGAGGCCGTCTCCAGCGCCGCGGCCTCGGCGGCCGCGGCCTCCGCGGCCTCCTGCTGCTGGGCCAGGATGCGCTGGTCGCGATCCGTGGCCACCTTCTTGATGCGCTGGGTCGCGCCCCCGGTGCCCGCCGGGATCAGGCGGCCGACGATCACGTTCTCCTTCAGGCCCACGAGCTTGTCGCTCTTGCCCTGCACGGCCGCCTCGGTCAGCACGCGGGTGGTCTCCTGGAAGGAGGCCGCCGAGATGAAGGAGCGGGTCGAAAGCGAGGCCTTGGTGATGCCAAGCAGCACCGGCTCGCCCTGCGCCGGCTTGCGGCCGGCCGCCTCCGCCTTCTCGTTCATCTCGTCGAACTCGACCCGGTCCACCTGCTCGCCGGCCAGGAAGGTCGTCTCGCCGGAGTTCGTGATTTCGATCTTCTGCAGCATCTGGCGGACGATCACCTCGATGTGCTTGTCGTTGATCTTCACGCCCTGCAGTCGATAGACGTCCTGGACCTCGTTGACGAGGTAGTCGGCCAGCGCCTCGATGCCCATGATGCGCAGGATGTCATGCGGCGCCGGGTGGCCGTCCAGCAGGTACTCGCCCTTCTGGATCCAGTCGCCCTCCTGCACCGCGATGTGCTTGCCCTTGGGCACCAGGTATTCGACCGGCTCGAGGCTCTCGTCCGTCGGCTCGATGGTGATCCGCCGCTTGTTCTTGAAGTCGCGGCCGAACTTCACCGTGCCGTCGATCTCCGCGATGACCGCGTGGTCCTTCGGACGCCGGGCCTCGAACAGCTCGGCCACGCGCGGCAGGCCGCCCGTGATGTCCTTGGTCCGCGCGCCCTCGCGCGGGATGCGCGCGAGCACGTCGCCGACCCGGATCTCCTGGCCGTCCTCGACCGAGAGGATCGCGTCCACCGACATCGGGTAGTGGGCCGGGTTGCCGTTGGCCAGGCGCACCGGCTCCCCGCTCTCGGGGTCCACCACGAGGATCTCGGGCTTGAGCTCGTTGCCCTTGGGCGCGGAGCGCCAGTCGATGACGATGCGCTGGGAGATGCCCGTGGCCTCGTCCAGCTCCTCGCGCACCGAGGTGCCGAGGTTGAGGTCCACGAACTTCGCCTTGCCCGCTTTCTCGGCGATGATGGGCAGGGTGTAGGGATCCCACTCCGCCAGCTTCTGGCCGCGGGTGATGTGGTCCCCTTCCTTGACCATCAGACGGGCCCCATAGGGCAGCTTGTGCGTGGCCAGCTCCACCGGAGCGGCGCCGCGCCTGTCCATGATCGCCAGGGTCACGTTGCGGCCCAGGGCGATCACGTTGCCCTCCTGATCCTCGATCAGGTTGCGGTTGCGGATCTCCAGCTCGCCCTCCTGGGCGGCCTCCATGAAGGAGTTGTCGGCCACGTTGGCCGCGCCGCCGATATGGAAGGTCCGCATGGTCAGCTGCGTGCCCGGCTCGCCGATCGACTGGGCGGCGATGATGCCCACCGCCTCGCCGGTGTTGACCATGGTGCCGCGGGCCAGGTCGCGCCCGTAGCAGTTCACGCAGACGCCGTCCTGCAGGTCGCAGGTCAGCGGCGAGCGGATCTTGACCGTCTGCACCGCCGCGGCCTCGATGGCCTCGACATGATGCTCCTCGACCATCTGGCCGGCGGGGTGGATCAGCTCGCCCGAAGCCGGGTCGACGACGTCGTCGGCCGGCACGCGGCCCAGGATGCGCTCGCCGAGCGAGGCGACGACCTCGCCGCCCTCCACGATGGCGTGGGCGTCGATGCCGCGATCCGTGCCGCAGTCCTCCTCGCGCACGATGCAGTCCTGGGCGACGTCCACCAGCCGCCGGGTGAGATACCCGGAGTTGGCGGTCTTCAGCGCCGTGTCGGCCAGGCCCTTGCGGGCGCCGTGCGTGGAGTTGAAGTACTCCAGCACCGTCAGGCCCTCCTTGAAGTTGGAGGTGATCGGCGTCTCGATGATCTCGCCCGAGGGCTTGGCCATCAGACCGCGCATGGCGGCCAGCTGGCGCATCTGGGCCGGAGAGCCTCGGGCCCCGGAGTGCGACATCATGTAGATGGAGTTCGGCTCCAGCTCGCGGCCCTGGTCGTCCCGGCGAACCGCCGAGATCTCGTCCATCATGGCGCCGGCGACGCGGTCGGTGCACTTGGCCCAGGTGTCGACCACCTTGTTGTACTTCTCGCCCTGGGTGATCAGGCCGTCGAGATACTGCTGCTCGAACTCCTTCACCTGCTCGCGCGTCTCGCCGACGATGTCCCACTTGGAGTCGGGGATCACCATGTCGTCCTTGCCGAAGGAGATCCCGGCCTTGAACGCCTCGGTGAAGCCCAGGCCCATGATCTTGTCGCAGAAGATCACCGACTCCTTCTGCCCGCAGTGGCGGTAGACGATGTCGATGACCTCGCCGACCTCCTTCTTGCGAAGCAGGCGGTTGACGACGTCGAAGGGCGTCTTGGGGTTGAGCGGCAGCAGCTGGCCCAGCCGCAGCCGGCCCGGCGTCGTCTCGAAGCGCTTCTGCACGATCTCCCCGGTGTCGGGGTCGAGCTGCGGCAGGCGCGCGACGATCTTGGAGTGCATCTCCACCACGCCGGCCTCGAGCGCGTGCTCGACCTCCTCCGGCGAGCCGAAGACCATGCCCTCGCCCTTCAGCCCCTCGCGCGCGATGGTGATGTAGTAGAGCCCCAGCACCATGTCCTGCGACGGCACGATGATCGGCTTGCCGTTCGCGGGAGACAGCACGTTGTTGGTGGACATCATCAGCACGCGCGCCTCGAGCTGGGCCTCGAGGCTCAGCGGCACATGCACGGCCATCTGGTCGCCGTCAAAGTCGGCGTTGAAGGCGGCGCAGACCAGCGGGTGAAGCTGGATCGCCTTGCCCTCGATCAGCACGGGCTCGAAGGCCTGGATGCCGAGGCGGTGCAGCGTCGGGGCGCGGTTGAGAAGCACGGGGTGCTCCCGGATGACCTCATCCAAGATGTCCCAGACCTCCGGGCGCTCCTTCTCCACCAGCTTCTTGGCCTGCTTGACGGTGGAGCTCAGCCCCTTCGCGTCGAGGCGCGAATAGATGAAGGGCTTGAACAGCTCCAGCGCCATCTTCTTCGGGAGTCCGCACTGGTGCAGCTTGAGCTCCGGCCCCGTCACGATGACCGAGCGGCCCGAGAAGTCCACGCGCTTGCCGAGCAGGTTCTGGCGGAACCGGCCCTGCTTGCCCTTGAGCATGTCGGCGAGCGACTTCAGCGGGCGCTTGTTGGAGCCCGTGATGACCCGCCCGCGCCGGCCGTTGTCGAACAGCGCATCCACCGACTCCTGCAGCATCCGCTTCTCGTTGCGGATGATGATGTCGGGTGCGCGCAGCTCGATCAGCCGCTTGAGGCGGTTGTTGCGGTTGATGACCCGGCGGTAGAGGTCGTTGAGGTCCGAGGTCGCGAAGCGGCCGCCGTCCAGCGGCACCAGCGGGCGCAGCTCGGGCGGGATGACCGGGATGACCGTCATGATCATCCACTCGGGCCGGTTGTTGGACTCGAGGAAGTGCTCGACCAGCTTGAGCCGCTTGATGATCTTCTTGGGCTTGAGCTCGCCGGTGGCCTCGGCCAAGTCGGCGCGCAGCTGGTCGGCCTCGGCCTGCAGGTCGATCTCGGCCAGCATCTCGCGGATGGCCTCGGCGCCGATGCCGGCGCGGAAGGCGTCCTCGCCGTACTGGTCCTGCGCGTCGAGGAACTCCTCCTCCGACAGCAGCTGGCCCTGCTTGAGGTCGGTCAGGCCCGGCTCGACGACCACGTAGTTCTCGAAATAGAGGATCTTCTCGAGGTCGCGCAGGGTCATGTCCAGCATCAGGCCGATGCGGGACGGCAGGCTCTTGAGGAACCAGATATGGGCGACGGGCGCGGCCAGCTCGATATGGCCCATGCGCTCGCGACGCACCTTCTGGAGGGTGACCTCGACGCCGCACTTCTCGCAGGTGATCCCGCGATACTTCATGCGCTTGTACTTGCCGCAGAGGCACTCGTAGTCCTTGATCGGACCGAAGATCCGGGCGCAGAACAGGCCGTCCCGCTCCGGCTTGAAGGTGCGGTAGTTGATGGTCTCCGGCTTCTTGATCTCGCCGTAGGACCAGCTGAGGATCCGCTCGGGGCTGGCGAGCGTGATCTTGATCTCGTCAAAGGTCCGCGTGGGCGAGACCGGCGCGAAAACGTTGCTGAGTTCCTGATTCATTACGGTGCTCCGTCAATGGGCCCGAAATTCCGGGCGCCCCGGGCGCGCCGCGGCGTCGGGTCTGCCGCGGCGCGTCGCTCTCGGGGCGCGCGTGATCATTCGCCTTCGGACTCGGTGTCCAGCAGCTCCATGTTCAGGCCGAGAGAGCGGATCTCCTTGACCAGAACGTTGAAGCTCTCCGGCACGCCGGCCTCGAAGTCGTCCTCGCCCTTGACGATGGACTCGTAGACCTTGGTGCGGCCCGCCACGTCGTCCGACTTGACGGTCAGCATCTCCTGCAGGGTGTAGGCCGCGCCGTAGGCTTCCAGCGCCCAGACCTCCATCTCGCCGAAGCGCTGGCCGCCGAACTGCGCCTTGCCGCCCAGCGGCTGCTGGGTGACCAGGCTGTAGGGGCCGGTGGAGCGGGCGTGGATCTTGTCGTCCACCAGGTGGTGCAGCTTGAGGAGATACTTCACGCCGACGGTCACAGGGCGCGAGAACGCCTCGCCCGTGCGCCCGTCATAGACGACCGACTGGCCGGAGACGTCGAGGCCGGCGCGGCGCAGCGCGTCGTCCACGTCGCCCTCCTTGGCGCCGTCGAAGACCGGGGTGGCGATCGGCACGCCCGCCCGGACGTTCTCCGCCGCCTCCAGGAACTCCTCCGGCGTCATGTTGGCGGTCTCGGCCTCGAAGGTCTCGTCGCCGTAGGCCAGGCGCATGGCGTCCTGGACCGGGGTCATGTCGCCGGTGCGCCTGTAGGCGTCCAGCGAGTCCCCGATCTGGCGGCCCAGACCCTTGGCGGCCCAGCCCATGTGGGTCTCCAGGATCTGCCCGACATTCATGCGCGAGGGCACGCCGAGCGGGTTGAGCACGACGTCCACGGGCGTGCCGTCCTCCAGGAACGGCATGTCCTCCTCGGGCACCACGCGGGAGATGACGCCCTTGTTGCCGTGCCGGCCGGCCATCTTGTCGCCGGGCTGGAGCTTGCGCTTCACCGCGACGAAGACCTTGACCATCTTCATGACGCCCGGCGGCAGGTCGTCGCCCCGGCGGACCTTCTCCACCTTGTCCTCGAAGCGGCGCTCGAGCACGCGCTTCTGGGCCTCGAACTGCTTGTTGAGGGCCTCGACCTCCGCGGCCTCGGACTCCTCGCCCAGCGCGAGCTGCCACCACTGGCCGCGCGACAGCTGGCCCAGAAGCTCCTCGGTGATCTCGGAACCGGCCTTGACGCCCTTGGGCCCCTTCACCGCGGTCTTGCCGAGGATCAGGTCCTTGAGGCGGGCGTAGATGTTGCGCTCCAGGATCGCGATCTCGTCGTCCCGGTCCCGGGCCAGACGGTCGATCTCCTCGCGCTCGATCTGAAGGGCGCGCTCGTCCTTCTCCACGCCGTGGCGGTTGAAGACGCGCACCTCCACGATCGTGCCGTGATCGCCCGGCGGCAGCCGGAGCGAGGTGTCACGGACATCCGAGGCCTTCTCGCCGAAGATCGCGCGCAGCAGCTTCTCCTCGGGCGTCATCGGGCTCTCGCCCTTGGGCGTGATCTTGCCCACCAGGATGTCGCCCGGGCCGGCCTCGGCGCCGATATAGACGATCCCCGCCTCGTCGAGGTTGCGCAGGGCCTCCTCGCCGACGTTCGGGATGTCGCGGGTGATCTCCTCCGGGCCCAGCTTGGTGTCGCGGGCCATGACCTCGAACTCCTCGATATGGATCGAGGTGAAGACGTCGTCCTTCACGATCCGCTCGGAGATGAGGATGGAGTCCTCGAAGTTGTACCCGTTCCAGGGCATGAAGGCGGTGAGCACGTTCTTGCCCAGCGCCAGCTCCCCGAGATCGGTCGAGGGCCCGTCGGCCACCACGTCGCCGGCGGCCACCCGGTCCCCCACCTTCACCAGCGGCCGCTGGTTGATGCAGGAGTTCTGGTTGGAGCGCTGGAACTTGCGCAGGCGGTAGATGTCCACGCCCGGATCGCCAGGGTCCATGTCGTCGGTCACGCGCACGACGATGCGCACCGCGTCCACCTGGTCGATGATCCCGCCGCGCCGGGCGGTGATCGCCGCGCCGGAGTCGCGGGCCACGGTCTCCTCCATGCCGGTGCCCACATAGGGGGCGTCGGCGCGCAGGAGCGGCACCGCCTGGCGCTGCATGTTGGAGCCCATCAGCGCGCGGTTGGCGTCGTCGTTCTCCAGGAACGGGATGAGCGAGGCCGCCACCGACACAAGCTGCTTGGGCGAGACGTCGATCAGGTCGATGTTCTCGCGCGGCGAGAGCATGAACTCGCCGCTCTTGCGGGTCGAGACGAGGTCATTGATGAAGCGCCCGTCCTCGGTGAGCTGCGCGTTCGCCTGGGCGACGGTGTAGCGCATCTCCTCGGTGGCGGAGATGTAGATGACCTCGTCGGTCACCTGCCCGTCCACCACCTTGCGGTACGGCGTCTCGATGAAGCCGTAGCGGTTCACGCGCGCGAACGAGGCCAGCGAGTTGATCAGGCCGATGTTCGGCCCCTCCGGCGTCTCGATCGGGCACATGCGGCCGTAATGGGTCGGGTGCACGTCGCGCACCTCGAAGCCCGCCCGCTCGCGGGTCAGGCCGCCCGGGCCCAGCGCCGAGAGGCGCCGCTTGTGCGTGACCTCCGAGAGCGGGTTGGTCTGGTCCATGAACTGCGACAGCTGCGAGGAGCCGAAGAACTCCCGCACCGCTGCGGCCGCCGGCTTGGCGTTGATCAGGTCCTGCGGCATGACCGTGTCGATGTCGACGGAGCTCATCCGCTCCTTGATCGCCCGCTCCATGCGCAGCAGGCCGACGCGGTACTGGTTCTCCATCAGCTCGCCGACGGAGCGGACGCGGCGGTTGCCGAGGTGGTCGATGTCGTCCACCTCGCCGCGGCCGTCGCGCAGCTCCACCAGCGCCTTGACCACCGCCACGATGTCCTCGGTGCGCAGGGTCCGCTGGCTGGGGTCGGCGTCGAGCTCCAGGCGCATGTTCATCTTCACCCGGCCCACGGCCGAGAGGTCGTAGCGCTCGGAGTCGAAGAACAGCGAGTTGAACATGGTGTCGGCGGCGTCCACCGTCGGTGGCTCGCCCGGACGCATGACCCGGTAGATGTCGAGCAGCGCCTGCTCGCGGTTCATGTTCTTGTCCGCGGACATGGTGTTGCGGATCCACGGGCCGATGGACAGGTCCACGTCCAGCGTCGGGATCTCGTCCACCCCGGCGTCGAGCAGCGCCTGCACCTTCTCGTCGGTCAGCTCCTCGCCGGCCTCGACATAGATGGCGCCGTCGTCCTCGTTGATGATGTCGCGCGCCGCATAGCGGCCGAAAATCGTCTCGAAGGGCGCGAGCGTCTCGGTGACCTCGCCGTTCTCCAGCAGCTGGTTGATCCTGCGTGGCGTGATCTTCTTGCCGGCCTCGAACAGCACCTCGCCGGAGGCGGCGTCCACGATGTCGAAGTCGGGCTTGGTCGCCTTCAGCCGCTCCCCGCGGAAGGGCACGGCCCAGCCGTCCTTCGTCCGGCGATAGACGACGGTGTCGTAGAACTCCTCCATGATCTGGTCCTGCGTCAGGCCCAGGGCGTAGAGGAGCGTGGTCACCGGCAGCTTGCGCCGGCGGTCGATGCGCGCATGCACGATGTCCTTGGCGTCGAACTCGAAGTCCAGCCAGGAGCCGCGATAAGGGATCACGCGCGAGGCGAAGAGCAGCTTGCCGGAGGAGTGCGTCTTGCCCTTGTCATGGTCGAAGAACACGCCAGGGGAGCGGTGCATCTGGGAGACGATGACGCGCTCGGTCCCGTTGACGACGAAGGTGCCGTGCTTCGTCATCAGGGGCATGTCGCCCATGTAGACGTCCTGCTCCTTGATGTCCTTGACGGACTTCGCCTCGGTGTCCGGGTCCACCTCGAAGACGATCAGGCGCAGGGTGACCTTCAGCGGCGCGGCGTAGGTCATGTCGCGCTGCTGGCACTCTTCCACGTCGTATTTCGGGTCCTCCAGCTCGTATTTCACGAACTCGAGCACCGCGGTCTCGTTGAAGTCCTTGATCGGGAAGACGGACTGGAAGACGCCCTGAAGCCCCTCCCCGTCGATCGGAACCGCGCCGTCGCCGCTGTCGAGGAACAGGTCGTAGGAGCTCTTCTGCACCTCGATCAGGTTCGGCATCCGCGCGACCTCGCGGATGCGGCCGTAGTTCCTGCGAATGCGTTTGCGAACGGAATGCGTCTCGGCCATGCTCAACCTCTGCCTTCGGCGTCGTCCGGACCGGCGGGGGCGACCGGCGGCGACGCGTCCGCATTGGGCGCGGATCCAATTCCCCGCGGGCTTCCCAGGTCCCGCGATCCCGGATCCCGCGCGCCCTCCGGGACGCCTCCGGCGAGCGCGGGCGGCGGCGGCCCGGTCTCTCGCAGAGGCGCCCGAGACGACGCTCGGGGCGTTCCAGCGGGCCGTCAAGACCCCGGAAACGCGTGAGCCGGCCCCGCGAGGCGGGGCCAGCCCGTGTTTACATAAGCATGGCCGCGGCCATGCGGAAGCTCACTTCAGCTCGACCTTGGCGCCGGCTTCCTCGAGCTTCTTCTTCATCTCCTCGGCCTCCTCCTTCGGAGCGCCTTCCTTCACGGCCTTGCCGCCGGCCTCGACCAGCTCCTTGGCCTCCTTGAGGCCCAGGCCGGTGATCGCGCGGACCTCCTTGATGACGTTGATCTTCTTGTCACCGCCGGAGACGAGGATCACGTCGAATTCGGTCTGCTCCTCGGCGGCCTCGGCGGCTTCGCCGCCGCCCGCGGGACCGGCCATCATCACCGCGCCGCCGGCGGCGGGCTCGATGCCGTACTCGTCCTTGAGGATGTTCTTCAGCTCGTTGGCCTCCAGCAGGGTCAGGTTGACCAGCTGCTCGGCGAGGGATTTCAGATCAGCCATTGTTCCAGTTCCATTCCAGTTCGTTCAGGCGGCCGCTGCGCGGCCCGCCCCACGGTTCCCGACACGCGCTCGATCAGGCGTTCTCTTCCTCGGACATGGTCTTGAGGATGCCCGCGACGTCGGTCGCGGGCGCCGTGATCGCGGATGCGAGGTTGGACCCCTGAGCGGTGAGGGCGCCGATGATGGAGCCCAGCACCTCCTCGCGGGACGGCATCTTGGCGAGCGCCCTGACGCCTTCCGCATCCATGACCTCCGCGCCCATGGCCCCGCCGACGATGACAAGCTTGTCATTCTTCCTGGCGTAGGCCTCGACCACCTTGGCCGGAGCCACGGGGTCTTCGGAGTAGGCGAGAACGGTCTGGCCGACGAGATGCTCTCTGAGCCCCTCGTTCGGCTTGCCCTCAAGGGCGATCCTGGCGAGCGTGTTCTTGGCGACGCGGACCTTGCCCCCGGCGTCTCTCATCTGGAGGCGCAGGTCCTGCATCTGGGCGACCGTGAGGCCGGCGTAGTGACACACCACGACCGACCCGGACTCGGCGAAGACCTTGTCGAGTTCGGCGACGACGGCCTCTTTCTGCGCTCTGTCC
>JBNJGE010000122.1:0-10609 GCA_051747505.1 Pseudomonadota bacterium | reverse complement strand
GCCAGCCGCTCCAGCCCGTAGGTCAGCTCGCCAGAGACGGGGCGGCAGTCATGCCCGCCGACCTGCTGGAAATAGGTGAACTGGCTGACCTCCATGCCGTCGCACCAGACCTCCCAGCCCAGCCCCCAGGCGCCGAGCGTCGGGCTCTCCCAGTCGTCCTCCACGAAGCGGATGTCGTGGAGGGCCATGTCGATGCCGATGGCCTCCAGCGAGCCGAGATAGAGCTCCTGGAGGTCCGGCGGGCTCGGTTTGATGAGGACCTGGAACTGGTAGTAGTGCTGCAGCCGGTTGGGGTTGTCGCCGTAGCGCCCGTCCGTGGGCCGGCGCGAGGGCTGGACATAGGCCGCCGCCCAGGGGCGCGAGCCCAGCGCGCGAAGGGTGGTGGCCGGGTGGAAGGTGCCGGCGCCGACCTCCAGATCATAGGGCTGCAGCACCGCGCAGCCCTGCGCGGCCCAGTAGTCCTGCAGCCTGAGAATGACCTCCTGGAAGGAGCGGGGCTTTCCCGTCGGCCCGCTGTCCCGCGCCCGCGCCTGCTGCATGCGTTCCGGCCTCGTCCTCGATCGCCCGCGCCCCGGCGGCGCGCGGGCGAAGAGGTATCCACGGCCGCAGGCGAGGTCAACGCGCCCGGGGCGCGCGGTCAGCCCGCGTCCTTGTCCTCGTCCGTCTCGCCGCCCTCGCGCTCCTCGGACTTGGTCACGCGGGTGGCGCCGGCGGGGCGTTCATAGGCGCGCTTCTCCTCGTCCTCCACGCCCTTGCGGCGGGCGAGGTCGCCGCCCTTGCGGCCGGCCACGCCGGGTTCGCCGAGCTCGTCGAACATCTCCTCGGTCTCGCGCGTCCCGTCCTTCGATCGCTTGCGCTCGGGCATCCGGTCCTCCCTTTCGACACGCGTCGGGAACGCGGGGCGCGCGAGGGCGGTTCCGCGGGCGGCGTCTTGCCCGACGGGACGGATCGGACTACCAACGCAGGCGCGGCAGGCCGGTCTAGCTCAGCTGGTAGAGCGCCTGATTTGTAATCAGGATGCCGGGGGTTCGAGTCCCTCGACCGGCGCCAGCCATTTCAATTGCTCAAGGCGCCATCCTTGGATGCGGCTGCGCTTTCGCCACGAGCGGAGCGCGCTGCCGAGGCCCAAGCGAGGCCGGTCGAGTCGTGGAAGCGCCCGGGCACGGGCAATGTCCTTTCCGTGCCGCCGAGCGCGGTCACGCCGGTCGAGGATCCGGGCATGGCGGCCATGGCCGCGATCCTGCTGCCGATGTGAAGCGGGGGCGGCCGGCGCCGCCCCCGAGAGGCTCAGGCCTCGAGCACGTCCCCGTCCTCGTCCGCCGAGGGCGCGGCGTGGAAGTCGAGCCCGTGGGCGGCGCGGATCTTGTCCTCGATCTCCAGCGCCACGTCCGGATTCTCCTTGAGGAACGACTTGGCGTTCTCGCGCCCCTGTCCGATGCGCTGGTCGCCGTAGGAGAACCAGGAGCCGGACTTCTCCACCACCCCGGCCTTGACGCCGAGATCGATCAGCTCGCCGGTCTTGGAGATGCCCTCGCCGTACATGATGTCGAACTCGACCTGCTTGAACGGCGGCGCGACCTTGTTCTTCACGACCTTCACCCGCGTGGTGTTGCCCACCACCTCGTCGCGGTCCTTGATCGAGCCGATGCGCCGGATGTCGAGGCGCACGGAGGAGTAGAACTTCAGGGCGTTGCCGCCCGTCGTCGTCTCGGGGCTGCCGAACATCACGCCGATCTTCATCCGGATCTGGTTGATGAAGATCACCATACACTTGGAGCGGGAGATCGAGCCCGTCAGCTTGCGCATGGCCTGGCTCATCAGCCGGGCCTGCACACCGACCGAGCTGTCGCCCATGTCGCCCTCGAGCTCCGCCCGCGGCGTGAGCGCGGCGACCGAATCCACCACCACGACCGAGACGGCGCCGGAGCGCACCAGCGTGTCGGTGATCTCGAGCGCCTGCTCGCCGGCGTCGGGCTGGGAGATCAGCAGCTCGTCCACGTCCACGCCCAGCTTGCGGGCGTATTGCGGGTCCAGCGCGTGCTCCGCGTCCACGAAGGCGCAGATGCCCCCGTTCTTCTGCTCCTCGGCCAGCGCGTGCAGCGCAAGCGTCGTCTTGCCCGAGCTCTCGGGGCCGTAGATCTCGATGATGCGGCCCTTGGGCAGCCCGCCGATTCCCAGCGCGATGTCGAGCCCGATCGAGCCGGTGGAAGTCGCCTCGATGTCCATCACCTGGCGCTCGCCAAGCTTCATGATGGAGCCCTTGCCGAAATTCCGCTCGATCTGCGCGAGCGCGGAGTCGAGGGCTTTCTGCTTGTCCATGCCGCCTCTGCCGTTGAGTTCAAGTGCGCTCTGGCCCATGGCCTGCCTCCGTTGTCCCACAGGCGCCCGGCCCTGCCAAGCGCCGCCTTTGTTCTCCTTTTGACCCTGTGTAGCACAGGAACTTTAGGAGAACATAGCGAAAATCCACGCTGCCGTCCTCCACGGTCGCGGCGCGCGGTTAACAGGAAGTTATCGGGATCCGGCCGGCGCGGCCTCAGCGCGTGCCGAACATCCGGTCCCCGGCGTCGCCAAGGCCCGGGAAGATGAAGCCGCGCTCGTCCAGGCGCTCGTCCACCGCCGCGGTCACGATGGCCACGTCCGGATGCGCAGTCTTCATGCGCGCCACGCCCTCGGGCGCGGCCAGCAGGCAGAGAAAGCGGATGTCGCGCGCCCCCTCGCGCTTGAGGATGTCCACCGCCGCCGCCGACGAGTTGCCGGTCGCCAGCATGGGGTCCACCACGAGCACGGGCCGGCGCCCGAGCGCGTCGGGCAGCTTGCAGTAGTACTGCACCGGCTCCAGCGTCTCCTCGTTGCGGTAGAGGCCGATGAACCCGACCCGCGCGGCGGGGGCCAGCTCCAGCACGCCGTCCAGAAGGCCGTTGCCCGCCCGCAGGATTGAAACCAGCGCCAGGTCCTCCCCCGCCAGCACCGGGGCGGTCGTCTCGGTCAGGGGGGTGCGGATGCGGGTCTCGGCCAGCGGCAGGTCCGAAAGCGCCTCGTAGGTCAGCAGCAGGCTGATCTCGCGCAGCAGGCGCCGGAAGTCGGCTGTGGAGGTCTCCCGCCGGCGCATCAGGGTCAGCTTGTGCTGGACCAGCGGGTGCGAGACGACGGTCAGGTGGCGCGGCTCGGTCATCGGCGATTCCCTCGGATGTCTCCGGCGCCGCGCGCGGCCTCCGCCCGCAGGCGGCCCTCGGGGCCCCGGGTGAGAAACGACGCGCCATGCGCGCCGGGCGGCAGGCCCAGATGCCGCGCCAGCGTCCCGGCCGCGTCGGCGAAGGCGCGCAGGCCGGCCGAGCCGGGCTCGACCTCCGGCCCGGCGCAGAGCATCGGGACCCGCTCGCGCGTGTGGTCGGTGCCGCGCCAGGTCGGGTCGTTGCCATGATCGGCGGTGACGATCATCAGGTCGCCGGGGCGCAGGGCCGCCAGCGCCTCGGGCAGGCGGGCGTCGAAGGCCTCGAGCGCGCGGGCGTAGCCGCAGACATCGCGGCGATGGCCGTAGAGGCTGTCGAACTCCACGAAGTTGGCGAAGAGGAAATCGCCGTCGCGCCCCTCCCGCATCGCCTCCAGGCAGCGGTCGAAGAGCGCCATGTCGTCCGGGCCCTTCAGGCTCTCGCTCACCCCCTGCCCGGCCATGATGTCCTCGATCTTGCCAACGGCGATCGTCCGCCCGCCGGCGGCGCGCACGCGGTCGCACAAAGTGGGTTCGGGCGGCGGAACGGCGTAGTCGTGGCGGTTCGCGGTGCGCACGAACTCCCCGGCCGCGCGGCCGAGGAAGGGGCGCGCGATCACCCGGCCCACCCGCAGGCCCATCTCGTCGAGCGCGGCGCGCGCCCCGGCGCAGAGGGCGTAGAGCCGCTCCAGCCCGAAAGCCTCCTCATGGGCCGCGATCTGCAGGACCGAGTCGGCGGAGGTGTAGAGGATCGGCCTGCCCGTCCGCAGGCTCTCCTCGCCCAGCTCCTCCAGTATCTCGGTCCCCGAGGCGTGGCGGTCGCCCAGAACGCCGGGCAGGCCGAACTCGGCGATCAGCCGGTCCGTCAGCGCCCGGGGCAGCGCGGGGACGGTCTTCGGGAAATAGTGCCAGGCCTCGCCCAGCGGCGCGCCGGCAAGCTCCCAGTGGCCGGTGATGGTGTCCTTGCCGGGGGAGACCTCCTCGCCCACGGCCCACACGCCCTGCCGGTGAGGGCCCAGGCCCGGCGGCGCGGCGCCCGAGGCCAGCCGGGCGGCCTCGCCGAGGCCGAGAGCCGAGAGGTTGGGCAGATGCAGCGGGCCGGTGCGCCCCTCTTCGCAGCGCCCGGCGGCGCAGGCCTGGGCGATGTGACCCACCGTGTCGGCGCCCGCGTCGCCGAAGCGCGCGGCGTCGGGCGCGCCGCCGATGCCCACGCTGTCCATGACCAGCAGGAAGGCGCGCGGCATCAGACGTCCTCCGGCCCGATGCGGGCCAGGAGAGGGTCGCGCGGCTCCGGCGCGTCGTCGCCGACCTCGTAGGCGGCGCGCACCCGCTCGGCGGCGCGCTCGGCCGCGTCGCGGTCGCGGGCATGGATGCGGGCGAGGGGGAAGTCGGCGTCCACCATCGCGCCGACCCCGGCCACATCCGTCAAACCGACGGCCGGATCGACCGGGTCGTCCGCCCGCCGGCGGCCGCCGCCCAGCTCCACCACCGCAAGGCCCAGCGCCCGGGCGTCGATCGCCCGCACCAGCCCGTCGCGCGGAGGCGGCGCGTCCAGCAGGACCGGGGCGCGCGGCAGATGGCTTTCGAACCCCTCCAGAAAGTCCGACGGCCCGCCAAGCGCGGCGACCATGGGGCCGAAGCGCTCCGCCGCCTCTCCGCTCTCGAACGCCCGGGCGATGCAGGCCCGCCCCTCCTCAGCGTCCTTCGCGAGCCTCGCCAGCACCAGCGCCTCGCCGCCCAGCGCCACGGTGACGTCCCACAGCCGGGGATCGACCTCCTCGCCCCGCAGGAAGCGCGCCGCATTGGCGACCTCCACCGCGTTGCCGCAGGCGCTCGCCAACGGCTCGTCCATGTCCGTCACCAGCGCGCCGGCGCGGCAGCCCGCGCCGGTCGCCACACCCACGAGGCTTTCGGCCAGCGCCCGCGCCTGCGCCTCATCGCCCATGAAGGCGCCGGAGCCCGCCTTGACGTCGAGCACCAGCGCGTCGAGCCCCTCGGCGAGCTTCTTGGAGAGGATGGAGGCGGTGATGAGATCCACCGACTCCACCGTCGCGGTGACGTCCCGGATCGCGTAGAGCCGCCGGTCGGCCGGCGCCAGCGCCTCGGTCTGGCCGATGATCGCGCAGCCGACCTCGCGCACCACCCGGCGCAGCGTCTCCGTCCCCGGCGAGACGTCGTAGCCCGGAATGGCGGCCAGCTTGTCCAGCGTGCCCCCGGTATGCCCCAGCCCCCGGCCCGAGATCATCGGCACATACGCCCCGCAGGCCGCCAGCGCCGGGGCGAGCATCAGGCTGACATTGTCGCCGACGCCGCCGGTGGAATGCTTGTCCACGACCGGCCCCGGCAGATCCCAGTCCAGCACCTCGCCCGAGTCGCGCATCGCCTCGGTCAGCGCCACGCGCTCCCCCAGGCTCAGGGGGCGGAAGAACACGGCCATGGCCAGGGCGGCGGCCTGCCCCTCGCTGACCTCGCCCGAGGTCAGGCCGGCGACGAAATCCCGGATCTCCCCGGCGTCGAGGACGCCGCCGTCGCGCTTCTTGCGGATGATCTCCTGCGGCAGCATCGCCTCGTCCCGGATCTCTGTCCCGTCGCGTGCGGGCGCGGCCGAAAAAGGGGCGGGCCGGACCGCCTCACGCGGCCGGCATAGCGGATGCGGGGCGCGCCTCCAACCGCCTCATGCCTCCCCGCTCTCGGCGGAGGCGCCCTGCAGGGTGGCGAGCAGGTCGTCGAGCAGCCCGGAGGCCCCGATGCGGAAGGTGGCCGGCCCCGCCCAGTCCTCCCCCATGATCTGGTCGGCCAGCGCCAGGTAGGAGGCCGCCTCCGACGTCGTGCCAATGCCCCCGGCCGCCTTGAAGCCCGCGGGCCGGTCGCAGTCCCGGATCGCCTGCAGCATGATCTCGGCGGCCGAGAGGGTGGCGTTCACAGGCGCCTTGCCGGTGGAGGTCTTGAGAAAGTCCGCGCCCCCCTCCAGCGCCAGCTCGGCGGCGGTGCGCACCATCCCTGCGCTCTCCAGCACCCCGGTCTCCAGGATCGCCTTCACCACCGCCTGCCCGGCGGCGCGCTTCACCCGCTCCACCCGCGCGCGGACCGAGGCCGGGCGGCCCTCCATCAGCTCGCGATAGGGGATGACCATGTCCACCTCCTCCGCGCCCAGGCGCATGGCCTCCTCGGTCTCCGTGATCGCCTCCTCGTCGGAGCCCTCGCCGGAGGGGAAGAGGATCACCGTGGCGATCTTGACGTCCGGCGGCGCCGCCTCGCGCGCAAGCTCCACGAAGCGCGGCCAGACGCACAGCGCGGCCACCGTGCCGAAGGGCGTGGCGGCGCGGCGCGCGAGTTTGCGCACGTCGTCCGCGCCGCAGTCGTCCTCCAGATTGGTCAGGTCGAGGCAGGCCAGCGCGCGGCGGGCCTCGGCTCTTTCATCCGTCATGCGAAGCTCCTCGCGAAGCCGCGGACCAGGGCGCGCAGCCGCGTCTCCGCCCGCAAGGCCTCGGCCTTGGTCTGGGCGTGGGAGAGCGGCGCGTCCGAGAGGCCCGCGGCGGGGTTGGTGATGACCGACAGGGCGGCGACGCGCAGGCCGAGAAAGCGCGCCAGGATGGTCTCGGGAACCGTGGACATGCCCACCGCGTCCGCGCCCAGCAGGCGCGCGGCGCGGATCTCGGCCGGCGTCTCGAAGCTGGGGCCCGGGAACCAGGCGTAGACCCCTTCCTGCAGGTCGGGGTCAAGCGCGCGCAGGCGCGCGCGCAGCTCCGCGTCATAGGCGGCGGAAAGATCGACGAAGCGCGCCTCGTCCTCCTCCCCGACCAGCGGGTTGAGGCCCGACCAGTTGATGTGATCGGCGATCGCCATCAGCGCCCCGGGGCCCATCCCCTCGCACAGAGATCCGGCCGCGTTGGTCAGCAGCACCGCCTCGCAGCCCAGCGCGCGCAGGGTCTCCAGCGGCGCACGCATGGCCGACGGATCGCCGCGCTCGTAGTAATGGGCCCGCCCCGAGAGAACCGCGACGGGCGCGCCCTCCAGCTCGCCGAGCGCCAGCCGCCCCGCATGGCCGGAGACGGTGGAGGCGGGAAAGCCGGGCAGATCCGCGTAGGAGAAGGCCCGCGCCCCGCCCAGATCCTCGACCAGAGCCCCGAGGCCGGAGCCGAGAACCACGCCCAGCACGGCACGGGCGCCGTCCAGCTGCGCCCTGATCCGCTCTGCGGCCTCGCTCATGCGCCGGGCTCCGCGGCGTCGCTGCGGAAGGCGGCCGGCAGAAGCTCGCCCAGCGTCCAGCTCTCGCGCAGGCCGTCGGGGCCGGCGGAATGCACGACCGTGTCCGGGCGGCCGAACTCGGCCAGCCGCTGGCGGCAGCCGCCGCAGGGGGTGACGGGCGCGCGCGATTCCGCGGCCACCAGAACCTCGGCGATGCGGCGGTCCTCCGGGGTTTCGGCGGCCATGACCATGGCGGCGATCGCGCTCGTCTCCGCGCACCAGCCCTCCGGGTAGGACTGGTTCTCGACATTGGCCCCGGCGAAAACCGCGCCCGAGGCGGTGCGCAGCGCGCAGCCAACCGGGAAGCCGGAGAATGGCGCGTAGGCCTTCGCACGGACGGCAAGCGCGGCGCGGAACAGGTCCTCCGGCCCCGTCATGCCGGCTCCAGCGTCAGCTTGCGCCAGCGCCCGCCCTGGACATGCGCGGCTGTTGGCTGGCCGATCTCGCGCCAGTTCTCGGGGCCGAAGTCGTCGGCCAGGTGGCTGAGCGCGATGGTCAGCACCCCGAAGTGGCAGGCCAGCGCCGGGCGGCGGGCGCCGCTGGCGCGAATGTCGTGCAGAGCAGGCTGCAGCCGCTGCCAAACCTCGTGCAGCGTCTCGGACCAGGGGGCGCGGAAATGGCGGTCCTGGACCATGCGCGGGGCGAGCTCGCGCATCGCGCGCAGCGCGGTCGGGGAGATCTGCCACTCCTGCAGACGCGCGTCGGTGATCACCTCGATGCCCTGCGCGCGGGCGAAGGGGGCGATGGTCTCCTGGCTGCGGCGGTAGGGCGAGGCGAAGACGGCGTCGATCCCCTGCCCCGCCAGACGCGCCGCCAGGCGTTCCGCGTCCGCCGCCCCGCGCTCGGTGAGCGGGTCGCACAGCCCGTCGCCGGATTTCTCGCAGTGGCGGATGATGACCATGTCCATGTCCCGCAGCGCGGGGTCGGCGTGATCGCGCATCGTCGCTCCTTCTCGGGCCGCGGCCCCGGCCCTGTCTCCGGGAGGATATAGACCACCCCGGTCCCGCGGCGCGAGCCGATTTCGGCAAATCGCGCGCCTTGCGCCGGCCGGCAGGCAACCCCCGGATTCGGCGTTTTCGACGCCGAATGGTCTCTAAACCTCCTTTTAATCCACGAATCGGTAGTTTGGCGGTATAGTCGCCCCCAGCGTGGCGGAGCGGTTGCAGAGGCGCCCGCCGACGACTAGAAGCGCGAAAGCGTCCCTCTGCGGCAGGGCCGGGCAGGCAATGGACCAGGATCACCCCACCGCGCTCCGCGGATTCGATTCCTACGAGATCAGGCTCGGCGACGAGCTTCGGGGCCATCGGGCGACCCTGGGCAAGTCGCTGCTCGACGTGCAGCGCGAACTGCGGATCAAGGCCAGCTACATCGACGCGATCGAGAACTGCGACCCCTCGGTCATCCCCAACAGGGGCTTCGTGCCCGGCTATGTCCGCGCCTATGCGCGCTACCTCCATCTCGACGCCGACCAGATCTACGCCCGCTTCTGCAGCGAGAGCGGCTTCGTCGGCCAGACCACGCAGGCCGCCCGGCCCGGCGCGGCGCCGCGCGGCGGCTTTCGCCTCGGCGCCGGCGCGGGGCCGAGCGCGCCGGCCCGCGACCCGGCGCTCTCGCGCTCCCATTTCGCCTCTCCTGTTGGGCGCGCGCGGCCCGTCGGGCTGGGCTTCTCGCTCTCCGACCTCGCCTCGGTCGCCGTGCTGATCGCGCTGATCGGCGGACTGGGCTGGGGCGGCTGGGAGCTCGTCCAGGACATCCAGCGCGTCGATTTCGCGCCAGCCAACGAGGCGCCGGAGATGGCCGAGGCGCCGGCCAACGTCGCCATGCCCGGCCTCGCCGTGCAGGCCGCGCCCGCCGCCTGGCCCGGCTACTCCGAGGAGCGGGACGCCGCCCTGGCCGAGCTCTACGCCCCGCAGGACCCCGAGCCGCCCGAGGTGCAGCTTCGGGACGGGCCGATCGCGGCCATCGATCCCGAACGCAGCGGTCTCTACGCGCGCCCCGAGCGGCCGAGGCCCGGAACGACGACCAGGGTCGCCGACGCCGATCCCTCCGGTCAGGCGGAGGAATCGGAGCCGCAACCGGACCCCGCGAAGAAACCCGCCACCAACACCCTTCTGGCCGAAGCGCCGCCGCTGGCTGAGATGTCCCCGGACCGCCTGCCGAGCGCCAGCCTCGGCCGCGTTCCCGCGGCCGCTCCGACCCGCATCGCCGCCGCCGACCCGACCGCCGCGCTCGCCGCCCCGCCCGGGGCCGCGCCGCGCACGCAGCCCGGCGCCGAGGGGGTCTGGCTGGTGATCTCCGCTCCCGCCTGGGTCCAGGTGAAGGCGGCCGACGGCTCGGTCCTGATGCAGCGGATCATGGAGGCGGGCGAACGCTGGCGCGTGCCCGCCGAGGCCGGCGCCCCGCGCCTGCGCGCCGGCAATGCGGGCGGCGTCTACCTGGAGGCCGACGGCGTCCTGCACGGCCCGCTCGGGGCCCCGGGCGCCGTGGTCAAGAACGTCTCGCTGAGCGGCGAGGAGGTCGCGGCCGACTGGCCGGTCGCCCCGCGCGCGCGGCTCGCGCGCGATTAATTTTCCCTTCCGCCCGCCTCGCATTCCGCCCGTTGGGGCGCTATCTCTCGCGAGCGATCCTGAACTGGCTCCGGCGCAGGAGACGACCATGAGCATCCGCCCCTGGCGTGACATCGCCCGCCGCCCCAGCCGCAAGATCCGCGTGGGCTCGGTCGAGGTCGGCGGGGACGCCCCGATCTCGGTCCAGACCATGACCAACACCGACACCGCCGATGTCCGCGGCACCATCGAGCAGGTGCGTCGCTGCGCCGAGGCGGGCGCCGACATCGTGCGCATCAGCTGCCCGGACGAGGACTCGACGCGGGCGCTGAAGCCCATCGTCGCGGCCTCCCCCGCGCCGATCGTCGCCGACATCCATTTCCACCACCGCCGCGCCATCGAGGCCGCCGAGGCCGGCGCCGCCTGCCTGCGCATCAACCCCGGCAACATCGGCTCCCCCCAGCGGGAGCGCGAGGTGATCCAGGCGGCGAAGGATCACGGCTGCTCAATCCGCATCGGCGTGAACGCCGGCAGCCTGGAGCGCGACCTGCTGGAGAAATACGCCGAGCCCTGCCCCGAGGCGATGGTGGAGAGCGCGCTGCGCCAC
>JBNJGE010000121.1:0-10714 GCA_051747505.1 Pseudomonadota bacterium | reverse complement strand
CGACGCGATGAAGTTCACCCTCTCCTGGCTCAAGGAGCACCTCGACACCGACGCGACCCCCGAGGAGATCGCCGAGACCCTCACCGATCTCGGCCTCGAGCTGGAATCGCTGGAAAACCCCGCGGAGACGCTGGGCGCCTTCACCATCTGCCGCGTCATCGAGGCGAAGCAGCACCCCAACGCCGACCGCCTCCGCCTCTGCCGGGTCGAGGCCTGGCCCGAGGGCCCCGACGCCCGCTCCACCGAGGTGCAGGTCGTCTGCGGCGCCCCCAACGCCCGCACCGGCATGCGCGGCGTCTTCGCCGCGCCCGGAACCCACATCCCCGGCACCGGCGTGGACCTCAAGCCCGGCGTCATCCGCGGCGTCGAATCCAACGGCATGCTCTGCTCGGAGCGCGAGCTGCAGATTTCCGACGACCACGAGGGGATCATCGACCTGCCCGAGGACGCCCCCCTCGGCGCCCGCTTCATCGACTGGCTCGATCTCAACGATCCCGTCTTCCACATCGCCATCACCCCCAACCGCCCCGACGCGCTGGGGGTGTCCGGCATCGCCCGCGACCTTGCCGCCCGCGGCCTCGGCACGCTGACGACGCCGGCCGTCGAGCCCGTCCCCGGCGCCTTCCCCTCCCCCATCTCCGTCAGCCTGGCGGACGAGGTAAAGGACGGCCCCTGCCCCTGTTTCGTCGGCCGCTACATCCGCGGCGTGAAAAACGTCCCCTCCCCCGACTGGCTCCAGCGCCGCCTGCGGTCCATCGGCCTGCGCCCGATCTCCGCGCTGGTGGACATCACCAACCTGCTGACCTTCGACCGCTGCCGCCCCCTCCACGTCTTCGACGCCGACAAGGTCACCGGAAACATCACCGTCCGCTCCGCCCGCGAGGGCGAGAGCCTGCTGGCCCTCGACGGCAGGACCTACGAGCTCGAGCCCGGCATGACCGTCATCGCCGACGAGGCCGGCCCCGAGGGCCTCGGCGGCGTCATGGGCGGCGAGCACTCCGGCTGCACCGAGGACACCGTCAACGTCTTCGTCGAGTCGGCGTATTTCGACCCCGTCCGCACCGCCGCCACCGGCCGCCGCCTCAAGATCCACTCCGACGCCCGCTACCGGTTCGAACGCGGCATCGACCCCGAATTCGCCGAGCCCGGCATGGAGCTCGCCACCCGCCTCATCCTCGACCTCTGCGGCGGCGAGCCCTCCGAGCTCGTCATCGCCGGCGGCCCGCCCGACACAGCGCGCAGCTACCCCCTCGACCCCCGCCGCTGCGCGTCGCTCGTCGGCATGGACATCCCGGAGGCCGAGCAGCGCCGCATCCTGTGGAACCTGGGCTTCGAGCCCCGCGACGTGGACGGCGGCATCCTCGTGGACGTCCCCTCCTGGCGCCCCGACATCCAGGGCGCCGCGGACCTGATCGAGGAAATCGCCCGCATCGCCTCGCTGACGAAGCTGGAGGCCAGACCCCTTCCCCGCCCCGCGCCCGGCGTCACGCGGCCCACCCTCACCCTCTCCCAGCGCCGCGAATCCGCCGCCCGCCGGGCGCTGGCCGCCGCCGGGCTCAACGAGTGCGTCACCTACTCCTTCGTCGCCGAGCACGAGGCCCGCGCCTTCGGCGGGGGGAGCGAGGCCGTCCGCCTCGCCAACCCCATCTCCTCGGAGATGAGCCACCTGCGCCCCGACCCCCTCCCGGGCCTGCTCGCCGCCGCCGCCCGCAACCAGGCCCGCGGCGCCGAGGAAATCGCCCTGTTCGAGGTCGGCCCCGCCTTCCACGGCGGAGAGCCCGGCGACCAGCGCACCGTCGCCTCCGGCGTCCTCGTCGGCCGCGCCGCGCCGCGCCACTGGGCCGGCCCCCGCCGCGACGTCGACCTCTGGGATGCCAAATCGGCCGCCGAGGACGCGCTGGCCGCCGCCGGCGCCCCGGTGGACCGCCTCATGACCCTCCGCCAGGCCCCCGACTGGTTCCACCCCGGCCGCTCCGCCGTCCTCGGCCTCGGCCCGAAGAACCCGCTGGCCGTCTTCGGCGAACTCCACCCCCGCGCCCTCGAGGCCCTCGACGTGAAAGGCCCGGCCGCCGCCTTCACCCTGTTCCTCGAGAACATCCCCGCCCCGAAGAAGCGGACCACCTCCCGCCCGGCGCTGGCCGCCTCCGACTACCAGGCCGTCGAGCGCGACTTCGCCTTCGTCGTGGACCGCGAGACCGAGGCCGAGACCCTGCTCCGCGCCGCCCGCGGCGCCGACAAGCAGCTCATCGACTCCGCCCGCGTCTTCGACGTCTTCCAGGGCGAGAAGGCCGAGGCGACGCTGGGCGAGGGCAAGAAGTCCGTGGCGCTGGCCCTCCGCCTCCAGCCGCGCGACCGCACCCTCACCGAGGAAGAAATCGACGCCGTCGCCGCCCGCGTCGTCAAGGCCGTGGAGAAGGCCGCCGGCGCCACCCTCCGCGCCTGAGCCGCCCCGCCCGCAGCCCGCCCCGCCGGGCGCCCCGCGGGCGACCGGCCCGGGCGGAGGGGGCTCGACGCCCCCTTCGCGCGGACCTCCGCCGAACGAGAACCGCCCCCGCCCGGTCTCCCGGACGGGAGCGGCCTGTCTCCGCCAAAAGCGCCGTCAGGTCACGCCAGCGAGGGATCGATCCCCTTGCAGGCCTCCACCAGCCCCTTCACCGCGTCGACGGACTTGTTCATCATCTCCTGCTCGGACTTGTCGAGCCTGATCTCCACGATCCGCTCCACGCCCTCCGAGCCGATCACCACCGGCACGCCGACATAGAAGCCGTCCAGCCCATAGGCCCCGTCGACATGGGCCGCGCAGGGCAGCACCCGCTTCTGGTCCTTCAGATAGGCCTCGGCCATGGAGATCGCCGAGGCCGCCGGCGCGTAGAAGGCCGAGCCGGTCTTGAGCAGGCCCACGATCTCCGCGCCCCCGTCCCGGGTGCGCTGCACGATCTCGTCCACCTTCTCCTGCGTGGTCCAGCCCATCTCCACCAGGTCGGGCAGCGGGATGCCGGCCACCGTCGAATAGCGCGTCAGCGGCACCATGGTGTCGCCGTGCCCGCCCAGCACGAAGGCGGTCACGTCCTTGACCGAAACCTTGAACTCCTCGGCCAGGAAATGCCGGAAGCGCGACGAATCCAGCACGCCCGCCATGCCCACCACCTTCTCCTTGGGCAGGCCGGAGAACTTCTGCAGCGCCCAGACCATCGCGTCGAGCGGGTTGGTGATGCAGATCACGAAGGCGTTCGGCGCATGATCGCGGATGCCCTCGCCCACCGCCTTCATGACCTTGAGGTTGATCCCCAGCAGGTCGTCGCGGCTCATCCCCGGCTTGCGCGGCACGCCGGCGGTGACGATGCACACATCCGCGCCCGCGATCTTGGAATAGTCGTTGGCGCCCTCGAACACCGCGTCGAACCCGTCCACGGGCGCGCTTTCGGCGATGTCGAGCGCCTTGCCCTGCGGGGTCCCCTCGGCGATGTCGAAGAGGACCACGTCCCCCATCTCCTTCAGGCCGGCCAGGTGGGCGAGCGTGCCGCCGATCTGGCCCGCGCCGATCATGGCGATCTTGGGTCTGGACATCTTGCGCAATCTCCCGCGATTGGTGTCATCCGCGCGCGGCCTACCGCCTGCGCGCCGCCGGGGCAAGCGCGAAGGCCCCGCCGACCGCAGCCGGAGCCCGTGTGACCCTCGACCCCTTCGACCCCCTCTTCCTCGCCGCCGCCGCCCCCGCCGTGCTGCTCGCCGGCGTCTCCAAGGGCGGCTTCGGGGCCGGCGCCGGCTTCGCCGCCACGCCGCTGATGGCCCTGGTCCTGCCCCCGCAGGTCGCCGTCGGCCTGATGCTGCCGCTCCTGATGGTCATGGACCTCACCGGCCTGCGCGCCTACTGGCGCAAATGGAGCGCGCCCGACGCCCGCGCCATGATGATCGGCGCCCTGCCCGGCATCGCGCTGGGCGCCGCCCTCTTCGCCGTCATCCCCGCCGACGGCCTGCGCCTGCTGATCGGCGCCATCGCCGTGGGCTTCGTCCTCTTCCAGTGGGCGCGGATGCTCGGCTGGGGCGCCTCCGACTCTCCCCGACCCTTCTCCGCCCTGCACGCCGGCTTCTGGGCGGCGGTCGCCGGCTTCACCTCCTTCGCCGCCCATGCCGGCGGGCCTCCGGCGGCGATCCACCTCCTCTCCCGCGGCCTCGACAAGCTCTCCTACCAGGCCACGACCGTCATCCTCTTCTGGTGGATCAACCTCGCCAAGGTCGGCCCCTACTGGGCGGTGGGCCTCTTCGACGCCGCCATCCTCAACGCCGCCCTCTGGCTCGCCCCCCTCGCCATCGCCGGCATGCTGCTCGGCGTCTGGGCCCATTCCCGCGTCTCCGACCGCCTCTATTTCCGCCTGATCCGCACCCTGCTGCTGATCACCGGCGCCAAGCTGATCTGGGACGGCGCGTCCGGCCTCGTGACTTGAGCCGCGGGCGCCTCCCCGGCACAGTGGCGCCCATGCTGCGCCTCGCCCTTCTCCTGCTCATCCTGATCCCGGCCGCGCCGCACGCCGCCGAGATCCGCGTGGACCCCGACGGACAGGGCGACTTCGCCAGCCTGTCGGATGCGCTGGCCGAGGGGGCGGTGGCCCGCGGCGACAGCGTCGCCCTCGCCCCCGGCTGGCACGGCCCCCTGCTGCTGGACGGCGATGCGCTCGCCGCGGGCGAGGGGCCCGTGGCCGTCGCCGCAGAGCCCGGGGCCCACGCCCTGCGCCTTGCCGTCACCGGCCCCGGCCAGTGGATCGTGGAGGGCCTGCGCCTGGGCCCCCGCGAGGTCGGCCCGCCCGACGCCGAGCCCTGGCTCTCGACCGGCCCGCAGACCGCCGGCTCCACCTTCCGCGACATCACCATTGCGGGCGCCCCGGACGGCGCCGGGGACTGGAGCCGGCGAGACTGGCGCGATCGCGCCCGCCACGGCCTGCTCCTCGGCGGCCGGCGTCACCACGCCGAGGACATCGCCATCCGCGACACCTACCACGCCGCCGTCCTAACCGCCCCCGGCTCCACCGTCCGCGCGCTCGACATCAGCGGCTTCGCCGGCGACGGCGTCCGGGCGCTGGCCGACGATCTCGTGGTGGAGGACAGCCGCATCCGCGACTGCGTGGACGTGGACGACAACCACGACGACGGCATCCAGAGCTGGAGCCTCGGGCCCGACGGCCCCGGAACGGGCGTGATCCGCGGCGTGACTCTGCGCCGCAACCTCATCGTCCAGCGCACCACGCCCCACCCCTTCGGCTGCATCCTGCAGGGCATCGGCCTCTTCGACGGCATCTTCGAGGACTGGCGCATCGAGAACAACGTGGTCCGCGTCGGCCACCCCCACGGCATCACCGTCATGGGCGCCCGCGACGTCCGGGTGGTCAACAACACCGTCCTCGGCCCGCGCCAGACCCGCTACAGCCACCCCTGGGTGACGATCACCGAGCACAAGGACGGCCGCCCCGCCGAGGACTCCCTGATCGCCGGCAACATCGCCGGCTCCCTCAACCTCGAGGGCTTCGACGCCGAGAAGCGCGCCACCATCCCCGAGCACACCCGCCTGATCGGCAACGTGGTCACGATGCGCCCCGGCGAGGTCCTGCAGGGTCCGCCCTTCGACCTCACCCCTATCGAGGGCGGCCCCGCCCACGACACCGGCGGCTGGGACGCCCCCGACACAGACTTCTTCGGCCGCCCCCGCGTCGGCCCGCCCGACGCCGGCGCCTTCGAGCGTCAGGGCGACTGAAACCCGCCCCCGGCTCTGGATTTCTCCGCAGGAACAGGCGATCATCCCCGCCCGGACCGATCTCGGGGGAGTGCCCGCTTGGCTTTCGACATCCTTCCGGCCGCGTTCTCGCCGGACCCCGCGACGCTCGCCCTCGTCGGCGCGCCCCTCCTGCTTGCCGCCAGCCTGCTGACCTACGCCGCCTTCGCCGCCGACAAGCGCCGCGCCGTCGCCGGCCAGCGGCGCATCCGCGAGGGCACGCTCCTCTGGCTCGCCCTGCTCGG
Source organism: Pseudomonadota bacterium (assembly GCA_051747505.1). Classification (GTDB taxonomy): domain Bacteria; phylum Pseudomonadota; class Alphaproteobacteria; order Rhodobacterales; family Rhodobacteraceae; genus Albimonas. Next base: position 4,705 of record JBNJGE010000121.1, on the reverse strand, counting down.
GGGCTGGCCGGGCGCGAAGCTCGCCCAGCGCCGCCTGCGCCACAAGACGCGCAAGCAGCCCTTCGGGACGCTGCTCAACGTGATGGCCGCCGTGAATGTCGCCGTCATCGCCGTGCTGGCGGCCGCGCCGCAGGGAGAGCGGCTGGTCGCCCGCATGCAGGAGACCGGCGAGGCCCTCTCCGCCGCAGTGGCGCCGCCGGAACCGGAGCTGGAGGCGGAGGCGGAGACGGACCCGGAGGCGGAGCCGGAGCCGCTGCCGGAGGTCTGGTCCCTGCAGTGATCGCCCCGCCCGAGGCCGACGCCCTCGAACGCCGCGACGACCGACCCGGCACGAAAGAAGCCCGCGCCGGTCCGGCGCGGGGCTCTTTCAGCTTCCGGACCCCGGACGAGGGGGCGCGGGCTCAGGCCACCTCGGGGATCATCCCCTTCTCGGCCGCCAGCTCCCGCATCTTCTTCTGCAGCTTCTCGAAGGCGCGCACCTCGATCTGGCGCACCCGCTCCCGGCTCACGCCGTAGACCTTGGACAGGTCCTCCAGCGTCACCGGGTCGTCCTTCAGCCGCCGCTCGGTCAGGATGTGGCGCTCGCGTTCGTTGAGCTCCTCCATCGCCGCCATCAGCAGCTCGCGCCGGCTCTCCAGCTCGTCCTTCTCGGCCAGCTCGGCGGCCTGGTCGGCGCTCTCGTCGGCCAGCCAGTCCTGCCACTCGGCCGAGCCCTCGCCGTCCGCCTTCAGCGGCGCGTTCAGCGAGGCGTCGCCGCCCGACAGGCGGCGGTTCATGGAGATGACCTCATCCTTCGTCACGCCGAGATTGCGGGCGATGTTCTCGACGTTCTCCGGCCGCATGTCGCCTTCCTCGAGCGCGCCGATGCGGCTCTTGGCCTTGCGAAGGTTGAAGAACAGCTTCTTCTGCGCCGCGGTGGTGCCCATCTTCACCAGGCTCCAGGACCGCAGGATGTACTCCTGGATCGAGGCGCGGATCCACCACATCGCGTAGGTCGCCAGCCGGAAGCCCTTCTCGGGGTCGAACCGCTTGACCGCCTGCATCAGGCCCACATTGGCCTCCGAGATCACCTCGGCCGTCGGCAGCCCGTAGCCGCGATAGCCCATGGCGATCTTGGCGGCGAGTCGCAGATGCGAGGTCACCAGCCTGTGGGCGGCCTCCTTGTCCTCGTGGTCCGCCCAGGCCTTGGCCAGCATGTACTCCTCGTCCGGGTCCAGCATGGGAAACTTGCGGATCTCCTGCAGATAGCGGGAGAGCCCCTGTTCGGGCGAGGGGGCGGGCAGTTTCGCGTAGTTCATGTCTGGTCCCTCCTTCTCCGGACGCCCCCGCGTCCGGTCTTGCGGGGCGTGCGCGCAAACGCACGGCCCCGGACCCACCATATGGTGAGTCCGTGGCATTAATACAACGTTTGCGCCCCGCGCCGGTTCCATCCTCTTGCGCGCGCCGGAGGGACGGGCGCGCGCCTCCGGCATGAGCGGGGTTCAGAAGTCGAACAGATCTCCCAGGAACGACTCCTTCTTCCTGCGCTTGTACGGCTGGCCGCCCTGCGGCTGCTGCGGGGGCGCGGAGGCCGGCGCGCCCTGAGGCGCCGCGCGCTCGATGATCTTGTCGAGCTCCCCGCGGTCGAGCCACACGCCCCGGCATGTCGGGCAGTAGTCGATCTCGACCCCGCTGCGCTCCGTCATCACCAGGGTGTCGCCGTCGATCGGGCATTTCATGGCAGGCCGCGCTCCCTTCGCGAATGCAACCGCGTGGGACATGGGGACGCGCCCGCCGGCACGCAAGCGCCTCACCAGCCCAGCGCCGCCATGAGCTCCGTCATGTCTTCGGGCGGATCGGCCTCGAACCGCAGCGGCTCCCCCGTCACCGGGTGCGAGAAGCCCAGCGTCGCGGCGTGCAGCGCCTGCCGCGGGAACCCCTCCAGCGCCGCCTGCGCCGCCTCCCCGATCTCCCCGGGGGCGGAGCGGCTGCCCCGGCCATAGACCGCGTCGCCCACCAGCGGATGCCCCATCCAAGCCAGATGCACCCGGATCTGGTGCGTGCGCCCCGTCTCCAGCCGGCATTCCAGCCGCGCCGCCGCCGGGTGCCCGATCGGCCCGGCCACCGCGTCCACCCGCAGATGCGTCACCGCCCGCCGCCCGCCGCGGCGCACCACGGCCATGCGCTTGCGGTCGCCCGGATGGCGGTCGATGCGCCCCTCGACCCGCAGCCAGCCGCCGGTCTCGGCGGTCACGCCGTCCAGCCCCATCAGCCGCGCGTCCCGCGCATCCGGCGCCCCCCAGCAGATCGCCAGATAGGCCCGCTCCATGTCATGGGCGGCGAATTGCTCGGCCAGCCCCTGATGCGCCGCGTCGCATTTCGCCGCCACCAGCAGCCCGGAGGTGTCCTTGTCGATCCGGTGCACGATCCCCGGCCGCAGCTCGCCCCCCACCCCCGACAGACTCCCCGCGCAGTGATGCAGCAGCGCGTTGACCAGCGTGCCCGAGGGCGAGCCGGGCGCGGGATGCACCACCATCCCCGCCGGCTTGTTCACCACGATCAGATACGCGTCCTCGTAGACCACCTCGAGCGGGATCGCCTCGGGCTGCGGCGTCGCCGGCGCCGGGACCGGCAGGCTCACCGTCCAGACCTCCCCGGCCTTGACTCCGGCGCGGGGGTCGCGCACCGGCTGGCCGTCCGGCCCGGCCACCGCGCCGTCCTCGATCAGCGCCCGCAGGCGCGACCGGCTCAGCCCCGGCGGGGCCAGCGCGGCCAGCGCCTTGTCCAGCCGCTGCCCCGCCTCGGCCCCGGTCACGGTCAGAAGCACGGGCTCGGGCGCGCCGTCCTCGGGCGGCTCGTCGTCATCCAGGGGATCCTTCATGGCGCAGAACCTAGCCCCCCCGCCCGCCGAAGACGAGGCGGAGGATTTTCCCGAACCCCCGCGCCTGCGCGCCCTGCGCCGCATGGTCACGGCGCTGACCGCGATCCTCGCGCTGGGCATGATCGTCATCGCCGGCAGCGTCGCCTGGCGGCTCTGGACCGCCGCGCCGCCCGCCCGGCCGGTGGCGGCCGACTCGCTCCCCATCCCCGAGGGACGCGAGATCACCGCGCTCGGCGCCTCCCCCTCCGAGCTCCTCGTCACCACCCGCGACGCCGAGGGGCGGGAGCATCTCCTGCTCTTCCGCCGCGCCGACGGCGCCCTTCTCAGCGAAACCCCGATCGAGCGGCGGCCGGCCCCTTGACACCCTCCCCCCGCGCGGCCTATGTGCCCGCTCACCGATCGCGAGCGAGGCGTCCATGTCCCCTTCGTCTAGCGGTCCAGGACGCCACCCTCTCACGGTGGAAACAGGGGTTCGAGTCCCCTAGGGGACGCCAACACACACGACGCTCGCGACCCAGGGCCGGCGCCGATCAGGCGCCGGCCCTCGCATTTCCGGGCCCCGCTTTTCCCGCGCCCCGCGCCGCGCTAAGCCTCGCCCGTCACCCCCTCCGTGCGAGCCGGAAGCGCCATGCAGATCCAGCAGCTCAAGGCCGAGGCCCGCCGCTTGGCCTTCGCCCGTCGCAAGGCCGCGCGCGAGGCCCTCGGCCCCGCGCCGGAGGCCGCCACCGACGCCGTCGTCTCCGCCATCCTCGCCGCCGCCCCCACGGTCGCCGCCGGCTACCTCCCCATCCGCACGGAGATCGACCCCGGCCCGGCCATGGCCCGACTGCACGCCGCCGGCATCCGCGTCTGCGCCCCGGTCATCGCGCACCCGGACCAGCCCCTGGAATTCCGCGAATGGCGCCCCGATTCGCCCCTTGAGCCCGGACCCTTCGGCGCCCATGTCCCGCGCGAGGGCGAGCGCCTGACGCCCGACGCCCTCATCGTCCCCCTCGTGGCCTTCGACGCCGATCTCTACCGCCTCGGCTACGGCGGCGGCTTCTACGACCGGACGCTCGCGAAGCTGCGCGAAGCCGCCCCCGCCGCGGCCATCGGCCTCGCCTACGCCGCCCAGCGCGCCGGGACGCTCCCGCGCGAGCTCACCGACATCCCCCTCGATTCGATCGCGACCGAAGTGGGGCTCCTCCGCCCCCATCGCTGACCGAGATCAACGACGCGCCCGCCCTGCCCCGCCATCCTGCCCCCGAAGCCACCCCCAGGGCAGGAGGAGCAGTCATGGGCATTCTCGACGGCAGAACCGCGCTCGTCACCGGCGCCGGCGCCGGCATCGGCCGCGCCACCGCGCGCAAGCTGGCCGCCGAGGGCGCCCGCGTCATCGTCTCCGACGTCAACGAGGAGGGCGGCGCCGAAACCGCCGATCTGATCCGCCAGGACGGCGGCGAGGCCCTCTTCCACAAGGCCGACGTCTCCAGCCCCGAGGAGGTCGAGGCTCTCGTCGCCCGCGCCGTCGAGGCCTTCGGCCGCCTGGACGCCGCCGTGAACAACGCCGGGATCGAGGGCCGCATCCGGCCGCTGGCCGATCAGGAAGTGGACGACTTCGACGCCATCCTTCGCGTCAATATCCGCGGAGCCTTCCTGTGCATGCGCGCCGAGATCCCCCGCATGCTGGAGGCCGGAGGCGGCGCCATCGTCAACCTCGCTTCCGTGGCCGGCCTCGTCGGCTTCCCCGGCCTCTCGCCCTACACCGCCTCCAAGCACGCGGTGAACGGCCTGACCAAGACCGCCGCGCTCGAATACTCGAAGGAGGGCGTGCGCGTGAACTCCGTCTGCCCCGGCGGCATCGAC
>JBNJGE010000120.1:0-10792 GCA_051747505.1 Pseudomonadota bacterium | reverse complement strand
GACCCGCGCCGCCTGCACGATGGCCGCGTCGTCGCCCATGTAGTCCACCACCCGGACGAATCCGTGGTCGAGCACCGGCGTCGCCTGATAGAGCCGGGTCTCCAGCCCCTCGGAGACCGGGCGCAGCGTCGGCCGGGTCGTCTCCCGGCTCGCCTCGATTTCGGCCTGTTGTTCCGGGCTGAGCGGCATAAGGTGTCCCCCGTGCGCGGCGGCGCGCCACTCGCGCCGTCCTGTCCTGCGATCAACGCATAAGGAGCCCCCGGATGAAGATCAAATACCTCCACACCATGGTCCGCGTCCGCGACATCGAGGAGTCCAAGCGCTTCTACTGCGACGGCCTCGGGCTCGAGGAGGTGCGCCGCATGGACAACGAGGCCGGCCAGTTCACCCTCGTCTTCCTCGCCCCCCCGGGCCAGGAGGAGGCGCAGGTGGAGCTCACCTACAACTGGGATTCGGACGAGGTCTATGACGGCGGCCGCAATTTCGGCCACCTCGCCTACGCCGTCGAGAACGTCTACGAGATGTGCGAGCATCTGCAGGGCATGGGCGTGACCATCAACCGCCCGCCCCGCGACGGGCGCATGGCCTTCGTCAGGTCGCCCGACGGCGTCTCGGTGGAGCTGCTGCAGATGGGCGAGGCCCTGCCGAAGCAGGAGCCCTGGGCGAGCATGGAGAACACCGGGACCTGGTGATCCCGGCGGCCGGGGCCCGCGCCGGCCCCGGCCCGTCCGTCACTTGCGGAAGTCGGGCACCTTGATCATCCGCCCCAGAAAGCCGCCGGCGAAGACGTGGACGTGCAGATGCGGCACCTCCTGGTGCGCGTCCGGCCCGGCGTTGGACAGCATGCGGAAGCCGCCGCCGCCCTCCGGCTCGGTCACGCCCGCCTCCCGCGCGACCCGCGCGACCGCGCGCGTGAAATCCACGATCTCGGCCTCCGAGGCCTCCCGCGCGAAGTGGTCGTAGTTCACGTAGGGCCCCTTGGGGATCACCAGGATATGCGTCGGCGCCTGGGGATTGATGTCGCGGAAGGCCAGGCTGTGCTCGGTCTCCAGCACCTTGTCGCAGGGGATCTCCCCGCGCAGGATCTTCGCGAAGATGTTCTGGTCGTCATAGGCGTAGGACATCGGGCGCTCCGGCAGGTTGGGCGGCGGCGGGCCGCGTCGCCCCTTCGTCTAGCCCAGCCGCCCGCGCGCCGTCCAGATCGGCCGGTCGCGCATGAAAAGGCCCACGCGCCGGACGGACGCGCGGGCCTTGACGGACCGGCCAGGGGGGGCGGGCTCAGGCGTGCGCCGCCTGCGCCCCGCGGCGCGCCTTGTGCGGCAGCAGGGCGGCGATCACGATCATCGCCACGCCTAGGACCAGCCCGGCGACGTCGCCCGGCAGCCCCTCGATCAGCGCGGGATAGCCCGCGCCCGGCGCCGCGCCCAGCGTCGCCTCGCCGCCCGCGATGTCCGCCAGCACGCCGGTGGACTCCACCCAGGCGTAGGCCGCCGCATAGACGCCCGCACCGACCAGCCCGCCGATCGCGAAGGCCAGCGCGTCGCGCCGCCCCGTGGCCAGCGCCGCCAGCCCGGTGCCCGGGCAGTAGCCCGCCACCGCGAACCCCGCCCCCAGGATCGCGCCGCCCAGCAGCACGCCCAGATGCGCGGCCTTCACCGACATGTTGCCGACATCGACAAGCCCGATCATCTGGCCCCCGAACATCAGGATGGAGCCCACCCCGATCGCGGTGAAGATGGTCTTCATCAGGTGCAGGTCCGTCAGGTTCAGCATCCCGATGATCCGGTTGGGGTTCGCGGCGCCGACGCGGTCCAGCGCGAAGCCGAAGGCGGCCCCGATGACGAGGGCGAGAAGGATCTCCATGGCTCAGGCCTCCCGCTTGAACAGAAGAATGGCGGTGGGAATGCCGACGGCGAAGGCCCCGGCGGCGAAGATGTAGCCCGACACCGCGGTCTGCATGATTCCGCTCATCATGTGGCCGGAGGTGCAGCCGCCCGCCAGCCGCGCCCCGAACAGCACCAGGAAACCGGCCGCGAAGGCGGCCCCGTAGCGCGCGGCGACCGAGTCGCCGAAATTGGCCCGCCAGATCGCCGGCATCCGGTTCTCCCGCGTCCCGTTGCCGCCGCGCATGAGGCCGGAGATCATCGCCCCCAGCATCATCGCGATCACGAAGACGAAGGAGTAGTTCAGCGGGTCGGCCACGTTCGCCGCATACTTCCCGCCGCTCTTCGCCAGGTAGGCGTTCGGGCTCGTCCAGCCCGAGGCCGCCTCCTCGGAGGGAACCACCGCCGCCGGGTTCACGGCGTCCCACAGGATGCCGTCGAATATGACGAACTGCGTGCTCACGCCGATGGGCTTGACCAGCGCCACCGCCGCGAAGAAGACGAGGCCCAGCAGAACCCCGCCGTATTTCCAGGACAGCGTCATCGCGCGCCTCCTTGCATGCTCCACACATGCAGTTTCCTGCATCCAAATCGCGCCGCCCGCCTTGACCCGGATCAAGTCCCGCGCGCGCCCCGCCCGCGCCTTGCTCCGCGCCCATGCGCCACTATGATGCGCGCGCGACGGCGGCCCCGCCGCCCCTCCTCTCAGCCAAGCGAGGCCCCATGACCACCGACGCGCCCGAGACCGAGATCGTCGAAAAGAGCCGCATCGCCTGCGACGGCGGCGACGGCCCGCTGGGCCACCCGAGGGTCTGGCTGCAGATCCCCGTCGAGACCGGCTTCGTCGAATGCCCCTACTGCGACAAGAAGTTCATACTGCGCGGCGGCCCCGCCGACACCGGATCGCAGTGATGGGCCCCGGCGACCATCTCGAGCTGATCGACGGCTCGGGCTTCATCTTCCGGGCCTACCACGCCCTGCCCCCGCTCACCCGCCGCTCCGACGGGCTGCCGGTCGGGGCCGTGGCCGGCTTCTGCAACATGCTCCAGAAGATGATCGAGGCCCGCCAGACCGGCTCGGAGGGCGCCCCGACCCATGCCGCGGTGATCTTCGACTACTCCGCCAGGACATTCCGCAACGACATCTACCCGGACTACAAGGCCCACCGGCCCGAGCCGCCGGAGGACCTCCGCCCCCAGTTCGGGCTCATCCGCGACGCCACCCGCGCCTTCAACCTGCCCTGCATCGAGATGGAGGGGTGGGAGGCCGACGACATCATCGCCACCTACGCCCGCCTCGCGGGCGAGGCCGGGGCGAAGGTGACCATCGTCAGCTCCGACAAGGACCTGATGCAGCTCGTCGGCCGCCACGGCGACGTGGTGATGAACAAGCCCGGCCTGCGCGGCGGCGCCGACGAGATCATCGACGCCGACGGCGTGCGCGAGAAGTTCGGCGTCGCGCCCGAGCACGTCGTGGACGTCCAGGCGCTGGCCGGCGACTCCACCGACAACGTCCCCGGCGCCCCCGGAATCGGGATCAAGACCGCCGCCCAGCTCATCAACGACTTCGGCGACGTGGAGACCCTCCTCGCCCGCGCCGAGGAGATAAAGCAGCCCAGGCGCCGCCAGACCCTCCTCGACCACGCCGAGCAGATCCGCATCTCCCGCCGGCTCGTGGAGCTCTGCGACGAGGTCCCCGTCGAGCTCCCCCCCGACGCCCTCGAGATCCGCGACCCCGACCCCGACGACCTCCTCGGCTTCCTCCGCCTGATGGAGTTCCGCACCCTGACCGCCCGCGTCGCCGAGCGCCTCGGGATCACCGACCTGCCCGAGCCCTCCGCCCCCGCCGGCTCCGCCGCCGCCGCGGCCGAGGGCCCCGAGGCGCACGCCGCCGAGACCGGCCCCTGGGAGGACCCCGCCCTCAAGGCCCCCATCGACCCCTCCGCCTACGAGATCGTCCGCGACGCCGGGGCGCTGGAGGCGTGGCTCGCCCGCATCCGCGACCGCGGCTGGGTCGCCATCGACACCGAGACCACCTCGCTGGACGAGATGGCCGCCGAACTCGTCGGCGTCTCCCTCTCCGTCGAGCCCGGCGAAGCCTGCTACATCCCCTTCGCCCATGTCGCGGGCGAGACCGACCTGCTCGGCGGCGGCGAGCTCGCCGAGGGCCAGATGCCCCGCCGGCAGGTCCTCGACCTTCTCGCCCCCGTCCTGCGCGACCCGGCGATCCTCAAGATCGGCCAGAACCTCAAATACGACCTCAAGGTCCTGTTCCGCGCCGGGCTCGAGGTCGCGCCCATCGACGACACCATGCTCATCTCCTACGCGCAGGCCTCCGGCCTGCACGCCCACGGCATGGACGCGCTGTCGGACCGCTACCTCGACCACCAGCCCATCCCCATCAAGGACGTCATCGGCACGGGCAAGTCCGCCATCACCTTCGACCGCGTCCCCATCGACAAGGCCGCCCCCTACGCCGCCGAGGACGCCGACGTCACCCTGCGCCTGCACCGCATCCTCAAGCCCCGGCTGCCCGGGGCGCAGGCCACGACCGTCTACGAGACGCTGGAGCGCCCCCTCGTCCCCGTGCTGGCCCAGATGGAGCTGGCCGGGGTCAAGGTGGACCGCGACCAGCTCTCCCGCATGTCGTCGCGATTCGCCCAGCGCATGGCGGGGCTGGAGGCCGAGATCCAGGAGCTGGCGGGAGAGAAATTCAACGTCGGCTCCCCCAAGCAGCTCGGCGAGATCCTCTTCGACAAGCTCGGCCTGCCCGGCGGCAAGAAGGGCAAGGCCGGCGCCTGGGGCACCGGCGCCGACGTCCTTGAAACCCTCGCCGCCGAGCAGGGCTCCGACCTCGCCGCCCGCGTGCTCGACTGGCGCCAGGTCTCCAAGCTCAAATCCACCTACACCGACGCCCTGCAGACCCACATCAACCCGGAGACCGGCCGCGTCCACACCTCCTTCTCGCTGGCCGCCACCTCCACCGGCCGCCTCGCCTCCACCGACCCCAATCTCCAGAACATCCCCGTGCGGACGGAGGAGGGCCGCGAGATCCGCCAGGCCTTCGTCGCCGAGCCCGGCAACGTCATCCTCTCGCTCGACTACTCCCAGATCGAGCTGCGCATCCTCGCCCACATCGCCGACATCGAGGCCCTCAAGACCGCCTTCAGGGAAGGCCGCGACATCCACGCCGCCACCGCCTCGCGCGTCTTCGGCGTGGCGATGGAGGACATGACCCCCGAGATCCGCCGCCAGGCCAAGGCCATCAATTTCGGCGTGATCTACGGCATCTCCGCCTTCGGCCTGTCCAACAGCCTCCGCATCCCGCGCGAGGCGGCGAAGCAGTTCATCGACGCCTATTTCCACGAGTTCCCCGGCATCAAGGCCTACATGGACGACACCGTGGCCCGCGCGAAAGCCGACGGCTACGTGGAAACCCTCTTCGGCCGCCGCATCCACACGCCGGAGATCAACGCCAAGGGCCCCCGCGCGGGCTTCGCCCAGCGCGCCGCGATCAACGCCCCCATCCAGGGCAGCGCCGCCGACGTCATCCGCCGCGCCATGATCCGCATCCCCGCTGCGCTGGACGGGGCCGGGCTGTCCGGGCGGATGCTGCTGCAGGTCCATGACGAACTCCTGTTCGAGGTCCCCGAGAGCGAGGCCGACCGGACGATGGAGGTGGCCAGGGAAGTCATGGAAAAGGCCGCCTCTCCAGCGGTGGAGCTGGCCACGCCGCTGGTGGTCGACGCCGGCAAGGGCGCGAGCTGGGCGGAGGCGCACTGAAGCCCCGGCTCGAAACGGGCCGAGCGGCCGGCGCCTTTCCCTACAGGCCGCCCCGCTCGCCTGTTAGGCTGGCCCCCTGCAACCGCGCGGAGGCCGACATGCCCGCCCAGACCGTCATCACCACCTTCGAGGTCAATCCCGGCACCTGCCAGGACCTCCTCGACGAGCTCACCGCCGCCTATGAGGGCTTCGTCCGCACCCGCCCCGGCTTCCTGGCCGCCACCCTTCACGTCAACGACGCCCAGACCCGCATCGCCATCCACTCCCGCTGGCGCTCGCGCGAGGACTTCATGAACCTCCTGCGCTCGGAGGAGATGCGCGCCCTCTCCCGCCGCCTCAACGCGCTGTGCCGCAGCTTCGAGCCCGTGCTCTACGACGTGGTGGGCGAGATGGCGCCCGACTGACGCGGGCCCGGGGATTGGCGCCGCCGGCCCCGCCGCGCTTTACTGCCCGCCACAGGCGGAGGGGACGGCCGATGAGCGAACGGATGCGCGCGGTGGTCTGCGAAAGCTGGCGGCCGCATGACGAGCTGGAGCTGAAGCGCATCCCCCGCCCCGGCCCGCCCGGCCCCGGCGAGGTGCGCCTCCGCACCCGCTACGCCGCCGTCTCCTGGGCCACCAACCTCATGGTCTCGGGCGAGTATCAGCGCGCCTACCCCCTGCCCTTCGTGCCGGGCTGCGAGGCCGCCGGCGAGGTGATCGAGGCCTCCCCCGACGCCCCCTTCGCCCCCGGCGAGCGCGTCTGCGCCGCCCTCGACTGGGGCGCCTACGCCGAGGAGGTCGTGGTCCATTCCCGCCACGTCGCCCCCGTTCCCGGCGGCCTGCCTCTCGACAGCGCGGCCACCCTTCCGATCGGCTGGCTCACCGCCTGGGGCGCCCTCGTCTGGCGCGCCAAGCTGCGGGCGGGCGAACGCGTCCTCGTCCACGGCGCCGCCGGCGGCGTCGGCCTGCCCGCCGCCCAGCTCGCCCGCGCGCTGGGCGCCGAGGTCCTCCCCGTCGTGCGCGGAGCGGCGAAGGCGCAGGCGCTGCGCGAGATGGGCTTCGAAACGGTCATCGACTCCGCCGCCCGCCCCTTCCGCGAGGCCATCGCCGAGGCCACCGGCGGCCGCGGCGTGGACGTCGTCTTCGACACCGTCGGCGGCCCCGTCTTCCACGACTCCCTGCGCTGCCTCGACGACGACGGCCGCCTGCTGGTCATCGGCTTCGTGCAGGGCGAGATCCCGCAGGTCCCCGCCAACCTGATCCTGCTCAAGAACATCCACGTCTCGGGCTTCAACATCGGCCAGTATCTCGGCTGGGGAAAGACGGACGAGCGCGAACGCTGGGCAGCCCGCTGGCGCGAGGGTGTCGAGGCCCTCACCGACCTCTGGCAGGCCAACCGCATCGCCCCGCGCCTTCACGCCACCCTGCCCCTCGAACAGTTCCGCGAGGCCATGGCGCTGATCACGAACCGCGAGGCCATCGGCCGCGTGGTTCTGGAAGTCCAGGCTCAGGAGCCATTATAGCGACTTCGGGAATGCCTCCGCCTCGGCGCGCGCGCAAAGCAATTCGCCAAATATACTTCCAATCAAAGGTGAAATTCAGAGCCGCCGGCGCCCGCGCGCCAATTTCTGGCGCGCTCACACTGCCGTCATCTTTTGAAAAAAACAGCGGCAAACGCTGCAAAGGGTCCCCGCCCCCCCCCACCGAACGCACCGAACGCCGCAACCGGCTTCCCCCCTGCGCACCTACGCCGCCAGCCCCTCGGCCCGCAGCGCCGCCGCCAGCCCCTCCGGCCCCTCGAACACATGCGTCCGCCAGCCGCGCGCTCGCGCCGCCGCCACGTTCTCCGCCCGGTCGTCCACGAAGAACAGCTCCGCGCCCGACATCCCGGCGCGCCGTTCGAGGATCGCGTAGATCTCCGCCTGCGGCTTCACCACGCCCTCGCGCCCCGATATCACCTCTAGGTCGAAGGCCCGCAGCACGGGGAACATCTCCTGCGCCGCCGGGAACGTATCCGCCGCGAAGTTGGACAGCGCGAAGACGGGCACGCCCCGCGCCTTCAGCCCGCGCAGAACCGCGACGGAGCCCGCGATCTCCGGCCCGATCATCTCCCGCCAGCGGTCCCGCCAGGCCAGGATCAGCGCCGCGTCCGCCGGGTGGCGCGCCGCCCGGGCCTCCACCACCGCGGCCAGGTCGCCCTCCCGGTCCCCCGCCAGATTCATGCCCGCGAGATCGACCCGCGCCTCCAGCGCCGCGCGCGCTCGCGGGTCGGGGACCAGGCGCGCATAGACGCGCTCCGGGTCCCACTCCACCAGCACCCGGCCGATATCGAAGACGACCGCCCGCGGCGGCCCCGGCTCAGCCATCCCGCGTCACCCCCGAAAGCGAAAGGGGCGCCCGCAGGCGCCCCTCCCCGTCACTCCGCCGCCTCCTGGTAGCTTTCCATCGGCGGGCAGGTGCAGACCAGGTTGCGGTCCCCGTAGACATTGTCCACGCGGTTGACCGGCGGCCAGTACTTGTCCACCCGAAACGCTCCCGGCGGATAGCAGGCCTGCTCGCGCGAATACGGCCGGTCCCAGTCCCCGACCAGGTCCTCCACCGTGTGCGGCGCGCGCTTGAGCGGGTTGTTCTCCGCGTCCAGCCGCCCCTCCTCGATGTCCCGCGCCTCCGCCGCGATGGCCAGCATCGCGTCGCAGAAGCGGTCGAGCTCCGCCTTGGGCTCGGACTCCGTGGGCTCGACCATCAGCGCGCCCGCCACCGGCCAGCTCATGGTCGGCGCGTGGAACCCGCAATCCATCAGCCGCTTGGCCACGTCGTCCACGCTCACCCCGGCGCTCTGCTGCAGGGGCCGGGTGTCGAGGATCAGCTCATGCGCCACCCGTCCCGTCGGCCCGGAATAGAGCACCTTGTAGGCGCCCCGGAGCCGCGCGGCGATGTAGTTGGCGTTGAGGATCGCGACCCTTGTGGCCTGGGTCAGCCCCTCGCCCCCCATCATCAGCACATAGGCCCAGGAGATCGGCAGGATGGAGGCCGATCCCCAGCGCGTGCCGGCCACCGCGCCCTCCCCCGTCACCGGGTCCCCGGGCAGATGCGCGGCCAGATGCGCCTTCACGCCGATCGGCCCCATGCCCGGGCCGCCCCCGCCATGCGGGATGCAGAAGGTCTTGTGCAGGTTCAGGTGACTGACATCGGCCCCGACATCGCCCGGCCGGGCCAGCCCGACCATGGCGTTGAGGTTGGCGCCGTCCAGATAGACCTGCCCGCCATGGGCGTGGGTGATCTCGCACACCTCGCGCACCGTCTCCTCGAACACGCCATGCGTGGAGGGATAGGTGATCATGCAGGCCGCCACCCGGTCGCCGTATTTCTCGGCCTTGGCGCGGAAGTCGTCGAGGTCGATGTCCCCGTTCTCCGCCGCCTTCACCGGCGCCACCTTCCAGCCCACCATCTGGGCCGAGGCCGGATTGGTCCCGTGCGCCGAGGTCGGGATCAGGCAGACGTCGCGCTGATGCTCCCCCCTGGCCATGTGCCAGCGGCGGATGGTCAGCAGCCCCGCATACTCGCCCTGCGCGCCGGAGTTCGGCTGCATGGACATCGCGTCATAGCCGGTGATCTCGCACAGCTTGGCGCTCAGGTCCCCGACCAACTCCTGATAGCCCTGCATCTGGTCCTCGGGCGCATAGGGATGGATCGCCGAGAACTCGGGCCAGGAGATCGGCAGCATCTCCGCGGTGGCGTTGAGCTTCATCGTGCACGACCCCAGCGGGATCATGGCCCGGTCCAGCGCCAGGTCGCGGTCGGCGAGCCGGCGCATGTAGCGGGTCATCTCCGCCTCGGCCCGGTTCATGTGGAACACCGGATGCGTGAGATACTCGGACCGGCGCAGCAGCGCCTCGGGCAGCCGCGGCGTCGCCTCGTGCCCCTCGGCCGTCATCTCGCCCCCGAAGGCGCGCCAGACGGCCTCAAGGTCCTCGGCCCGCGTCATCTCGTCAAGCGTGAGGCCAATTCGGTCCGCGCCCACCTTGCGCAGGTTCACGCCGTCGGCGCGCGCCGCGCGCAGGATCACGCCCTGCAGCGGGCCGACCTTCACGGCGATGGTGTCGAAGAACTCTTCCGGCTCGATCTTGAAGCCCAGCGTCTCCAGCCCCTCGGCCAGCCGCACGGTCTTTGCATGGATGCGCTGGGCGATCGCCTTCAGCCCGTCGGGCCCGTGGAACACCGCGTACATGGAGGCGACGACCGCCAGCAGCGCCTGCGCCGTGCAGACGTTCGAGGTCGCCTTCTCCCGCCGGATGTGCTGCTCGCGCGTCTGCAGCGCCAGCCGGTAGGCCTTGTTGCCCCGGTCGTCGATGCTCACGCCCACGAGCCGCCCGGGCAGCGCGCGCTTGTGCGCGTCCTTGCAGGCGATATAGGCCGCGTGCGGCCCGCCCGCGCCCATCGGCACGCCGAAGCGCTGGGTGGAGCCGACGGCGACGTCCGCCCCCATCTCCCCCGGCGCCTTCAGCAGCGTCAGCGCCATCGGGTCCGCGGCCATCACGGCCAGCGCCTTCGCCCCGTGCAGCTTGTCGATCAGGGGCGAGAAGTCGCGGATGCCGCCATGCGTGCCGGGATACTGGAACAGGGCGCCGAACACCTTCTCGGGCTCCAGCGCCTCGAAGGGATCGCCGACGATCACCTCCAGCCCCAGCGGCTCGGCCCGCGTCTTCACCACGCTGATCGTCTGCGGGTGACACTCTGCGTCCACGAAGAACGCCTCCGCCTTGCTCTTGGCCTGGCGGTGGCACAGCGTCATCGCCTCCGCCGCCGCCGTCGGCTCGTCGAGCAGGGAGGCGTTGGCGACGTCCAGCGCGGTGAGGTCCGCCACCATGGTCTGGAAGTTCAGCAGCGCCTCGAGCCGCCCCTGGCTGATCTCGGGCTGGTAGGGCGTGTAGGCCGTGTACCAGGCCGGGTTCTCCAGGATGTTGCGCTGGATGCAGGGCGGCGTGGCGGTGGCGTGATAGCCCATCCCGATCAGGGAGGTCATCACCCGGTTGCGCTTCGCCGTCTCGCGCAGCTTGTGCAGCGCGTCGCGCTCCGACAGCGCCTCGCCGAAATCGAGCGCCGCCGCCTGCCGGATGCCCGCGGGCACCGTCTCGTCGATCAGCGC
>JBNJGE010000119.1:0-10825 GCA_051747505.1 Pseudomonadota bacterium | reverse complement strand
AGCTTGGTGGAGAAGTTGCGGTAGCCCGCCACCCGGCTGACCGACAGCTTGATGTCGCGCCCCATCGCGGCCATGGAGGCCAGCGTGAAGCGCACCGCGTCGGCCCCGTATTCCTCGACCAGCTCCAGCGGGTCGATGACGTTGCCCAGCGACTTCGACATCTTCTTGCCGTGCGCGTCGCGCACCAGCGCGTGGACATAGACGTCCCGGAACGGGACCTGCGGCCGCCCCTGCTCGTCCTTCATGAAGTGCAGGCCGAACATCATCATCCGGGCGACCCAGAAGAAGATGATGTCGAAGCCGGTGACCAGCGTGGCGGTGGGATAGTAGCGCGCCAGCTCCGGCGTGCGCTCCGGCCAGCCCAGCGTGCCCTGCGGCCAGAGGCCGGAGGAGAACCAGGTGTCGAGCACGTCCGGGTCCCGCTCCAGCTTCGCGTCCTCGCCGTAATGGGCGCGGGCGGCGGCCTTCGCCTCCTCCTCGGTGGGCTCGCAGAAGGGCGTCCCGTCCGGCCCGTACCAGACCGGCACCTGGTGCCCCCACCACAGCTGGCGGGAGATGCACCATGGCTCGATGTTCTCGAGCCAGTTGAAATAGGTCTTCTCCCAGCTCTTCGGCGCGAAGACGGTCTCGCCCTTGCGCACCGCCTCGATCGCCGGCTGGGCGAGGGTGCGCGCGTCCACGAACCACTGGTCGGTCATCCAGGGCTCGATCGGGACCTTGGAGCGGTCGCCGTAGGGGACGGCGTGCACATCCTCGTCGATGCCGTCGAGCCAGCCCTGCTGCTCGGCGAGGCTGACGAGGCGCTTGCGGGCCTCGAAGCGGTCGAGGCCGTGCAGCGTCATCGCCTCGGGCGAGGGCTCGCAGCCCTCGAGGAAATCGGCGTTGCCCTCCAGCGCCATGTGGGCGCGGGCGTCCATGACGTTGATGGCGCTCAGGCCCTGCCGGCGACCGACCTCGAAATCGTTGAAGTCGTGGGCGGGCGTCATCTTGACGGCGCCGGTGCCCTTCTCCGGGTCCGCATAGTCGTCGGCGACGATCCGCAGGCGCCGGCCGACCAGCGGCAGGATCGCGTCCTTGCCCACCAGCCCGGCATAGCGCGCGTCCTCCGGGTGCACCGCCACGCCGGTGTCGCCCAGCATCGTCTCCGGCCGCGTGGTCGCCACCACCAGGTAGTCCCGCGTTTCCCAGGCGGTGGGGTTCCCCTCCTCGTCGAACTCCACCGGGTGCTCGTAGCTCGCCCCGTCCGCCAGCGGGTAGCGGAAGCGCCAGAGCTTCCCCTTCTCCTCGACCTGCTCGACCTCCAGGTCCGAGATCGCGGTCTCGAAATGCGGGTCCCAGTTGACCAGCCGCTTGTCGCGGTAGATCAGCCCGTCCTTGTAGAGGCCGACAAAGACCCGCAGCACCGCGTCGTGAAAGCCCGCATCCATGGTGAAGCGGTTGCGCGACCAGTCGCAGGAGGCGCCCAGCCGGCGCAGCTGCTCGAGAATGGCGGAGCCGGACTCCTCCTTCCACTCCCAGACCTTGTCCACGAAGGCCTCGCGCCCCAGCTCGCGCCGGCTCGGCTCCCCCTGCTCGGCCAGGCGGCGCTCGACCACCATCTGCGTGGCGATGCCGGCATGGTCCTGCCCCGGCTGCCAGAGCACGTCATAGCCCTGCATGCGCTTCCAGCGCGTCAGGACGTCCTGCAGCGTGTTGTTGAGCGCATGCCCGATATGGAGCGAGCCGGTGACGTTCGGCGGCGGGATGACGATGCAGAAGCTCTCCGCGCCCGGCTTCGCGTTGGCCCCGGCCTCGAAGGCGCGCCTCGCCTCCCAGCGGGCGTAGATCTCGGGCTCCTCGGCGGCCGCGTCGAAGGTCTTGTCCATGCTCATGGCGAAGGGGTCCGGTTCCTGCGCGAAGGTTTCGCGCACGTCTAGCGCGCCGCGCGCGGCTGCGAAAGCCCGCCCGGCCTCACCAGCGCCGGTCGAGCTTCGTGGCCAGCTGCACCAGCGTCTCCATCCCCTTCACGCCCTCGACCATGGCGATGCGGTCCAGCGCCTCGTCCAGCTTGGAGGTGTCGGGCGCCCCGATCTGGGCGGCGAGGTCGAAGCGCCCGGAGGTGGTGTGCAGGCTCTCCATCTCGGGCATGCGCTGCAGCTTCGCGCCAACGCCGGCGGCGTGGCGCGGCTCCACCTGGATCAGCACATAGGCCCGGATCATCGCCCCCGCGCCCGCATCCGCGCGCACGGTGTAGCCGCGGATCACCCCGGCGCGCTCCAGCTTCTCCATGCGCGCCTGCACGGTGGTGCGCGCCACGCCCAGCCGGCGGGCGAGCTCGGTGGTCGGCATGCGGGCGTTGCGGGCCAGCAGGCCCAGCAGCGCGCGGTCAGTTTCGTCCAGAATCCCGCTCATTCCGACACTATGACGACTTTTCCGACGATATGCCAGCTTCGCACATCATATTGCGTCTTTTCCGCGACGCATTCCGCTCGCATATCGGGCTCGCGCAACGCCCGATCCGCCGGAGGAGACGCCATGACCCAGGCCGCCCCGATCCACGCGTCCGTCGAGGCCCTCCTGGCGAAGGAGCGGCCCGAGGAGCCCCTCTTCCTGCTCTGCCCCTCCGCCGTCGCCGCCGGCGCACGGCGCTTCCTGGCCGGCTTTCCAGGCCTGACCAGCTACGCCGTCAAGGCCAACCCCGAGCCCGCCGTCCTGCTCGGCCTGATCTCGGCCGGGGTGCGGGCCTTCGACGTCGCCTCCCCCGAGGAGATCCGGCTGATCCGCCGCCTCGCGCCCGAGGCCGCACTGCATTACCACAACCCCGTGAAGTCCCGCGCCGAGCTCCGCTTCGCCCGGGAGAGCGGCGTGCGCACCTACGCCGTGGACTGCCGGGCCGAACTCGACAAGATCATCGAGACGCTTCCCGCCGAGGGAACGGAGCTCTCCGTGCGCTTCCGCCTGCCGGTGAAGGGCGCCGCCTATGACTTCGGCAGCAAGTTCGGGGCCACCGAGGACGCCGCGGCCGGCCTCGCCGCCCGCGCCGCCGCCGCCGGCTTCACGGTCTCGCTGACCTTCCACCCCGGCACCCAGTGCCGCGCGCCCGAGGCCTGGGTCGCCTATGTCGAGGCCGCCGCCCGCATCGCCCGCGCCGCCGGCGTGCGCCCCGCGCGCCTCAATGTCGGCGGCGGCTTCCCCGCCGGCGGGGCCGCCGAGGCCCCCGCGCTGGAGATCTATTTCGCCGCCATCGACGCCGCGACGGAGGCCGCCTTCGGCCCCGACCGCCCCGCGCTGGTCTGCGAGCCCGGTCGCGCGCTGGTGGCCGGCGCCATGGCGCTCGTCACCCGGGTCAAGCTGATGCGCGAGGACGGGGCGGTCTTCCTCGACGACGGCGTCTATGGCGGCCTCGCCGAGGCCCCGCTGACGGGCGAGGTTCCGCCCTTCCGCGTGCTCGCGCCCTCCGGCCGCCCCCGCACGGGCGCGCCGAGGCCGCGGATCGTCTTCGGCCCCACCTGCGATTCAATGGACCGGCTGCCGGGCGAGCCCGCCCTGCCCGCGGATCTCGCCGAGGACGACTACGTGATCTTCGAAAGCCTGGGCGCCTACGGCACGGCCACCGTCACCCGCTTCAACGGCTTCGGCCCCCGCCGGGTGGAACTGGTGGAGCGGCTCGAGGCCCCCGCCGCGCCCGCGCGCGCCGCCTGACGGCGCGCGCGCGGCCCGCTCAGGCCGCTCTGTCCGGTCCGCCGTCGGGCCCGTCGCCCTCGCCGCGCCGCTCGTCCAGCGCGCGCTCCACCTCGCGGGCGATCAGGGCGCGGATGTTGCGCGACACCCGCTCGCCCATCTCGCCGCCAAGCTCCTTGCGGATGGCCTCGCGCACGACCTCCTCCAGCTCCGCGCGGTTGCGCGGCAGCCCGGTGGCCGAGACCGGGTTGGGCGTCGCCCCGCCGGTCGGGCGCGCCGTCCTGGGGTCGCCCCCCTGGCGCGTGTCGCCGCGCCCGCCGAGGGGAGCCGCGACGACCCGCGCGCCCGCCCCGGTCTCGGGCGGCGACTGCGGCGGAACCTCGGAGGGCGCCGGCGGCTCCTCCGGCGGGGAGGCGGGCGGCTCCTCGGGGAAAGGCTGCGGCGTCTCGTCGGGCGGCTCGGGCGGCTCCTCGGGCGGGCTGGGCGGAGGCGTCTCCTCCGGCTCGCCCTGCCCGCGCGGGGCCGCGGCCGCGACGCCGGACGCGGCGCGCGGGTCCTCGGCCGGCGCGCGCGAGGGGGCGCCGGGCGCCTCCGCCGCGGGGGCCGCGGGCTCGGCCGCCTCCGCGTCCACGCGCTCGCTCAGCACCAGCGGCGGCTCGTCCTCGTCCTGGGCGGCCGGCCGCGGCGCGGCGCGCCCGGGCGCCAGGCGCATCTCCGGCGTCAGGGCCAGGGCCTGCGTCCCGGCGGGCGCGGCGCCCTGCTCCGCCTGCGCGATGCGGCGGATGGAGGCCGTCACGCCTTCGCCCTTGTCCTGATCTTCCTGCTTCACTGCCAGTCCTCCTCGTGGCGCCGCGCTCGGCCGGGCCTCACGGCCTCAGGGAGCTGCTCCACTCCGTCGCCTCCGTGCGCGGATAGTCCAGCCAGTCGGCCTCCACCTGGCGGCGATAGGCGTCGGGGTCGTAGCCCTCCACCTCCAGGCCCAGATGTCCCACCGTCAGGCTGCCCACCGCAGCCAGCAGCTGGTAGCCGGCGACGTATTCGTCCCGCAGGGCCGAGATCAGGTCGGCGCGCGCCGACTGCAGCTCCTGCTCGGCGTTGAGCACGTCCAGCGTGGTGCGCGCGCCCAGCGTCGCCTCCTCGCGCACGCCCTCGAAGGCGATCTGCGCCGCCCGGATCTGCTGGCGCGCCGCGGTGATCGTGGCCCGCGCCACCTCCAGCCCCGACCAGGCGTTGGACACCGCCTCCCGGATGCTCCGGGCCACGTCGTGGACCTGCGCCTGCGCCTGGGCCACCTGCGCCTGCGCCTCGCGCACCGAGGACGGGTTGCGCCCCCCGGTCCAGAGCGGCACCGAGGCCCGCACCCCGACATTCACCGCGTTGGTGTCCGAGTCCGAGATCCCGCCGTCATCGGTCAGGATCGCCCCGTCCTCGTAGCGCGCGCCGCCCTCCAGGCTGACCGAGGGCAGCATGCCCCCGATCGCCCGCTTCACTCCGAACTCCGCCTGGGCCACCGCGAAGCGCGCGGCCCTCAGATCGGGATGCTGCGACTCGGCCAGCGCGATCGCGGCGGTCTCCGATTCCGGCAGATCCGGCAGGGGGGGCGGGGGCTGCAGGTCGTCCGGCAGCTCCCCCACCGCCGCGCGATAGGCCTGGCGGGAGCGCGCCAGCGCCCCGGTGCGCGCGGCCAGCGTGGAGCGTGCCGCTGCCAGCCGCGCCTCGGCCTGGCTGACATCGGTGCGAGTCACCTCGCCGACCTCGAAGCGGTCGCGCGCGGCGCGCAGCTGCTCGCCGATCACGCGCACATTGCTGCGCGCCACGCCGACCAGCGCGATGTCGCGGCGCACGTCCTCATAGGCCGTCACCGCCGCCAGCAGCACCTCCTGCTCGACGCTGTCGAGCGTCGAGCGCCCGGCCAGCACCGACTGGCGCGCCGCCTGCGTCGCGTTCTCGATCCGCCCGCCGGAATAGAGCGGGATCGCCCCCGACACGCCCAGCGAGAACGGGTCCGAGTCGTCGCGCGACCGCCCGCCCCCGAAGGTTCCCGGAGCGTCCCTGTTCTGCAACTGGTAGCTCGACGTGCCCTCGATCGTGCCGAACGCCTCGCCCCGCGCCTGCAGCTCCCGCTCCACCCGGGCGCGCACATCCGCGCGCTGCGCGGCGAGCCGCGGACTGTTCTCGTAGGCCCTGGCCAGCGCGTCGGCGAGCGTCGTCTGCGCCTCCGCCGGCGCGGCCAGCCCCAGCGCCGCCCCGAGCGCCAGCGCCATCCTCGACTTTCTCAGCTCCATGCCCCTCGTCCCGCAATTATCGTTGTCCCGGGCCGCGGGCCGGCCCGCGCTCCCACAGCCCGGACCCTACCCGAGAGGCCGGCGCCAAGAAAGAACGAAAGCGGCCCGCGGCGGGCCCGCGCGGCGCCCGGAGCCTCAGAACTCGAACTCGCGCCTGCGCTCGAAGCCCTCCAGCACCGGCGCCGTGATCTCGAAGATCGGCCAGGGAGAGAGCACGCCCTCCGCCTTGGTGAAGACCTCGCAGCGGCCGTAGATCCCGTCCTGCATCATGATCGCGATCAGCCGCCCGCCCTCGCCCAGCTGGTCGGCCAGCGCCTGCGGGATCTCCTCGACCGCGCCTTCGACGAAGATCAGGTTGTAGGGCGCGTGCGCCGGCGCCCCCTCGGCCAGCGGCCCCGTCTCCACCGCCGCGTTGTCGGCCTCCAGATCGGCCAGCGTCTCGGCGGCCTGGCGGGCCATGCCCTCGTCGCTCTCCACACCGATCACGGCGGCGGCCAGCCGCGCCAGCACGACCGTCGAGTAGCCCAGCCCGCAGCCCACATCCAGCACCAGGTCGTCGGGCCCGACCTCCGCGGCCTCCAGCATCTTGGCGAAGGTCCGCGGATCCAGCAGCACGCGCCGCTCGCCCAGCGGCAGATGCTCGCCCGCATAGGCGACCGGGCGCAGCGCCGCGGGCACGAAGCGCTCCCGCGGCGCATGCAGCATCGCGTCGATGATCGGGTAGCTGGTGACGTCCGAGGGGCGCACCTGGTGGTCCACCATGGCGACGCGGGCGGCGGCGTAGTCGGTCATCCGGGTCTCCGAGATCGCTCAGCGCGGGCCCTCGCGGCCCCCGGGGCAGCCGATGCCACAATCGCGCCCCGCGCGCAATGCGCCCGCCCGCCGCCGCCCCGCAGAGGCGGAGCCCGAGCGAACGTGACCGCGTTGTCGCGCAAGGGGGGCGGACCGGCCGCCCCCGCCGCCCTATCTGAAGGGAAGGACGAAACGCCAGAGCCCGGAGGACGCCCGCGGATGCCCCTGACCCGACGCACGCTCCTGCGCATGGCCGCCGCCGCCGTCGCCGCCCCCGCCCTGCCGGCCGCCGCCGCGGGCGAGGAGACCCGCGTGATCCCCTCCACCGGCGCCCGCGTGCCGGCCGTTGGCCTGGGCACCTGGATCACCTTCAATGTCGGCGGCGACCCCGCGTTGCTGGAGCGCTGCACGCGGGTCATGGCCGCCTTCTTCGAGGAGGGCGGCGGCGTCATCGACAGCTCGCCCATGTACGGCTCCTCGCAGGAGACGGTGGGCCACGGCCTCGCCCGGCTCGGCCATCCCGCGGCGCTCTTCTCCGCCGAGAAGGTCTGGACCTCCGACGTCACGGAGGGCCCCGCCCAGATCGCCCGAACCCGCCGGGAATGGGGCGTGCCGCGCTTCGACCTGCTCCAGGTCCACAACCTGCGCGCCGTCGAGGGCCATCTGGAGACCCTGTTCGCCATGAAGGCGGAGGGCGAGCTCGGCCATGTCGGCGTGACCACCTCCCACGGCCGCCGCCACGCGGACCTCGAGCGGGTGATGACGCGGCGCCCGCTCGACTTCGTCCAGCTCACCTACAACATCCTGGACCGCGAGGCCGAGGACCGCCTCCTGCCGCTCGCGCGCGAGAAAGGCGTCGCCGTGATCGCCAACCGCCCCTATCGCCGCGGCGCCCTGATCCGCCGCTTCGCCGGCAAGCCGCTGCCGGGCTGGGCGGGCGAGATCGGCGCGGAGACCTGGCCGAAATTCCTGCTGAAATTCATCCTCTCCCACCCCGACATCACCGCGGCCATCCCCGCCACCACGCGGCCCGAGCATGTGCGGGAGAACAAGGCCGCCGCCCGCGACCCCCTGCCCGACCCCGCGCTGCGCCGGCGCATGGCCGAGCACGTCGCCTCGCTGTGATGGAGGACTGGCTCGGCTACAGCCCCGACGACCTGCTACTGTTCTCGCAGGAGGTCTATCGCCGCCTCTTCATGCGCGCCAACGCCATGCTGGCGCCTCTGCCCCTGCTGACGCCGCTGATCGCGCTTGCTGCCCTCGCCGCCGCCTTCCGGCGCCGCCGCGGACCGGCCGCCCTGGCGCTGGTTCTCGCCGCGGGCTGGGCCGGGGTCTCCGCCGTCTTCCTGCCCCTCTACGCTGAGATCAACTGGGCGGTCGCCGGGCTCGCGCCCGCCTTCTGGGCGCAGGCCGCGGCGCTCTGCGGGGCGGCGGCGCTCGCCCCGCCCGGCCCCCTGCCCCGCCCGCGAGGCGCCGGCGATCACGCGGCGCTCGCGGCCATGGCCGCGGCCCTGCTCCTGTGGCCGGCGCTCGCCCCGCTGCAGGGGAACCCCTGGGCGGCGGCGGAGGTCTTCGCCATGGCCCCCGACCCCACCGCGCTCGCCACCCTCGCCGCGCTGGCCCTCCTTCGCCGGCCGCTGGTCACGGCAATCCTCGGCCTGATCCCCCTGCTCTGGCTGATCGCCAGCGCCGCGACCCTGCTGATCCTCGGCGCGCCGGAGGGCTGGGCCGTCCTACTCGCCGGCCCCGCCCTCTACGTCCTCGCCGTCATCCCCCGCGGCCGGGCGCTCAGATCTCCGCCCGCCGCATGAGCTGGGCGTTGATCGCGACCACCACCGTGCTCGCGCTCATGAACAGCGCCCCGACCGCCGGGGACAGAACGATCCCCCAGGGCGCCAGGACCCCGGCGGCGAGCGGCAGCGCCACGACATTGTAGCCCGCCGCCAGCCACAGGTTCTGGACCATCTTGCGCCGGCTCAGCCGGCTCAGCCGCAGGATGCGCGGAACGTCCGAGGGGCGGCTCTCCACCAGCACGATCCCCGCGGACTCGATCGCCACATCCGTGCCGCCCCCGATCGCGATGCCGACCTCCGCGCGCGTCAGCGCCGGCGCGTCGTTGACCCCGTCGCCCACCATCGCCACGCGCCGCCCCTGCTCCTGCAACTCGCGGATGCGGTCGTCCTTGCGCTCGGGCAGCACGCCGGCGAACCACTCCTCGATCCCCAGCTCTTCGGCCACGGCGCGGGCGACGTCCTCGCTGTCGCCCGTCATCATCACGACATGCAGCCCGGCCTCGCGCAGCCGCGCCACCGTCTCGCGCGCATCCTCCCGCGGCCGGTCGGCCAGCGCGAAGCCCGCCACCGGCGTCTCTCCGCGCAGCAGCCAGGCGACCGTGCGCCCCTGTCCGCCCTGCTCGCGCGCGAACGCCTCCAGCGCCTCGCCCGGCGCCGCGCCCAGTTCGTCGAGCAGGTTGGGCCCGGCCACGCGCCAGACCTCGCCCTCGATCTCGGCGCGCACGCCGCGCCCCTTTCTGGCCTCGAAGCCCGAGGCCGCGGGAACCTCCGCCTCCGCCTTCTGCGCGGCGTCGCGGATCGCCCGGGCGATCATGTGCTCGGAATCCCCCTCCACCGCCGCGGCCAGCGCCAGCGCCCGGTCCTCGCCCGGCTCCCCCGGCGCGCAGACCGCGGCCAGCGACTGCGCTCCTTCCGTCAGCGTCCCGGTCTTGTCGAAGACCACCGTGTCGATCTCCCGCGCCGCCTCCAGCGCCCGGCGGTCGCGCACCAGGATGCCCGCCCGCGCGCCCATCGCCGTGGTGTTGGCGATCACCAGCGGCACGGCCAGGCCCAGCGCATGCGGGCAGGCGATGACCAGCACCGTCGCAACCCGGCGCAGCAGCTCCAGGTCCCAGCCCAGCACGAACCACCAGCCCACGGCCGACAGCGCCGCCACGCCCAGCGCGACGTAGAACAGCGCCCCCGCCGCCCGGTCGGCCAGCATCTGCCCGCGCGACTTGCTCTCGCGCGCCTCCTTGACCAGGCGCATGATCCCGGCCAGCGCGGTGTCCTCGCCCGTCTTCGCGACCTCCACCCGCAGGCTGCCGTCGCCGTTGACCGTCCCCCCGATCACCTCGTCGCCCGGCCCCTTGCTCACGGCCTTCGACTCCCCGGTGATCATGTGCTCGTCGAGGTCCGAGTCCCCCTCCTTCACCGTCCCGTCGGCGGGGACCGAGGCCCCGGGCCGCACCAGCACCACGTCCCCCTCGCGCAGGTCGGAGACGGCGACCTCCTCCGTCCCGCCGCCCTGCGTCACCCGCTCGGCGGTGTCGGGCAGCAGCCGGGCCAGCTCGTCCAGCGCGCCCGAGGCCCGGCGCACGCTGCGCATCTCGATCCAGTGGCCGAGCAGCATCACGTCGATCAGCGTGACCAGCTCCCAGAAGAACGCCTCTCCCTCCAGCGCGAAGACCGTGGCGAGGCTGAAGGCGAAGGCCACCGCGATCGCCAGCGAGATCAGCGACATCATGCCGGGCCGCCGCTCGGCCAGCTCGCCCCCGGCCATCTTCAGGAAGGGCAGACCGCCCACGACGAAGACGATGGTGGAGAAGACCGGGCCGACCAGATGATCGAGGGGAAAGCCCGGCAGGGAGAAGCCCAGCCAGCCCTGCAGCGTCCGGCTGGTCAGAAGGACGGGAACCGACAGCGCCAGGCACAGCCAGAAGCGCCGGCGGAACATCCGCTCATGCCCCCCATGGTCGTGCCCGCCGCCATGCGCTTCATGCTCCGGCTCGCGCGCCTGCCTCTCGCGCCGTCCGGTTGCGGTCCCGCCTTCGCGCTCGGCCATGCGGCTGGTCTCCTCCCGGTCCTTCCGGCCGGCCCCGCGCCCGCATCCGGCGCGGCGACCGCCCGGGGGGGACAACCCCCGGGGGTCCGGGTGAGTTCACGCCGCCCCGCGCCGGCTGCGTCGGCGCGGGGCGGGACGGCGGGCCGCGCTCCAGGGAGGAAAAGCGCGGCCCGCCTCGGGCGGCCTGCTCCCTCAGCCGCCGACGAGAAGGGGGAAGGGCTCGTTCCCCAGCACGTACGGGTTGTCCGTCG